>SLLL01000033.1 GCA_007134085.1 Balneolaceae bacterium
ATTTCGATGCCATCAAGAAAATAGACATTTTCGTTTGGTGCGCCTCCGCGGATAATTACATCGTTTCGAAAACCTGTTACCGAACCGGAAACACCCGGCAGCGACTGTACCACTTTGGCAATATCGCTGTTGCCGGCAGGATAGGTTGAGATCTCTTCAGGTGAGAGACGCCTGAAACTAACCGGATTTTCAGGCGGTGCTATAAATGGTTCAGACACCGTAACAACTACCTCTTCCAGCTGCTCGGCTGATGGAACCAGTTCAAAATTGATATCTCGGTTGCCGGCACTGCGCACATTGATGTTATTTCGCTGCTGGCTTTCATACCCTATGAATGTAGCTACCACGGTGTATGTACCCGGCTCAATGTTGGTGATTTCATAAAACCCTTCATCATCTGTGCTTGCACCGCGAGTGGTACCCTGCAGCCCAACATTTGCGCCCAATAAGGGCTCACCCGTTCGGGCATCGGTTACATAGCCCGATAGTGTTCCTGTTGATTGTGCTGTTGCTGAGTTTGGATCCATCAGCAGTAAAAGAAAACCGATAAGCGTGAATAATATGATGAATGATAGTGATGATTTCATAGTAGGTTACTTCTTTGATCATTGAACACAGAGCAACTCAAATATGCTTTTACGCGTTCGGCTTTTCCAGCAAAAATCAGACTTTCATCATGGGGGAGAATGAATTAAATTATTAAAAGATAAAGTTGTCTTATATCCTTATATTCGTTTCATAACAAACTACTTTGTGTAATATCTGTTCTTAACCCTAAACAAAAGATTACAATAACAATGACGAATCATAGCGAAACAACATTTACGCCAGACATATCTGTGGGCGAAATAGTAGCACAGAATTATAATGCAGCCGGAATTTTCAGACAGTTTGGACTCGATTTTTGCTGCGGAGGCGGAATCTCATTGAAAGAAGCTTGCGAAAAGAAAAAAGTGAAGCTGACTGAGATCATTGCAGAATTGCAAAAGCTTGATCAGAATTCAGCCGGTGGCGAGGAAAATTTCCTGGCCTGGGATATTCCCTTTCTGATCAATTATATCGAGACTACCCATCACAATTTTGTGAGAAATAAGATTGAGGAAATTTCGGCTTATGCAGAAAAAGTGGCAGCTGTACATGGAGAAAAACATCCTGAAAATATCGATATACATCACACCTTTGCCGAACTCGCTGTAGAAATGATGCAGCACATGCATGCCGAGGAGGATGTTGTGTTCCCACTAATTAACAGCATTTCAGCAAAGCGTAAAAAAGGTGCTGCTGTATCTGCTGATGAGATACAAAAACTAAAAAATGAACTGGCAGAGATGGAATCCGATCACGATGGTGCAGGCAACCTGATGAAGAAGATCAAAGAACTCAGTAACGATTTCACCCCGCCTGCCGATGCATGCACAACCTATCAGATTCTTTATAAAAACCTGGAAGGCTTTGAGCTGGATCTGCACAAGCATGTGCACCTGGAGAACAACATCCTGTTTAAAAAAGCTGAAGAGCTCATTTGATCTGCCTGAGGTGAGATTTTTTGAAACAGGTTTCTTTCCGGGACAAGTATCATAAAAATCATTAAAAATATTCTTGCTTGTTTCTGAGTGATCTGCGTATTTTAAGATAAAATACTCTTAAATATTAATACTGTATGTTGCTTTCAAACACGTGCATTTATGGATTAAGAGCTTCTGTTCTGCTTGCTTCGAAAGATGGTGAAAAATTTGTAACCATCAGAGAGCTGAGTAATGAACTGCACATCTCTTTCCATTTTCTCACGAAAGTATTGCAGCTACTCACTAAATCAGAACTCTTAACATCATACAAAGGGCCAAACGGCGGGGTAAAACTTGCCAGGCCGGCCTCAGAAATAACCTTTATGGATATTGTAGTTTCCATCGACGGCAAAAACATCATAAAAGAGTGCGCTCTTGGACTTCCGGGATGTGGAGAAATTGCATCATGCCCGCTACATGACGAATGGGTTGCCATGAAAGGAAATATCCTGAAGATGATGCATAGTGTTTCTCTGGAACAACTTGCACAAAGCAAAAATCCGGGACAATCCAATGTTCTTGCAGATTTGAAATCACTCACAGCATAAATTTTTTTGATATAAATAAAGATAAAATAGTCTTAATTCATTTAATATGAACACGTTAAAATCCTTACTTATTACACTTTCACTTCTGCTTCTCATGCCGATTTTCTACGCCTGTGGCGGAGATGAATCATCAGAGCGTCAACGCTCAGAACCACAAGCCGAAGAAACAGCTCTGTCTGAATTTGAACTCGAACACGGCATTGGGCCGGTAACCGAAAGGATTGAAATCAGCGATGACTTAGATCTTGCAAAGGTAGAAAAGGGCCGAAACATCTATGAGATGAAATGTGAAATGTGCCACAACTATCAGGGGCGAATGGTTGGCCCGGAACTTGGCAACATTATGGACAGACGAAGCCCCGAGTTTGTGATGAACTTTATCCTGAATCCATCCGGTATGGTTCGCGATCACCCGGTAGGCCAGGAACTTCTTCGGGAATATATGACGGTAATGCCTTTTCAAAATGTACAGAAGGATGAGGCACGAGCCATTGTAGAGTACCTGCGGTATTACTACGAAGAGAATTATTAAACACACCAACAATCAACTAAACAACATAACCATGGATAATAAAAAGTCTAACACACTACGCGGATTGCTTTTTGGCGCGGGTTTTATCGCTATTGCAGCGTTTATATTTACGGGGTGTCCATCGCAGCAAAGTATGCTCGATACCCGTGATGCCGCACAAAAAGTTTACGTAGCACCGGGTGAACATGATGAGTACTACGGATTCTTTTCCGGCGGTTATAGCGGCCAGCTAAGTGTTTGGGGGCTTCCCTCTGCACGTTTTCTGAAAGTTATACCTGTATTCTCGCAGGACCCCGAAACAGGCTACGGATATTCCGAAGAAACCAAGCCTTTATTGATGACCAGTTACGGTTTCATCCCCTGGGATGACTCCCACCACCCGCATATCTCTCAAACCAACGGAGATTCCGATGGCCGCTGGATTTATATCAATGCAAACAATACACCACGTATTGCACGTATCGACCTGCAAACATTCGAAACCAAAGAGATTCTTGAGCTGCCAAACACCGGTGGTAACCACGCTTCTTCTTTCGTTACATCAAACTCAGAGTATGTAATTGGTGCCACACGTTTCAGTATCCCTTACGAAATAGACCTTGATGTACCTATTGACAGCTATAGCGATGAATTCAGAGGGGCGCTCTCATTCATTGCTCTTGATCCCGAAACAGGTATGATGGAGATGGACTTCCAGATTCTGGTACCTCCATATAATTACGACCTTGGCCGTGCAGGTAAAGGCCCATCAGCCGACTGGGTGTTCTTCACCACATACAACACCGAAGAAGCTCATACGCTTCTCGAAGTAAATGCCTCACGTAACGACAAAGACTATGTAGCCGCCATAAACTGGCGCCGTGCTGCCGAACTTGTACGAAATGGCGCCGGTGAAACCATGAGTGCCCACTACTATCACAATTACTACGAAGGCAATCAGGGAATAGCTATTAACGATGTAAAAGATCAGGTGACTGTGCTCACACCTGAAGACGGGCAGGATTTTATCTACTTCATGCCAACGCCAAAATCACCTCACGGCGTGGATATTGACCCTACCGGTGAATACATCGTTGCAGGCGGTAAGCTTGCAACTGTAATTCCGGTTCACTCATTTTCACAGATGATTGATGCGATTGAAAACCAACGGTTTGAAGGCCATGTAGAAAATATTCCTATTCTTGATTACGATGCCACCATTATCGGTGAAGTGGAAAACCCGGGTTTAGGCCCGCTCCATACCGAGTTTGATGGAAGAGGCTATGCCTACACATCCGTTTATATCTCATCAGAGATTGTAAAATGGTCTCTCGATACATTCGAAGTGGTTGACAGAATTGATGCTTACTACTCTATTGGCCACCTGATGATTACAGCAGGAGACAATGTAAACCCCGATGCAAGATATATGGTAGGTTTAACCAAAACCGCTAAAGACAGATATCTGCCAACCGGGCCAAAGCAAAACCACCCTGCACAGCTTTATGATATAAGCGGAGACAGAATGCAGCTGCTGCTCGACTTCCCAACTATCGGTGAACCGCACTATGCACAGGCAATACGTGCCGATAAAGTTGCTCCGAATGTAAAGCAGATTTATGAGATGGAAGAGAACGACCATCCGCATGCACTTCGCCGAGTTGCAGACAACCGTATTGAGCGCGATAGTGATGTGGTTCGTGTATATATGTCCTCAACAAGAAGCCATTTTCGCCCTGATAATATTGAAGGAATACGTGTAGGTGATACTGTTTACATCCACCTCACCAACCTCGAACAGGAGTGGGATGTGGTACACGGAATTGCCATTAAAGGAGCCAATAATGCAGAAATTCTTGTAGCACCGGGGCAAACAAAAACCTTGAAGTGGGAGCCCACAAGAACGGGTATCTACCCATTCTACTGCACTGCTTTCTGTTCTGCGCTGCACCAGGAAATGCAGGGATATATTCGTGTATCAGCGGCCGACTCTAATGTACCGCTTACATGGAGTACCGGCGGTAACTAAGGGTTTTCCCCTCAGTCCGGCATAGGCCGGACGGTTGATCCCAAAGCACCCGGATTCGGTTATTCTAACGAATCCGGGACTTTAAAAAGGTTTAGTTCTTTGATTTGATGATGGTGGTGAAGAAGCGATTGACTCGGTTATAAAATGATTCGTTGAGTAACAAGAGCCTCACCTCTTTAGAGCCTGTGAGAATACTACTTATCAAGAAATAAAAGTAGTTTAAAAACATGCTTTATTGCCACGGAGCACGGAATAGTCAGTTTATTTCCGTGCCTCTGTGGCAATATTTAACAGCCTCTATAGAGGGGAATTATTCCCAAACTTACAAAACCACCCCCATCATCAAACCAAACAACATTTTAAATAGAATTCAATGAACTGGAAATCAAGAATGTTAATGGCGCTGGCGGCTTTGATGCTGATTGGCCTCTACCACCAGCCGTTCTGGACCATCGATATGTCTGCGCCACAGTACCCGGAAGGTATCGGCATGTACATTCACATAGATAATGTAACCGGGCACAAGCGCCACGACCTGCAAAGCATCAACACACTGAACCACTATATAGGCATGGCAGAGATTCACAAAGAAGATTTTTGGGAGTTTGAAGTAATGCCCTGGATATTTGGATTTCTGATTGCTTTCGGGCTCTTTGCAGCCGCTCTTGGCAGTGTTAAACTTGTCATTACCTGGCTTGCTTTGATGGTAATTCTGGGAGTAGTCGGCTTTGTGGATTTCTACATGTGGGGCTATGAATATGGCCATAACCTGAACCCGGACGCGCCAATTAAAGTACCGGGAATGAGCTACCAACCACCGTTAATTGGATGTAAGCAGCTGCTCAACATCAATGCATGCTCGTGGCCATATATCGGCTCAATCTTTATTGGCCTCTCAGTTATGCTGGCAGGTAGTGTAGTATGGATCGAAAAATTTTCAAAGAAAAACTCTTAATCACCAATAGATAAAAACATGCTCTGAGGGGGGCATGCTAATAAAAAAGGATCAACATGAAAAACGCAATTCCAATAGTTCTCATCAGCCTGTTGATGGCTGCCGGTTTTGGCTGCAACGAAACCAGAGAGCAACAATCAGCCACAGAAAAAGCAGAAGCAAGGGTAATAAACTACGGCAGTGATGTCTGTGCCTTTACCGGTAAAACCATTGATGTAGTTCGGTATGGTGGTCAGATCATCATGCAGGATGGCACCGAGCACAAATTTATGTCGGCAGAATGTTTGGCTGGTTTTTATTTGAGTGTTAACGATAAGAGCCTAATCAAATCAATGAAAATCGTTGACTTTGCTGAGGGCTATCAATTACTGCCGGTTGATGAACTTGTTTTCCTTCACAGCAGCCTGCGCCCCAGCCCAAACGGCATGTTCCTTACGGCTGTGGACGCATCAAACCAAAAAATGAGAAGTTTTATTTACGATGCTTATCCCGGGCCTTACCTGGAATGGGCAGAAGTGCTTGAGCTTATTCGGAATGAATGGGATCTGACCGAACAGACAGCTCTGAATCAATAAAAAAACCAGGCTTCTTTTCTCTGGAAAAGTGCCGGAAGAGAACATTAAATATTAAAAGGAGAATACCATGAGGGGTAAACTTTTATTTTTCATGACGCTGGCAGCAGCTCTCATGATCTTTACAGCCTGCGAACCAAAACCGCAATCCATTGAGCTTGGCAGTGATCAGTGCGCCTACTGCCGTATGATGATTACCGAAGCGGAATTTGGCACACAAAGCCTGAATAACCAGGGAAGGTCGTTCAAATTCGATTCGATAGAGTGTCTCGGTGCCTACGTTCTTACTACCGACACAAAGGATAACATACACTCCAACTGGGTACCCGATTTTTTAAACCGGGACAACTGGCTTCCGGCTGAAAGTGCCGTTTACCTGCACAGCGAAACACTGCGAAGCCCGATGGGCCTTAACCTCACGGCCTATGCCGATCGAGAATCTGCCCTGCCCATGCAGGCCGAATATGGCGGCGAGCTGGTTACTTTTGAAGAGGTGATGGAGATTGTTACGAGAGAGTGGCTGAATAATAACCGGCAGATGAGCCGGTGACATGCGGAGAGATCATGAAACTCATTCTTTACATAGCAGCACTTTTAACAGGCTTTCTGCTGATTACAGAATCAGCACTTGCTCAGATCAAAGTAAGCCCTGAGGGGCCGATAACCTCCATTCAGGCGGGAATAGATCAGGCATCTGCCCGCGATACGGTTACCGTTCTGGCCGGTACTTATCACGAAAACAACATCGAGATTACCAGGCCAATTACCCTTAGAGGAATTGAAAGGCCGGTAATTGACGGCAACGGCGAAGGCACAATTATGGTGATTCGCGCAGACAGTGTAACCGTACAGGGATTCGGCCTGAAAAATACCGGGCGAAGTTACATCAGAGATTATACAGCCATTCTGATTGATCAGGCGAGTGATTTTGTGGTGGAGGATAATCACCTCTACAACGTCTTTTTTGGCATCTATCTGGCAGAAACAGATCGTGGCGTGGTAAGGAACAACCATATCGAATCGTACGACAGGCGGGAGGCCTCATCAGGCAACGGTATCCACCTCTGGAATGTGCGTAATCCGGAAATTATAGGCAACCGGGTTACCGGCATGCGGGACGGCATCTATCTTGAGTTCGCTGAAAATGCCCGTATCCACAGCAATGTAAGCAACGGTAACAACCGCTACGGCCTGCACTATATGTTCTCTAACGGAGGCACTTACTACGACAATACTTTCAGAGAAAATGGCGCCGGTGTTGCGGTAATGTATTCGGAAGATGTGGACATGAAAAACAACCTGTTTGAGCATAATTGGGGGTCATCATCATACGGGTTGCTTCTCAAAGATATGCGCCAAAGCACAATTGAAGGCAATCGGTTTTACAAAAATACGGTAGCAATCTATTCCGAGAGCTCCACCAATATTCAGATTAAGCGAAACCATATCGAGCAGAATGGCTGGGCTGTGAATATAAAATCGAGCAGTGCGCGGAACTACTTCACAGAAAACAATTTCATTCAAAACAGCTTCGATGTTCGCACTGATAGCCCGCGAAATAACAACGTTTTTGAAGGGAACTACTGGAGCAATTACGAAGGCTACGACCTCGACAGAGACGGTATTGGCGACGTACCCTACCGCCCGGTGAGCCTCTTTTCTGTAATTATAGAAAAGCAGCCCGAATCGCTGATTCTTATGAGAAGCATGTTCATACGCCTGCTTGATACTGCAGAGAGAATTATGCCTGTACTCACTCCCAAAACACTTTACGATGAACAACCAAAAATGCATCGAATACCATGATTGAAATTAAAAATCTTAAAAAATCCTTTGGCAGCCTTGAGGTACTGAAAGGGATTAATTTATCCATTCCAAAAGGCCAGGCAACCGGAATTGTTGGGCCGAATGGCGCCGGCAAAACCACCCTGATTAAAACCATTCTTGGCCTTGTGAAGCCGGATTCAGGTTCTATCCGGGTTAATGAAACCACACTAAACGGCAACTGGCAATACCGCCGTGATATTGGTTATATGCCGCAGGTTGCACGTTATCCGGAAAATATGCTTGTTCGCGAGCTGCTCGAATTTATTAAAGGCCTGCGAAACCAGCCGGCTACTTTTGAGCATGAACTGATAGAGCAGCTAAACCTCGCACCTGAACTAAACAAACAGCTTCGAACCCTCTCCGGCGGCAACCGCCAAAAGGTTGGCGCAACACTCGCCATGATGTTTAATCCTGAGATCCTCTTTTTTGATGAACCCACCGCCGGGCTTGATCCCAAATCGAGCCGGATGTTTAAAGAGCGCGTTCAAACCGAAAAAGAGCAGGGTAAAACGGTGATTATCACCTCGCACATCATGAGTGAACTTGAACAGCTTGTGGACCACGTAATCTTTATCCTCGACGGAAATGTTCGATACTACGGCTCCACAAAAAATCTGCTTGCAGAAAGTAACGAAGAGCGCCTTGAAGGTGCCATTGCAAGCATGATGGAAGTTGCCTGAAAAATATAAAACCCTGAAACCATGAACTCACTATTACTGCATATCGCAAAAAATGAATGGAAAAGCCTGCTTCGCGGAAAATGGGTGGTGGGCTATGCACTAATCTTTCTGCTGCTTACCGATTCACTTCTTCGTTTTGGCGGCGGCGGGCCTGAAGCCCTGCTCAGCCTTTCGAATGTAATGCTTCTTTTTATCCCGCTTGTTGGGATGATTTACGGTATTCTCTACATCTACCAAAGCCGTGAATTTATTGAACTGCTGCTCACACAGCCTATCGACAGAAAGGTGCTTTTTTGGGGGCTTTTTGCCGGCATCGCCACCCCACTAATGCTTGCGTTCGTGATTGGCTCTCTACTGCCGCTTGGATGGCATGGTATTCTGTTACTCGATGCTGCTGCCTCATCGATGGTGCTCGGGCTTGGTGCCGTACTCACACTCATTTTTGTCTCTCTGGGGTTCCTGTTTGGGCTTGCTTTTTATGATGACCGCATAAAAGGATTTGGTTTCACCATTGTAGTATGGCTCTTTTTGGCGATATTGTATGATGGGCTGGTTTTGATGCTGGTATTCATGTTTGGGCAGTATCGGCTTGAACGTTTTGTGATAGCTGTTTCCATGCTCAACCCAATTGATCTTGCCCGCATTATGGTTATGCTCGAGTTTGATATCTCTGCATTGATGGGATATACAGGAGCCGTTTTTAACCGGTTCTTCGGCTCAAATATGGGCATCATCATGGCAAGCGGAATGCTGACACTCTGGCTGGCTATACCAACCTGGATTGGTTTGAGAGTATTTAAGAAAAAAGATTTTTAAGAAACATGACATCTGCTGACGGTAAAAAAATCGCGTTTTGGTATAGAAGTATAGCCCTGCTGATTTTTTTACTGCTCATTACGAGCGGGCTCATCCGTCTTGCTGAAACAGGTCTCGCGATAACTGAATGGCGGGAATTCACGGCTCTGCTTCCACCCGTTACTGATGCACAATGGCTTGATATATATCATAAATTCAGTAACTCGGCTCTGTTTAATGAAGCGATAGATTTACAGACGTTCAAGAGTAGCTTCATAGTGGCATATATACATCAATCTCTCAGTATAATTGCTGCGCTCACAGTTCTGTTGCCGTTCATTTACTTCATTGCCAGTAAATCATTCGATAAAGCCAATTTATTTAAAGCCTCGCTTTTAATCGTTCTAATCGCTGTTTATATAACTGTAATGTGGCAAATGAATCAGGTAGAACTGCTGCAGCCTCACAGAATTATTTCGTATCAACATGCTGCCTATCTTGTTTTTGCTGTGATGATTTTTGGTTTAAGCATTTGGTTTTCACTTGATGTTAAATCAAAGCCTTTTCAAAATGCAAGAGGTGCTAAAGAGCTAAAAGTCTGGCTATCACTTTTCCTTGTAGTACTTACACTTCAGATAATGTATGGAGCTTTTGTTGCGTCTTTACACGCCGGGCATATTTACAATACGTTTCCAAAAATGTATCAATTTTGGTTTCCTCCTGAGCTCTGGCTGATGCAGCCTTTTACCATCAACTTCTTCGAAAATATGGTAACCGTTCAGTGGATTCATCGCCTGCTGGCTACTTTGCTTGCGCTAATGGCGATTGGAATGTGGATCAGATCCTATCAAACCGATACTACTTTTTATACCAAAAAGTGGATACTGGCAGTCTTTGCATTGATTCTGGCACAGTATATGATTGGAGTTTTCACCCTTGTCTATCACGTACCTGTATGGCTGGGAGTACTGCACCAGGCTATGGCCATGGTACTTTTTGGCGTGGTGATTGCTGCCATTCATCGTTTTAAAATTGTAGGATAGATCTGTTTAACAAAGTCAAAATTTAACATGAGGGAAGGCAATCTCTTCAAACGCATATGGCAGCTATCACTGATCAGCTTCATCATCGCTGCCTTTACCGGTTTTTTGTATCGCTATGGTATGTTCTGGCCGTTGCCGGATTCACTTGGATTCGCAAATATTCGGCATGCACATTCCCATCTGATGTTTTTCAACTGGGTTGTTCCCCCAATAATGGTATGGATGGCAACTGCTGTTATGGGTTCAAACAATCAAACAAGACTTTCCCGGAGATATGGAGTATGCCTATACACTATGCTTTTTCTCGGGTTTCTCTCATATCCGTTCTTTCTTCTTTATGGTTACCACTCTGTAGCTATTGGCACAGCCTCGTTACCACTTGCCGCTATTGTTTCCGGCCTTGTAATGATAACCTGGTACTGGTTTGCTTTGATTTACTATCTGGACAGACGAAATAAATCGGCTACACTCAGTATCACTTTTTTTGATGCCGCTCTAATCGCCCTTATAATAAGTTCACTTGGGGCTTGGGGCGTATCTGTTTTTCAATTTACTGATGTTGACAGTCCGTTAATATCATCCGCAATGACCCATTTTTTTCTGGGTACATTTACAGAAGGCTGGGTTGTGCTGGGAGTTCTTGGGATGTTATGGCACAGAGCAGGAATTAAACATCTGCCATTAGAATCAGGCTGGCTCTATCTGCCAATTTTGTTTGGCGCCATGCTCATTTTCCCATTTAGTCTTAACCGCAGTTTACTTACGCCGGCTATGCTTATAACTGCCAATACCGGATTGGTTCTCATTGCTGCAGGAATGGCAATAAACCTCTGGTTTTTGATGAAGGAGAATATTCTGCGCGGATTTGTACTAAAAGCTGTTGCAGTTTTGATTGGGGTAAAAATTGTATTCCAGCTAATTGCGGTGCTGCCGTTTGGTATATGGCCGGGTGAACACGGACTACGCGTTCTCTATCTCCACCTCCTGCTGCTTGGGATAGTAACTCCGCTCCTTGTTGATTTTTTCCATGCAAACAGAGATGAAATTGCGAAATCTCTATTCACAATTACCATTGTTTTTGTTTTGATCACCCTTCTCTTTATAAGCGGCTACTGGCCTGCTGCTTTATCTGTCCCAAATGTGTATCACTGGGTTATGCTTGCTGCATTTTTGCCGGGATTACCCGCGATTTGGCTGCTTGCGAAAACATTTCGGAGGTAACTAGTTATTTCGGAATCCTGAGACATGATAGCAGATCATTAAATGTGATTGTAAAAAAGTAATTGAGTTGATGGTTCTGATTTTAGATTTTAGGATAACCTCTAACCTAAACCTCGTCGAAATCATGGAAAATCAGCACAACCTCTCCGCTACGCACGAACAGGAAGTTATTTCAATCGGTGACTGGATGATCACCATACTTATTGCGGCCATCCCCATTGTTGGCTTCATCATGCTTTTTGTCTGGTCGTTTGGCGGCGGCGCCCACCCTTCAAAATCAAACTGGGCAAAAGCCACGCTGCTGTGGCTGGCAATTATGGCCGTGTTTTATGGAATTATTGTTGCCATCTTTGGGGCGTTTATATTTTCAAATCTTTAAATCCGGCTGGCAGATAATCGTTTATAGCGGATCAACACGTAAAATCAACACTTTATCTTTTTAGACAAAAAGTGTGGTAGTTTTTGAAGGAAAACGGTATTTTAAGATAAAAGAGTCTCAATAATATAAATAGAAAACTATGCTATTATCAAAATCATGCGTTTACGGCTTAAGAGCTTCACTATATCTGGCCGCAAGAGAGCAGGGAGAGTTTATACCCATTCGGAATATGAGTGACAAGCTGGAAATATCATTTCACTTTCTAACCAAAATTCTTCAACAGCTTACTGCAGAAGGTATTCTCGAATCATTCAAAGGCCCGAATGGTGGTGTTCGGCTCAAAAAATCCGGAACAGAAGTTCAGCTGATCGACATTGTACTGGCAATAGATGGCCCGCAATTACTCACCGAATGTGCGCTTGGCCTGCCGGGTTGCGGGGTAAAAAATCCATGTCCGCTTCATGATAAATGGGCAGAAACACGGGATGCCATCCACGAGATGCTGGAGAAAACCACTCTTACAGAGCTCGTTCATAAAGGCAAAACTGAGAATCTGCGTTTAACTACAGATGGCGGATTCGACATCCTTTTTGATAACTAAAGACTGCTGTTTGTTGTGAATTTTTTGAAAGAAGATCTTCTCGATTTGGTACAAAAATACAACGTACCCGGGCCAAGATACACCTCTTACCCAACGGCCGTACAGTTCAGCGAAGAGTTTGATGATGCTCAACTTGAAGAGAACTATCAACGCAGGCGGGAAAGCAGTAATCCCTTATCGCTCTACATCCATATTCCGTTCTGTTTTTCACTTTGCTGGTATTGCGGGTGTACCAAAATCATCACGAAAGATCAGAACCGGGGAGATGTTTACCTTAACTATCTTGAGAAAGAGATGCTGATGATTAGCGAAACCATCCATCCAAAGGCGCAACTAAAACAGATCCATTTTGGTGGCGGCACGCCTACGTTTCTCAAGCCGGAGCAGATCAGGCGGCTTGGTAAGCTGATCAACAACCACTTTAGTCTGCAAGATGATGTTGAGTTCAGCGTAGAAATTGACCCGAGAACCTGCAGTGAAGAACAAATCATAGCACTGAAAGAGATTGGTTGTAATCGCGCCTCACTCGGTGTTCAGGATACAAATGAGGAGGTTCAAAAAGCTATTCGCAGAATTCAGCCGTTTGAGGTAACCAAAGAAGTAACCGGCCAGCTAAGAAAGCATGGCATAAACAGCATCAATTTCGACCTGATTTATGGCCTGCCAAAACAGGCTTTAAGCTCATTTAAGCAAACCATAGAGGATGTGGTGAGCCTGCAGCCCGACCGTTTTGCGATTTACAGTTATGCTCATATACCATCAATAATGCCCTCACAAAAATTGCTGAATGAGGCTGAATTCCCATCAACCCAGGATAAGCTGGGAATGCTTGTGCATGCTATCGAAAGGCTGCCCGATTTCGGCTATAGCTATATCGGGATGGACCATTTTGCAAAGGATACGGATGAGCTGAGTATTGCACTGAATGAGGGAACCCTGCAAAGAAACTTTCAGGGATACAGCACCAACGCAGAGCTTGAAATGATTGCACTGGGAATGTCGTCCATCTCGCAGGGCCCCGATCTTTATATCCAGAATGATAAAGACTTAACAACATACTACAACAAACTGGACAGCGGTAAGCTGCCTGTAAAAAAATTAGCGTGCCTTACAGATGAAGATAAAATCAGAAAAGCTGTAATCATGCCTATAATGTGCCGGGGGGGGATTAACTTCGATGACATCTCCGAAAAGCTGGGCATTTCATTCCGCGATCATTTTTCTCAAGAGCTTGAGCAGCTGAAACAGCTTGAAGCAGACGGCCTTCTGTTGCTGATGCCAACCGGTTTTAACATCACCCCAATCGGGAGGCTTTTCCTCAGAAATATCGCTATGGTTTTTGATGAGTACCTCACCAAAGCCCGGCATAAAGCAGCTTACTCTAAAACGGTTTAGAGTTCTTTCGAAGATTATTTCACGCCTTTCATAGCTCTAGCGGAATGATTAGGCTCTTGTTTGCCTTACTGTTATGACAAGAGTAACATACCAATTCGCGATTATATGCGCATTTTTTTCAAACAGATTATAGCACTCACCTTCATTTGTTTTGCTGCAACTCCTGCATTTGCACAATCTGTTGATGAGCTTCTGCAAGAGGCCACCGAATTGAAGGAAGCGCATGACGAAAAGGGAGCACTTGAGCGCTATCTGCAAGTTCTTGAAGCAGAACCGGAACATTACGACGCCCTTTGGAATGCCAGCCTGTTGCATTCTACCATTGGGTTTAGGTTTGATGTTGAAGACAGACAAGTAGAATACTATGAACGTGCACAAGAGCTCGCAGAAAAGGCAACTGAACTGTATAGTGATCGCGGGCATCCCTATTACGTAATGGCAGTTGCCAAAGGACGAATGGCTGACCATGTTGGCGTAAACCGAAGAATTGAGTTAGGGCACATCATCGGAGAGCTTGCAGAAAAAGCTGTAGAACTTATGCCCGATCA
>SLLL01000056.1 GCA_007134085.1 Balneolaceae bacterium
GTAGCTACTTATCAGTAAGTGCTGCAACACCGGGAAGCTCTTTGCCCTCAAGATATTCAAGGCTTGCACCACCACCGGTAGATACGTGAGAGACCTTATCATCGAGGCCGGCTTTCTTGATTGCTGATGCAGAGTCACCCCCGCCAATAATTGTAGTAGCTCCAAATTCAGTAGCTTTAGCAAGAGCGCGTGCAACTTCAAATGTTCCATCCGCAAAATTACTCATTTCAAACACGCCCATTGGGCCATTCCAAACAACAGTTTTTGCGTCTTTAATGAGATTACCAAATGCAATGGCCGACTGCGGCCCTATATCAAGAGCCATCCAGCCATCTTCAATGCCATCTTCGTCCACTACTTTGTGTTCGGCTTCATTGCTGAACTCTTGTGCTACTACTGAATCGAACGGAAGCATAAAGTTTACGCCGGCTTTTTCAGCTTTATCAAGAAGCTCTTTAGCGAGATCTACTTTATCCTCTTCGAGAAGTGAGTTGCCGATTGGCAGGCCTTTAGCTTTGTAGAAAGTGTAGGTCATACCGCCGCCAATCACGATGCTATCCACCTTGTTGAGCAGGTTTTCAATCACCCCAATCTTGTCCGACACTTTTGCACCACCCAAAATAGCCACAAACGGCCGCTCAGGATTGTTTACACTATCCTCGAGATATTGAATCTCTTTCTCCAGCAGAAAACCGGATACGGATGGCTGCAGGTAATCGGTAACACCGGCTACGGATGCATGAGCACGATGGCTGCTCCCGAAAGCATCATTCACAAAAAGATCGGCACCTGCCGCCAGTTTTTTAGCAAATTCGGGATTGTTCTTTTTCTCTTCGGCATAAAATCGTACGTTTTCAAGCAATACAATTTCTCCGGGATTTGCATCATTTACTGCTGCTTCTCTCTTTTCGCCGATGCAATCTTCAGCGAAATGAACGGGCACATCAACCAGTGTTGCAAGATGATCGGCTACCGGCTTCAGGCTGTATTGCGGATCCGGTGCATCGGCCGGACGACCAAGGTGGCTGGTTAAAATCAGTTTTGCGCCGGCATCGGTTACAAAATTGATCGATTTCAACGCCTGTACAATTCGGTTATCATCAGAAATTTCCCCCTCTTTTATCGGCACGTTGAAATCCACTCTCATTAGTACCGTTTTTCCTTTTAAGTCAACATCATTCAGTGTTAGTTTTGCCATTTTTTTATTGATTTTGTTGATGATCTGTTATCTCTCAAAAATACAATTTAAGCGCGGTGAATGGAAGTAAACAAACGAAAAACATTACAGGTTTTCACTCAATTTCACTGGAAGAATACCCCATAAGAAAAAAAAGTTTGCGTTGTGTTAGAAAAGAATGTTATTATTTGGGCGATGAACAAATCAGCAAAAAATATCGCCTGTTGTATCTGCATGATGTGTATGTGTATGCTTACATGATGCAGAGGGTGCGCTGAATTCAAAACGAATTTTATAAGCCCTCTGGGAAACCGGCAGGGCTTTTTTGTTATCCGTATTTCGGAAATCGTTCTTTAAAACTTTGAACTCTTATCACGAAAGGTGGAGGGACAGGCCCTGCGAAACCTTAGCAACCACCCCGATGAATATTCGGGGGATTAGGTGCTAAATCCTGCCCGATCTTGTTTTCTAACAGATCCGGGAAAGATGAGACGATAGGCACTTTCATAAAAGCCTCTTCTGAAAATCTTTCCCAGGCAAGGATTATCGGAAGAGGCTTTTTTTGTTTTATAGTTTTTTTGAGTCAGTAACAGATCAAATTATAAATAATTTTGAAAAACACATTTACTAACTGGTTCGACAAAAAGATGAGGTCAACGCCCGAACTTGCGGCTGAAACCGATGCTATTGAAGAACTTTTACGTGAAATAAAAAACATTGCCATTGTGGGTATTTCCAGAAATCAACATAAAGACAGCCATTTTGTGGGGCGATACCTTCAAAAAGCAGGCTATACCATTTTTCCGGTAAACCCGGGCGCTGATGAGATACTTGGCTTAAAAGCGTATCCCGATTTAAAATCTATCCCTGCAAAGGTAGATGCGGTTGATGTTTTCGTGAAACCTGAGTTCGTGCCCAAAGTGGTAGACCAGTCACTTGAACTTCAGCCAAAAGCAATATGGCTTCAGCTTGGCGTGGGCACCCACAATACAGAAGCAGAAAAAGCCCAAATGGCTGGCGTAAGAATGGTTCAAAACAGATGTATTAAGGCCGACCATCAGTTCCTTATTAGGGACAAAAACTGAAGGCCGGCCGCCTCCGCAATAAAAATTTTACCCTCTTTAAACTTCAACACAACTACTAAACAACCAATACCATGAGCAACAACGGAAAAGCCAAAACCTACAAATTCGAAACCCTGCAGCTTCACGCAGGGCAGGAACCCGATCCAACCACAGGATCACGAGCGGTGCCTATTTATCAAACTACGTCGTATCAGTTTAACGATACGGAACATGCAGCCACTCTCTTTGCCCTTAAAGATTTTGGCAACATTTACACCCGTATCATGAACCCAACAACGGATGTGTTTGAGAAGCGAATTGCTGCACTCGAAGGTGGTGTTGCTGCAGTGGCAACTTCTTCGGGCCAGGCAGCACAATTTCTGGCAATTATTACTCTTGCGAAAGCTGGAGATAATATTGTATCCACTCCAAACCTGTATGGCGGAACGTACAATCAGTTTAAAGTTACCCTGCCACGGCTTGGCATCGATGTAAAATTTGTGGGCGAAAACGATTCCCCTGCCGATTTTGAAGCCGCTATCGACGAAAACACAAAAGCTATTTACGTGGAGAGCATCGGCAATCCGCGCGGTAATGTGCCTGATTTTGATGGTATTTCAGCCGTAGCGAAAAAACACGGCGTAGCACTTGTTGTGGATAATACATTTGGTGCCGGCGGTGCAATTGCACGGCCTATTGATCATGGAGCCAATGTGGTTGTTGAATCAGCTACAAAATGGATTGGTGGCCACGGCACCAGTATTGGCGGTGTGATTGTGGATGCCGGAAACTTTGACTGGGGCAACGGGCGCTACCCGCTCTTTACAGATCCGGCGCCGGGTTATCATGGCCTCAATTTCTGGGAAGTATTTGGCACCGATGGCCCATTCGGAAATATTGCATTTGCAATACGAGCGCGTGTGGAAGGTTTGCGAGATGTTGGGCCTGCCCTTTCACCGTTCAACAGCTTTTTACTGCTGCAAGGGCTTGAAACTCTCTCTTTACGGGCTGAGCGCCATACTGAAAATGCGCAGAAACTGGCTGAGTGGCTGCAAACACAAGATGCCGTTTCCTGGGTGAACTACACCGGCCTGCCCGATCACCCACATCATGAAAATGGCAAAAAATACCTGCAAAACGGGCGATTTGGTGCTGTTCTCACATTTGGTGTGAATGGCGGTTACGAAGCAGCTCGTGAATTTATAGAGGGCGTTGAACTTGCCAGCCATCTTGCAAATGTTGGCGACGCGAAAACGCTGGTGATTCATCCTTCATCAACAACACATCAGCAGCTCTCAGCCGATGAGCAGGCTTCGAGTGGTGTAAAAGAAGACCTGATTCGTGTATCAGTAGGTATTGAGCATATTGATGATATCATTGCAGACTTTGAACAAGCATTCAGCAAAATCAAAGTACACGCATAAATAAATCAAAAAATAAAAACCCGGCTCCGCAAAACGGTACCGGGCCTTCAACGATTAACGCAGGTTGAAACTTTTTAGCGGAAGGCCAACCTGCATCATTCTAAACCAAATATACAAATGAGTACTACAACAATTCCACAAACAACTATCGATAGACAAATAGAGCAGTCAATACTCAGCCTCATACGTGGGGTTCAGGGTGACCCTGCAAAGGCGAAAGCCGTATTCAAAGCCAAGTCAGAGCTAACTGAAGGTTTCCGCGCGGATGTATCTGTTCGGGATTTCAATTTTCTCTCTGATGAACCGAAAGAGCTTGGTGGAACAGATCTTGGGCCGAATCCGGTTGAGTACGTGCTTGGAGCATTTGCAGCATGCCAGGAAATTGTGATTAAAGCATACGCAACATTATTGGGTATAGATATCAGTTCTGTAAAAGTTGATGTTGAAGGAAATCTTGATCTCCACGGATTTTTAAATCTTAACGATGAACGCCCCGGCTTTACCGATGTTTCTTTTAAAACTGTGATTGAAACATCAGAAAGCAATCCGGAAAAACTAAAACAACTCGAATTTTTTTCAATAAACAGATGCCCTGTTCTTGACATCATTCAAAACCCTGTGTCTGTGGATGGGAAAATTGAGTTTCTAAACCCCGTAACAACCTGAACAGATACGTTCACCTGTTGGCTTATCATCAACAGGTGGGCAATAATTAAACCGTTTACATGAACCAAGGTATCATCAAATCAAATCTGGAAAAACCATTCATCACGGAATCGGGATACCGTTTCGATAGCGCAGAAGTTGCCTATAAAACATGGGGAACCTTGAACCATTCGCGTGATAATGCCATCCTGATATGCCACGCACTAACCGGGCATGCAGCGGCTGATGAGTGGTTTCCCGGTTTGATTGGTGAAGGGCGGATTGCTGATCCCTCCAAAAACTTTATCATATGTATTAATGTGCCGGGCAGTTGTTACGGCTCTATCGGGCCTTGGACTATCAATCCGGAGACAGATAAACCCTTTAAGAACAGCTTCCCCTCCATAACCATAAGGGATATGGTGAGGTTTCAGCAACAGTTGCTGGATCAGCTTAATGTAAAAGGCATTGAGTTGATCATTGGAGGGTCTCTTGGAGGGATGCAAGCACTCGAGTTCATTATTATGGACAAGCGTATCCAGGCAGCGGCGCTCATTGCAATGGGTAAATCGCATACCCCTTGGGCAATCGGTATCAGCCATGCACAACGCTGTGCAATTTACTGTGATGCAAAATGGAATAACGGTGACTATGAAAAAGATAACGGGCCCTACAGCGGAATTGCTGCCGCCCGCATGATGGCGATGATAACTTATAGAACACCTGAGGATTATAACCGTAAATTTGGCAGGAAACTACAGAACGAAGACGGGCAGTTTCAGGTGGAATCGTATTTGAATTACCAGGGCGAAAAGCTTGCCAAACGGTTTGATGCGCTGAGCTATGTATCCCTTACCAAATCGATGGATTCGCACGACGTGGCAAGAAACAGGGAATCGTATGAAGCCGTACTTGGCAGTGTATCAATTCCTGTAGCAGTTATTGGTATTGATTCCGATCACCTTTATCAAATTAATGAACAGAAAGAATTGAGCCAGCTTTTGGCCCAAGGCACTTATCACGAAATTACATCAGAGTATGGGCATGACGCCTTTCTCATTGAATTTGACCAACTGAACGATATTCTAAAACCATTTTTTAACGAACACAAAAACGGACAGAAAAACTATGACACAGTTAAAAGCCATTAAGCACCCAACTCTTCAGAAAGCAGAGAAAGTGAAAAAATTATTCATAGCCGGTGTGGGTGCAGTGGGCAATACTCTTTTAACCCAGGTTTCAAAGTATGGCTCTGAGAGGTCGCTTCGGGTACTTGGAGTTTGCAACAGAAAACACACACTTTGGTACGACAGAAAACAGAGTAACTACTCTTTGAAGAACCTACTTCAGTCGCCTGCCAACAGCTGGGATGAAATCATTGAAAAGCTCGCCTCTTACGAAAAAGGCTCTGTGGTTTTTGTTGATTCAACCGGAAGTGCAGAAGTTGCTGATCTCTATCCGCGCCTTTTGAAGAATAAAATCCACGTTGTAACGCCGAGCAAACTGGCAAATACACAGAGCCAGGAAAAGTTTGATTTGTTGCACCACAGCGCGGCAGAAAACGGTGTGCAATTTCTCTACGAAACCAATGTGGGTGCCGGCTTACCGCTGATCCATGCAATAAAGAATTTGCAATATACCGGTGATAAAATTATTGAAATTAGTGGCGTGGTATCGGGCACAATGACCTATCTCTTTTCTGAACTGGATAAAGGCAAAAGCTTTAGCGAGTCTGTTATTCAGGCACGAACACTTGGATATGCTGAGCCCGACCCCCGGGACGATCTTTCAGGAGAGGATGTAGCCAGAAAATTTCTGATTCTTGCCCGCATCTGCGGCCTGTATATTGAACGGGAAGAGCTGGAAGTTGAATCCCTTATTCCGGATGAGCTAAAGAGTGTTGATTCAGTAACTTTCCTCGAAGAGCTGCACAGATTTGATGAATCATGGAAAGTACGGCTTGATGAAGCCAATAAAGTGAACCACACACTCCGATACACTGGAACGCTGAAAGAAGGAAAAATCAAAGTTGGGATAGAATCTGTTCCCAAATCTTCATCAATCGGGCAGCTTACAGGCACCAACAATATTCTGAGCATCAAAAGCCGCAGATATTTTGATCAGCCCTTAATTATTCAAGGCCCGGGTGCTGGAAAGGAGGTAACCGCGGCAGGTATATTGGCGGATATTATAAGTATCAATTAGTTGTTTTTTCACAAATAAAGTTCCGGTTAGCCGGAACTTTATTGTTTTGTATTTGTAGTTAACAAATTTGAGCCCTAAAACCATTAGGTGCTGATTTTCACAGAGTAGCCATTTTTATCAATTTATGTCAGTTTAGTTCTTTAGCCCCAACACTCAAAGTTGTCCGAACATCAAATGCTTTACCACCTGGGGATGATTGTCCCACAAACCTGAATTGCCAATTTCCGCTAACTCTCAGGTATTCTTCTAAAAAGTAGGCTTCGCCACCAATAAATAATTGGTTTCCACCACTGAATAAGAAAGTATTGCCAGTTGGATTTCTTATTTCAGTTCGCCCTAAAAGAATATCTTCACTTGGTGTAAACCAAAAAAGTACCCAATTAAGCCCGCCTTCCTGAATGGTTGTTGATGCAATACTAAAGCTAGGTGGTGGTGGGCCTTCATCAATTGCTGATGTTGAATCGTCGCTACAGCTTAAAACCAAAAATGGCAGAGTAAGCAGAGCTGCTAAAGTAAGTAGTACCCTCTTTGTACTTTTCATCTATCCTCCGAATTGTAATTCAAGGTATTTTAGTTCTTTTTATCTAATATAAATTTACAATTTCGTATTGAAAAAAAATAGAATTTTCTACTCTTAGCTAATTTTTTTAGGATTTATAAAATATTGATTTTATTTGTATTAATAAGTATAAGCTTACTCATGTTAAAAAAAATTAGAAAAAAAATGCCTTGCGCTGTTCTTAAGGCAAGGCATTTTTTTATTTTTTCAAAAAAACATTTTTTAGAACATAATTCCCACTGCCAGTGATAAGCCTCGGTTTCGAATGGAAACGTCAAAACCAATATCACCAAAACCAAAATCATCGTCAAAATCACCATTTAGATCTTCATCAAAAAGATCTGTATCAAAAATGTTGGAGAGGCCATAATCGTAGCGTAATTCAACAAAGAAATTGCCAAAATTTACGCCCGCTCCAAAAAGCAATCCATAGCTGATGTCTTTTACGTCATCCGAGATATCTTCTACTGTTCCATCAAACTTTACCTTTGCATCAAGCAGATAGCCTACATATCCGCCTGCAGTTATAAACGGTGAAAGATTTCCCTCAAGAGGGATATTAATTTTAAGCAGTAATGGAACATCAATATAACTCAGCGTTACATCTTCATCTTCAAACTCCACAAAATCATCAACGCCACCATCTGACTCTGATCCACCCTTTTGGATAAAGTTTATTTCAGGCTGAATGGATAAAAATTCATTCAACGGTTTTTCCATGAAAATGCCGCCATGGAAACCCATCTGAGTACCGCTGTCGAATGTTTCGGTTTCACTGAAACCCATAAAGCTGATACTTGCTTCGCCTTTTATACTGAAGAAATTCAACCCTCCTTTCAGCCCAAACCGGGTATCCTGGGCTTGCGTGTCTGTGAATCCAAAGGCAATTAAACAACCTATAAGTAATGTTGGTAATAGTTTTTTCATATCTCTTTAACGTTTTTTAGTCTGTTTTTTTAAAGTTGTGATGACTTCTTTAATCATCATTGCTACATGTTACACGAAAAAAGATTCGTTATCAGATCATTTTTTTTACCTCTTCTCCGATAACATCTCCCACTTTGTACCACCAACCAACTAATAGTTCTTTACTGAACCAGAATTGTGTTTTTTTGGACATTTCTATTCATACACCGTACGATGTTTATTTTCTTTTACTTTATGCTTGACAAATTAGGGGGCTTTAGGGTACATTGTGGGGAGAAGTGGGGGATAGTGGGAGAAATTGTCTGTATTCCTGTTTAGACTATCCTGAAGAACTTTTTTAGCAATCAAAAACAGAGATCCTCGTGCCAAGCTTCAAAGGGCAATATGAACACAGTGTAGACAACAAAGGCCGTGTTGCTTTCCCGGCTAAGTTGCGCAAAACTGTAAATCCTGATGCACAGGACCGCTTCACCATTCTCCGTGGCCTGGAACCCTGCCTCTACCTCTATCCGCAGGATAGCTGGGAACTTGTTGAGAAAAAACTTGCTAAGATCAACAATTTCTCACGTAATGGCCGTACTGTAATACGAAATTTTCTGCGTTTTGCAGAAGATCTTGTTTTAGACAAACAAAACCGCCTCTCTCTCCCCTCACACTTGATGGATTTTTCCAACATAAACACCACAGCCATTTTTATAGGCAGTGGCGAACGGATTGAGATATGGTCGCCGGATAAACTGGATGAGATTGATAACGAACTTAGCTTCGAATCTTACCAGGAGCTTTTTGAGCAGGTAATGGGAGGAGACATTGATGATGAGGACTGATGTAATGAGTGATTTTTATCCCCACATACCGGTTCTTCTCGACACTTCTGTTGAATTTTTGCTCACAGATAAAAGCGGAATATATATAGATGCAACTCTTGGGGGTGGCGGACACAGCTCAGTTATCCTCAAAAATCTGAATAGTGATGCCACCCTTCTCGGAGTAGACCAGGATAGTGAAGCCCACAGTGCAGCAGCTGAAAAGATTGGAGATGATCCGCGTTTTCAACCTGTTTCAGGCAATTTTGGTTATCTGAAAACCATCATACCGTCAAACTATCACGGCAAAATTACCGGTATTTTATTTGATTTGGGAGTTTCCACTCATCAAATAAGGGAACCGGGAAGAGGTTTTAGCTTTCAGCATGATGGCCCGCTTGATATGCGAATGAGTGAACTGAGCGGGGTATCAGCTTATGATGTTGTGAACAATTACGATTACGAAAAACTACGCGACATCATCTACCATTACGGAGAAGAACGCCTAAGCAGGCAAATAGCGCGGGAAATCGTTAACCGAAGGCCCATTGAAACTACACTAGAACTGCGCGAAGCAATTGAAAGCGTATTGTACGGCAGGCATATCATAAAATCAGTTGCAAGGGTATTTCAGGCTATTCGTATTGAGGTAAACAGAGAGCTTGATGTACTGAAACAAGGCTTAACCGATGCACTTGAAATTCTTAGCCCGGGCGGCAGAATTGTAGCAATATCGTACCACTCGCTTGAAGACCGGCTCGTTAAGAACTTTTTCAAGAGCGGGAACTTTGAAGGTACAGTAGAAAAGGATTTTTACGGAAATCCCGTATCAGCCCTGAAGATGTTCACACGGCAGATCATCACTCCTTCGGATGAAGAGATCAAAAAAAACCCTGCTGCGAGAAGTGCAAAACTGCGGGTTGCAGAAAAAGCGGGAGGTGAGGAATGATTGTAAAGAGCCCTCCAATTGCACCCGGCAAAGGTATCTCCGGCGGAAAAGTCGCCAAAAACAAACGTAGAACCATTTACTCAAAAAAAACTTATACAGACGGCGCTGCCCCAATGCATGGCAGACGCACCCCAACAAACAAAAAAACAAAACCTCCGGCTTTTACCCCCTGGAAGGTTATACTCGTAAGTTTCCTGACCGGAATTTGCGGGATTCTCTACATCGCCCATGTGTTTAATACGCAACAGGCATTAACCGAGGTTAATCAGCTTGAAAGCGAGTTTAACAAGGCACAGAGGCAGTACCACCAAACAAGGCTTGAGTTCGACCGTTTAACCGGCCCTCAGCAAATTTACAGTATAGCGCGCCAGCATGGCTTTATAAATGCCGGACCGGCCGACCAAATCATCTATATACAAGCGGAAGCGAAATGAACCAGCGCAGCTCCATTATGGGCCGTATGTTTTTGCTTTTGGGTTTATTGATGTTACTCCCAACCGCTATTCTTGTGCAAATTTTGCGTATCAACTTTGTGGAGGGTGATGGTTTCAGGGAGTTATGGAGCTCTCAGGCAATCGATTTCATCTCCATCCCTGCACAGCGTGGCAATATTTATGATGCAAACGGCTCCCTGCTTGTAACAGATACCGCCATTTATAAGGTAGCTGTTGATCCGCTTTTGATAAGAAGAACCGATGCAGTAGGCAAAATTGCTTCTGTACTGAGTACACATACAGGGCGCTCAGCTCAATCGTACATCAACAGAATAAACAGTGCGCCAGCCCGCTCTCAGTATCTTGTTCTCGAGCGCAGTGTACCTGTTCAAGCTTACGATGATTTAAATGAACTCGGCTTAAGAGGCTTAATTCTCGAAGAGGAGTACAGAAGAAACTATAATTTCGGTTCATTAGCTGCGCATGTTGTTGGCTTTGTGAACCATAATATGGACGGCATGGCCGGGCTTGAAAGCCGCTACAATGGCATTCTCCGCGGCAACGATGGCGAGCAACAGGTTCGGAAAGACCGCCTTAATCAAATTTTTGCTTATGTAGGTGCCCCCCGGAAACTGCCCAAGCAAGGCTATTCACTACACACCACTATCGACTCAAAAATACAGGCTATTGTTGAAGAAGAGCTTAAGGATGGTGTAACGCGCCATCTTGCAAAGTATGGCACCGCAATTGTTATGGATCCCAAGACAGGAGCTATTAAGGCGATGGCGAACTATCCGGTTTATAATCCCAATGCACCTGCTACCATCGAAAATGAAAACAGACGAAATTTTGCTGTAGCAGATATTATTGAGCCCGGTTCAACATTTAAGCTCGTTACAGCAATTGCGGCAGTAGAGCAAAACGCAGTTCGATTTGATGAAACGTTTGAAACTCCCGCCAGCGGCCAGCTTATGATTCACGGACAGCTCATGAGAGACCATGATCCGCTCGGTACACTTACCTTCGCTGAGGTAATGGCAAAAAGCTCTAACATTGCCACCGCTGAAATTGCACAGCGAATCCAGCCAAACACCTTTTATCAATATGCAAGAAATATGGGCTTCGGCACGCCAAGCAATATCGACCTTCCCGGTGAGCTTGCAGGCAGGCTACAGCGCCCATACGAATGGAGCCGGGTTACCCAGCCCTGGATGTCAATCGGTTATGAGGTACAGGTTTCACCTATACAACTTACCCAGGCGTATGCTGCATTTGCGAATGGAGGCAAATTGATGAAACCCTATGTGGTTGAATCCATTACGGATGAGTTTGGTAATATCATCGAAAAAAATGAACCTAAGAGAGTAAGAAGAATCGCCAGACCATCAACTATTGAAAAATTACTGCCGGTATTTGAGCAGGCAGTCTCCGATTCAGGTACTGCACGCTGGGCTGCAGTTGATGGGCTTCGTATTGCAGGTAAAACCGGCACTGCGCAAAAATTTATCGATGGGCGTTACCAGGCACGATACAGAGCCTCATTTGTGGGCTTTTTCCCTGTTGAAGACCCCGAGTTTGTAATTCTTGTTCTTCTTGATGAACCCCGAACCAGTATTTTTGGCGGTTTTACTGCCGGTTCTGTTTTCAGAGAAATTGCACAGCGGGTATCGGGCCTGCAAAATTCTATTCAGCGGGCTCAGCCGGCTGGCCATATTGCACAGAGCAATCAAATTGTACTTCCTAACCTTGAAGGGATGAGTGCTGATAATGCACAGCTGTTGCTGCAAAGAAGCCGAATTCCATATACAACAACTGGCCGTGGACAATACGTAGCCGCTCAAATACCAGCTCCCGGAAGCCAGGCCTACAGAAACACAATAATTGAATTAAGGTTAGAAAATGCTCCGGCAGATTCTATCCCCGAAGGTTTTGCCCGAATCCCCAATTTGCGAGACAAAAACATGCGGCAGGCAGCGTACCTACTTGGAAAGGCAGGCCTTGAGATAGAAATGGTAGGCTCAGGAACTATTTACGAACAATTTCCCAGCGCCGGCGATTTGATGCGCCAGGGAAGAACCGTAACCGTGCGAGGGCGAGCACAAGCATTTAACAGGCAACAAAACATCGCTTCTAACTGATGGAGATCAAAAACATCATAGAATTTTGCAACCCGATTTCTCTTTTCGGCAAGAAGCCGGAAAAGGTTGGGAAGCTATGTCAGGATTCTCGCGATGTTGAAAAGGGCGATATATTTATTGCCGTAAAGGGGCTTAAATCAGACGGCCATAATTTTATCTCAGAAGCAATTTCACGTGGTGCTGCTGTAATTATTGCTGAAACCAAGCCTGAGGTTCCATCTCATGTTTTTGTAATTATAGTTCGAAGTACCCGAAGGCTTTTAGGGCCACTTGCGCAGAAAATGGTTGGCAATCCTGCTGAAAAGCTCACCGTCATCGGCATAACGGGTACAAATGGTAAAACAACCGTCGCAACATTAATCTGGCAGGTACTTACCAAGCTGGGTTATAACACTTCCATGCTCGGCACTGTTGAAAAACGGGTAAACAGCGAAATCTTCAAGAGCAGGCTCACAACAGCAGACCCCATTGAGCTTGCCGCAGACATGAAGCAGATGGTTGATGCCGGCAGTAAGTATCTGGTAATGGAGGTTTCCTCGCATGCGTTGGATCAGAAACGGGTGAACGGCATCCTATTTAAGGTGGCTCTGTTTACAAACCTTACGCACGATCATCTGGATTATCATTCATCCATGAATGACTATGCCTCGGCAAAGAAAAGGCTCTTCAACTCACTTGAGAAGAGCAGCTGGGCGATCACCAATATCGACGACGAACGCGGTGGCTGGATGGCCAACTCAACCCCTGCAAAGGTCATTTCCATAAGTTTTAAAAACAACGGACTCATTAATGCAGAGATCTTGAAATCTGACGCCTCAGGCCTTGTTATCTCGATTGATGGCGCGGAAATTCAATCACCTCTTGTTGGTGAATTTAATGCCTATAATGTTGTACAGGCACTGCTTGCATGCACTGCACTTGGGTTTGACGGAAAAAAGATTGCCTCTGCACTAAGCACTTGCAAGGGTGCAGCCGGGCGTATGGAACGTGTAGAAAGTATTTTGGAAGCAAAAAAAGAGCCCATTATTTTTGTTGACTATGCACACACCCCAAACGCTCTTGAAAATGTAGCTA
The DNA here is from genome assembly GCA_007134085.1 of Balneolaceae bacterium. Taxonomy (GTDB): domain Bacteria; phylum Bacteroidota; class Rhodothermia; order Balneolales; family Balneolaceae; genus Rhodohalobacter. The sequence goes on from SLLL01000056.1 coordinate 13,403, forward strand.
AAACACTCACTGAGTTAAAAAAATCGGGCGAAAAGCTCTGTATCCTGTTTGGCTGCGGTGGTGACCGCGATAAAACTAAGCGCCCTGTTATGGCAAAAATTGCAGAGCGTTACGGGGATGAAGTTATTGTTACATCCGACAACCCCCGTTCGGAAGATCCCGATGCAATCATCAGCGACATCATGGCGGGGTTTGTAAACCCAGGCCGGGTAAAAGCTATCACTCTACGCGAAGATGCAATCAACGCAGCAATCTCCTTGGCTGATGAGAGCACCATCATACTCATCGCTGGCAAAGGGCATGAAACCTATCAGGAAATTAATGGTGTTCGCTCCCATTTCGATGACCGGGAAATTGCAAGAAAAGCCCTGAAGGAGCGTAATGGCCACCATCAAAAAGAGGAGGTTGCCTGATGTTGTACGAACTCCTCGCCTGGATAAATGATGTAATAAATCCACCCGGATTTGGTGCTTTCGACTATATCACCACCCGAACGGCATTTGCGGCAGCTACTGCCCTTCTCATTAGTTTGTTCATCGGGAAAAAAATTATCCACTGGCTGCAAAAAATGCAGTTGAAAGAGGTAATTCGCGATGATATTGGCCTGAATTCTCACCTCGCCAAAGCTGATACTCCAACTATGGGCGGAGTAATAATAATTCTTGCAACTGTAATCCCTGCTCTGCTTTGGATGCGTATGGACAGTGTTTACACCTGGATGATTGTATTTGTAGTGATTGTTCTTGGCGGAGTTGGATTTATAGATGATTACATCAAAGTTGTTCAGAAAGATAAATCCGGGCTTCACGGGTGGTTTAAAATCATTGGCCAGGTTTTTGTGGGTGTGGTAATTGGTGCTACTCTCTATTTCTGGCCGGCATTTCAGGAGTATAATACACTTACCACTGTTCCATTCCTGAAAGATGTAAATATTGATTATGCTTTTTTTGGTGAATCAACAGCATGGCTCATCTACATTCCGGTAGTAATTTTCATCATCACGGCTGTCAGTAATGCTGCTAACCTTACCGATGGCCTCGACGGATTGCTCTCGGGAACATCCGCTATAGCCGGAATAATACTGGGGATTTTTGCCTATGTATCAGGCCGGGTAGATTTCTCTTCATTCCTGAACATTATGTACCTGCCGGGTTCGGGCGAACTCACCATTTTTGCAGCATCTCTTGTAGGTGCCTGCCTCGGATTTTTATGGTACAACTCATATCCCGCTTCCGTTTTTATGGGTGATAC
>SLLL01000187.1 GCA_007134085.1 Balneolaceae bacterium
GGTTCATCCGTAGTTGTTTCGATCTCTTCAGAATTTGAGCACGCTGTGAAGAGCAGTAAAATGAGTGAAATGGCGAGGGTTGATTTGAACGTCATTGATTTATTGGTCGGTTAGTGATTTTGACCCAAATTTTAAAAAGATCAGCCCCAAAAGCAAAGAGAAGAGGCTGAGTACACCGATCCAGTCCCCATGGCGGCTGTAAAAGGTTCGGCGCTCGGATTGATAGATTGTGAACGGAAAGGCGGCCTCGGTCCAGTATTCGGTTTCAACCTGTACTTTGCCGTCGGGAGAAATAATGCCAGAAATGCCATTATTCGCAGACCGCGCAATCCACATTCTGTGTTCAATGGCCCGTAGCCTTGCATAGGCAAAGTGCTGGATATGCCCGTGAGAATCGCCCCACCAGCCATCGTTGGTGATGATTGTGAGAAAACCTGCGCCTTCCTGCACAAAACGGTTCACCCAGTTTGGGAATACAGAATCGTAACAGATGAGTGCGGGAGTTTTGGCGTCGGCTACCACAAATTGATCGGTGGTTGTGCCCAATCCGTAACCCATAATATCACCCCAGTTTATCCACTCAAAAATGTCGATGCGCTGGAAAAACTCCACAAACGGAAAGCGTTCAACGATAGGTACAAGCCTGCCTTTGCGGTAGATCTCAGATGCCATATCGGGTTGAAGAAAAACAGCTGCGTTGAATACATTATAATGCCGGCTATCTCCGGTTTGCCTGGATACTGCGGGCTTGTCATCTTCTGTATAGAATTCAATAAATCCGGAGCCTGTAATTAGTTTGGCATCCCACACGGCAAGTGAATCTCTTATTCGATCAAAATATGCACTATTTATAGTCAGTGAGGTATCCAGTGCATTTTCGGGCCAGATAATCACATCCGTAGTCTCGGTGCGTGCTTCATCAGAAAGAGTAAGAAGATGATCGAGCAGGGCATTGAGTGATGGAAGGCCGCCGTATCGCTGGTATGAATCGGAGTTGGGCTGAACAATGGCAACATTTACGGGGTTGCCGGAGTAGCTGCTGAGGCTAATCATGGAGAGTACTGAGAATATCGGGAAGGCAAAAAAGATGGCGATGGCGAAATAAAGGTGTTTCTTAGAAGGGATGTTGAGATAGGCAAATATGAGGGCTGCTGTAAATACAACCCAGAACGAGATGCCAAGAACACCGGTAAAAGTGATGTACTGAATGGCTCCGGTCAGGTTTGCCCATCCGTTGCCGAGTGTTAGCCATGGCCAGGCAAGATCCCATCGATGGTGCAGATATTCGTAGCTAACCCACGCTGTAGCCGCAATGAATGCTGCAAAAATGAGATTTTTACCGGAAAGAAAGAGCCACCGCATGATCAAGAGAGGAATGAGCATAATGGCGGCATTCGCCAGAATTGCTGCGAGGCCTCCGGCTACAGTGGCCATCATCAGCCAGTAGGTGGAAAAGAGATTCCAAAGCACAAATGCCGGATAGGCGTAGAAAACAGTCTGCCGTTTTGTATCGCAAATGGAAGCGAGCCTGAGCAATATTACAAACGCCGGAATTTGCAAGATGGATGCATTAAAAGGCGGGAAGGAGAACGCCAGCAGTACAGGCGCAGTGAGGGCAAGTGCCCATTTATGATCCCAGAATACAAATGATTTCATGAACTGCTGTTTGGAATGGTTTTATTCTGAATAATTTTTCCCTGCTACTACAACCACAATTTCGCCCTTAACCGATGGCCTCTGTTTGTAATCAGCAAGTACATCTTTCAACAAGCCGCGGTTAACCTCTTCAAACTTTTTAGTGAGTTCGCGCGCAACGCATACCCAACGGTCTTCATCACAAAAATCGTTTAACATTTCTAAAAAACGCACCAGTTTATGAGGGCTCTCATATACAACAGTAGTAATTTCTGAATCGGCAATGGCTTTAATGCGGGTCTGCCGCCCTTTTTTTGGCGGAAGGAACCCCTCAAATGTAAATCTGCCGCTCGGCAAGCCGCTCGCTACAATTGCTGTGGTGATGGCATCGGGCCCCGGGATAACCGTTACAGTATGCCCGTTTTGATGTGCTGCCCTGATGGCAAGAAAACCGGGATCAGAAATGCCCGGCATACCTGCATCACTGATGATGGCCACGCTCTGCCCGCCATTCAAAATATTGAGAATATGCTCCACCTTATGGTGCTCATTGTGCTGGTGAAATGAAAAAAGCGGCTTGCTGATGCCGTAATGCTGCAGCAAAACGGATGATGTGCGCGTATCCTCACAGGCAATCATGTCTGCCAGTGAGAGAGTTTCAACTGCCCGGTGGGTAATATCACTGAGGTTGCCGATAGGTGTTGCTATGATGTATAAAACCGCCAAATTGGAATGGTTAGGAGAACGAATTGTTTGAAGTTCAATAAATTAACCAGCAATACAAAGTTTTGCTGTTTTGAGGTACAAAGATAGCAGGAAAACTTGTAGTTTGTAATGCTGAGGAGTAAAACAACAGAAAGTTTATACACCCTAAATAGAGATTACCAAACCCAAACATCATCAACATTATATGAATTTTAAACCAACCGGCATTAATCACATGACCATTCGTGTGAACAGAATAGAGCGATCAAAAGAGTTTTATGGTGAAGTTCTTGGATTTGAACTTGTTCGAACCATGGGCCAAAGCATGGCTGTGTATAAAATCGGGAAAGAAGATACCCTGGTTATTGTGGAGGCAGAAACAAGTTACGACCCCAACTCGAGAGACTTCAGGGTAGATCACATCGGCTTTTACCTGAACTCTGCCGATGAGGTGGACGAAATGGCAAAATATCTGCGCGATAAAGAGGTGACGATTCTCAGCGGGCCGGCGAACAGAAAGAAAGGGCGGTTTGTTTTTGCATCTGACCCGGACGGGAATTTGATAGAGTTTTTCTACGAATCTGAGGATTAGCAGATATTTTTTTATTGAGTTATCCCAATAGCAGCCTGAAAGGGCGATTGATTTTTTTTGATATGTAAAAGTCCCCTTTAAAGAGGCTGTGAGAATACTACGTATCAATAAACAAAAAGTAGTTTGAAAACATGTTCTATTGCCACGGGAACACGGAGAAGCACGGAATATTCAGTGTATTTCCGTGCTTCTGTGGCAATATTTTTCAGCGTGAAAAAAAGGTGATAAGTGGGGGCTTAATCAGATTAGTATAAAATCGATAGGTATCTATTTTCCACGGGAATGTGAAAAAAAATTTACCCCTCTGCAAAACTGATGTTTGCACGGGGAGATCCCTCAATATCCCGACAAATTGAGTTTTGGCCGTTTAAGGAATATTGGGCTGTCGGGATTTTCGGGATGACAGGTTGAAAGGAGTATTGATATACGCCATATCTTTTTACGTTCTTTTGTCTTGATACAAAAGAACCAAAAATCAAGGCGGTGAATTGTTTGTCGGCGGGTTCTGTCGAAGGATGGAAAAATTTCAAGGCCGTTAATAATCAAAGGCAATAAAAAGACTTCAAACGGCTGAAGAAATTTTTCAATCCATCCTTCACCAGACACCCTGTTCCCGACAATCAATTCAAGGCCAAAATTATTTGAATTAAATTGTATCCTTGTCATTCGTGATAAAAAAGACTTTACTTTTTTGAATGAATTGATATTCAGAATGTAGTTGTTTGGTTTTAGAGAAAAATCAGCGAAAGATTGTCATTTATTGTGGAGTGGCATGTTATTTGCTGTTGTGTATGGCAAAAGAATAAACAGAAACTGAAGTTGAAGTAATTAGTTGTAATGAGTGTAAAATCAGAAGAAAAGAAGGCTCAGGCAAAAGAGAAAGAAACTGTTGAGCAGCAAGATTCTAAAGAAGCTGTTGAAGAGCAGGAGCCTGTTGAAAGTGGAACGAACGATCTTGACTCCCTGCTTGAAGAGCAGCAGAAACGCATTGAAGAGCTGAACCAGGAGATTGTAAACATGAAAGATGCCCA
>SLLL01000076.1 GCA_007134085.1 Balneolaceae bacterium
CATACCGTAACGGAGCTCACTCAAAGCCTGCACAATGCCTACGAACCTGCCTACTCGCCCGATGCCTCTGCCATTGCTTTTGTTCAACAAAAGATTAATGAACACAAAATTTTTACAGTTAACGTTGACGAACTTGAACGCCGGCAAATTCCCTCGGCAGCCTGGAGCATGAATAGCAACATTGCTCGCGCCGTGGAAAGGCCCTTGATGAACAGGGATCTCGATTTTGATTATGATGAGTGGGAGCCGAAGCCCTTCAAAACCGGGTTGGGCTGGCTAAAGCCCCGTTTCTGGGCACCGGATATTGAGAGCATTGGCGGATTTGACAAAATTGGTGTAAATATTGAAAGTGTGGATGTAATGAGCCGCCAATCGTACACAATGGACGTAAACCACTATGCTGACAGAATCTGGGGAAACATCACTTACACCAACAAACGCTTTTTCCCTGGCTTTCAGCTTGAGGCGTTCAACAATCCGGCACTAACCGGCTTTCGGGTAGAAGCTGAAGATGAAACAGTGGAGGATCAAGTCATTACTCTGATGCAGCAATCACGCGGTGCATCATTAAAAGTGCCTGTTCGGTTTCGTTTAGAGAGCAACGTGCGCTTCTCATCAATACTGATAGAGCCACAATATTTTGTATCACAAATTCGCTTCGTGGATCCTTTCCGTGAATCTACACCCGTATCAGAGTTTGGCACCCGCCATACCATTGGCCTGCGGCTGGTTTTCAATTACAGGGTTCGGCAGTTCATCAGAGATTTCCAGCCAAATAGCGGACTTGTTCTTTTTGCTGAGGGGCGGTATGGCCTTAACGATGATACCATCAACATCGATGCAGGCCCATTGAACACAGTTGGCAACCTGTCTCAGCGAAAGGGAATCAGGGCGGGAGCCATTACCTATGTTTCACCGCTTTCACGTTGGAATCAATCCCTGAGAACCTCCCTGCAGGTATATTCACAAACCACCGTCCCCGTGTTTAATGTGATTTCACAGTACTCTGACAGTTTCTCGGAAATTCCACTACTCGGGGCAAATAACGTGGGCATTTTGTCGAACCGGTACACTATCCCTCTTGTATTTCCTGATAATGGCGGGTTGCTTTTCCCTGCCTATCTTTCCGGAATCTATCTGGTGATGTTTTCTCAGACTGTCGCCGACCTCAACAGCAGTAATCTGATTGAATCATCCCGGTCAGTTTTTGGAGTTGGTATCCGCTCTCGGTTCAGGTTAAGTAATCTTGCATTCGATTTTGGGGTATCCATTGGCTGGGAGCCTACGAGAAATCAGTTTACAGGCCATTTTGGAACATTTTAATACTTTGAGCCTGCAGAAAAGTACTTCAATAAAAAATATTTTTTACTTTTTTCTGATTATATCAGTTAAATTATTTAAATAGTGAATGATTAATTAACTAAACCTACAGGTTAAAACATATGAAAACCAATGTAACTGAAAAGTACGGATGTGTAATTATTGAGATGAAGGGGAATGTAATGGGCGGGCCAAGCACCGAAGATTTTACCAAGCTTTTACATTCGTTGGTTGAAGACGGAAAAATAAATGTTGTGGTAGATCTCGGCAAGGTTAAATTTATGAATTCCTCCGGCTTAGGCATGCTTATTGGCGGATTAACAACCATGAAAAAAGCCGGTGGAGATTTGAGAATTTGCCGTGCCGACAAAAAAATCGAAAGCCTTCTTGTTGTAACCAAGCTCATTACCGTTTTCAAGCATTTCAAATCTGTTGAGGAAGCTGTAGAGTCTTATAGTTAATATTTCAATTCATAAAATCGCAGTCAGGCTGATGCGCATTTTTGGAATGGTAGTCCATAGATTATTGTCATATTAGTATGTATTGTAAACAGTACAAACGAAAAAAAATCATCAAAAATTATGGATAACGACATGGATGTAAATATCGGAATATCAAAAGAGAACAGAGAAAAAATAGCAAAAGGGTTATCGCGTGTTCTTGCAGATAGCTATATGGTTTATCTCAAAACCCACAACTATCATTGGAATGTTACTGGTGAGCTTTTTCACTCATTGCACGCACAATTCGAAGAGCAGTACACTGAGCTTGCAGAAGCTATTGATGAAATAGCTGAGCGCATCCGTTCACTTGGGTATCGGGCACCGGGCTCATTTCGTGAATATGCTGAAATTACTTCCATCAAAGAAGATTCAGATCAGCCCAAAGCCCTTGAGATGGTAAGAAGGCTGGCTGTAGACAATGAAACTATTCTCCGAACAGCTCGGGAGGTTCTGCCGGCGTGCGATGAAGCGGATGATGAAGCCAGTATCGACCTACTCACACAGCGTCTGCATGTGCACTCCAAAACTGCCTGGATGCTCCGCAGCCACCTCGAAGGTTAATTTTATCACTGCAAGCGTTAATATAAAATCATAGAACGTTGCCGAAGCATAGAACCACACTGGCTTCGGCAGCGTTATCAAACAATCTGTGTAGGCGTACTAACAACAGGTAATTATTCTTTATTACCACTAAACTCTCCTAAGTAATCATTACATACTAAGAATTGCTCCTCTTTTTTCCTTAATTTCCATTTAATAACAATAACTAACAACATAATGGACTTATCTAACTTTAACTTTAGTGAATTAATTGTTGAATATGGCCTAAATTTAGTTTTTGCCATTTTAACATTAATTATTGGACTTTGGGTTGTAAAGATCCTGGTTTCTGGTATCAAAAAAGGTTTGGATCGTGGTGATACTGATAAAACTTTGAAAAGTTTTATTGTAAGCCTCTCTTCAATACTTCTGAAAATATTAGTTTACATTACGGCAATAAGTGTACTCGGTGTTGAAATGACTTCCTTCATCGCAATACTTGGTGCTGCCGGTTTTGCAATTGGTTTGGCTCTTTCAGGGACGTTACAAAACTTTGCCGGGGGTGTTTTAATTCTGTTCTTCAAGCCTTTTAAAGTAGGTGAATTTATTGAAGCTCAGGGACATATGGGCACTGTAAAAGAGATTCAGATTTTTGTAACCATATTAACTACGCCTGACAATAAAACCATATTAATACCGAACGGGCCGCTTTCTACTGGCTCTCTTACAAATTTTTCGAGACAACCAACCCGCCGAGTAGACTGGACATTTGGCATTGCTTATGGTGATGATGTTGATAAAGCGTATGAGGTACTAAAACGATTACTATCTGAAGACGAAAGGATTTTAAAAGATCCCGAACCATTTTTGGCAGTGAAAGAATTGGGCGACAGTTCAGTCGATTTCACTGTAAGAGCATGGGTGAATTCTGCTGATTTTTGGGGGGTCTTTTTCAGAATGAACGAGCAGGTATATAAAACTTTCGACAAGGAAGGCTTGTCAATTCCGTTCCCTCAACGAGATGTACATATACACAACGCAAATTAATTCTCTATAATCAAAAGCCCCAAACCGGGGCTTTTGTTTTTTCAGGCAGCCGCTGCCATTCAACTATCAATCAAAAAGAACGCTACTTCTATATCATTGGTTTATGCCACATACACCGCTTCAACAGCGTTTGCTGTAGTGGTTGATTCCATTTTGAATGTTCAGTAAACTATAAAGCTAAACACAGAAGGCCTAGAGCCGTAATTTTGCACCCTAATCCGGCAAGTATTTTGACTGAGAAAAAAACCACCACCGACCCCGATACTAAACACCTTTTTGAAAATAACTTTGCTTACATAACCAGCAGCGGCGAAGTAAAACTGAAAGGCACATCCCTGTTTGAAGAGAGAACACTTGGCAATGTGGACCCGGATAGCGCAGAAGAACAGATCAAAACATTTGAAACGGCTTTTGAAAAACTCTCTGGTAAAGTTGACAGCTTCTTTGAAAAATCAGCGGAGCTTTCTGATGTTGAGGATATCAAATCTAGCTTCAATAGCCTTCTTGAAGAAATTAACTCTGCCGAAGCGGTTGGAGACTTCGAAACTTTGATAAACAGCGCCAGGGACAAATTTAGCGAGCTGACTGAATCAAAAGAAGCAGATGAAAATCAAACAGGGCCAGTAGAGGGCGATGAGCCTAAAGCAGCTGAGCAAACAGCCGTAGCAGTTGATGAAACCGAAGAAGAAAAAGTTGAGGAACCGCCCAAAACTGAAGCGGATACAGCAGAAAAGCCCGAAGCCAAACAAGCAGTTTCTGAACAACCTGAAACAGAGAAGGCTGATGAGGAAGCTGAAGCAGAGGATATAAAAGAACCTGAAATCGAGGAAGCGGCTGCATTAAATACGGAATCAGTTGAGGAACCTCTAGCTGTAGAAGAAACTGAAGCCAAAACAGAACGTGATGAGGAGCCTTCAGAAGAAAAAGAAGAAGCTCCCGAAGACTACTACAGGAAACTCGCGGAAAAGGCAGAAAGCCTTTCAGAGCTCTCCGATTGGGCGTATGCCACCATGGAGTTCGAAAATATTGACCTAAAGTGGAGTGATGGCCCCGAAATAGAGGGCGCTGACATCAAGCCGTACAGAGAAAAAATTGATACTCTTCGGGAAGCATTAGAAGAGAAGAAAAAAGCTCATTACGAAGAGCAAAAGCGTATTCGGGAAGAGAATCTCGAAAAGAAAAAAGATGTTCTCAAACAGCTGAAGCAAATAATTGACGAAGAAAAATGGGCCAATACCCGAGATGTTGCCCGAATTAAAGGGCGCTGGGAGCAGATTAAACCCATACCTAATTCAGAGCAAGAAAAACTTGAAAACTCCTTCAATGCACTCCTCACCACATTTGAAGAGCACAAAGTTGACCGGCTGGTAAAACAGAAGCAGCAGGAAGAAGATAACCTGACCGGTAAGCTGGTTATCCTTGAAAAGATGGAGGAATTCATCAGCTCAGCTGACGAAAATGCAGACTGGAATGACCTTGACAAAAAATTAGCCGACTACACCAAGCAGTTCAGAAGAATTGGCCGCGTACCCATCGAAAAAAATCAGGACACGTGGGACAGGTTCCATGCCGCGCAGGATAGTTTCCACGCCATGCGCTTTAAGTACGATGCGAAGTACAGAAAAGAGATCGAAAAGTTTACATCTAAGAAAAAGCAGCTGATTGATGAAGCTGAAGCCCTGATTGACGCCGATGATATTGCCAAAGCGTCCAGAAAGGTGAATAAGCTGCACCGCCGCTGGAAAAAAACCGGTAACCTGCCACAAAAAGATGAAAACGAAATGTGGGACAGGTTTAAGGCTGCTACCGATGCCTTCAACGAGAAAAAGAGCGAAAATATAGACCAGCTTCGCGAGCAGGAAGATGAGAATTACAGCAAGAAGCTTGGAATCATTGAAAAAGCGAATGAACTGAAGGAATCAGAAGAGTGGGAGCAAACCCATAAAGATTTCCAAAAGCTGATGAACCAGTGGAAGGCAATTGGGCCGGTTCCAAAGCGAAAATCCGGAAAAATCTGGAAGAAGTTTAAAGATGCGATGGATCATTTCTACGAGCGTCGCCGCGATTTCTTCAAAGAGGTAAAAGAAGAGCGCAAAGATAACCTCAAAGAGAAAGAGGCTGTTCTTGACCAGCTAAAAGAGCTTACCTCACACGAAAATCCCATTAAGGCAGTTGAGCTTGCAAAACCGCTACAGGAAGAGTTTAAAAAAGCCGGTTATGTGCCCATCAAACATAAAAACCGCATGTGGAAAGAGTACCGCGAAACATGTGATGTGATTTATGAACGGTTCAGAGCTTCAAAATCTGCCGCGCAAATTGTTGGGAAAGAGAATGTTGAAAATTTCTCACCTGATGATATTGCCGATATCAAAAAGAAACAGGACCAGGCAGACAGGCTTCGAAAAGAGATCAACAAGCTGAGTGGTGAACTGATCCAGATGAAAGAGTCACTGAGCTACTTTAAGCCAACCAGCAGCGGCAGTTCGCTTCTTGACGATGTAAAAAGCAGAATCGACAAAGCCGAGCAGGATATCAATAAGAAAGAAGAGAAGCTGCAGAAGTTTGAAATTGAGATCGATAAGATTAAGAGGAGCAGCTAAGGGAAGCTTGCTCCACTTTTTAGTTTCATCGATCTGAGGTGCAAATCTATCAAGGGCTACATCCTTACGGCTTCTGTCTTTCGATACATCTCCCTACTCAGGGATCGCTTTTATGAAAATCTGACCAACTATCATCCTGATATTTTTCCTGCAGCTCATAGAGTTTGGATTTGAGCCGCTCTTGGATATCGGAATATTCAGGTTCACCATAGACACTTCGAATCTGATCGGGATCTGTCTCAAGATCAAATAACTCCCATTCATTGTGATCTGGAAAGTGGGCAATGGTGTATCTATCAGTTCGAATTCCGTAATGCCTGGCTACGCGATGCACGGCAGGTGGGCCCTCGAAATAGTGGTAATATACAGCATCGCGCCAATCTCTTGGGCTATCACCCATCAATATGGGTACCAAAGAACGCCCCTGCATGTAACCTGGAACCTGCGTGCCTGCCAATTCAAGAATTGTAGGAGCCAAATCCAGGTTTTGAACCAGCTCTTTACTTACCAATCCCGGATCAATACCTTCCGGCCAGTGAACAATCAGCGGCATGCGCAGCGACTCCTCATAAATCCAGCGTTTATCGAACCAGCCTTTTTCGCCCAAAAAGAAACCCTGATCTCCGGCATAAATTACAATGGTGTTATCATATAGATTTTCACGCTTTAAATATGCCATTAACCGCCCAACTTCATCATCCACTTCACGAACTACCCGCAAATAGTCCTTCACATAGCGCTGATACCTCCAGCGAAGCAGTTCTTCCTGAGTCATATTGTGGTAATTTTCAAGTAAATATTCATTCTCTTCCGCATAAGCATTTATGATCCGTTCGAGCTGCTCATCAGTTAGCCTGTTCGTTTCAACCAATTGTTGCCAATTACCCCATCCTTCGGTGTCTTCACCCGTTGCCGGATCAACCGGCACTTTTAAGTCTCTTCCCCATGTCATGGTTGTACCTATCTCCATGTCTTGCTCTTGTGCAGCTGTGGTTAGTCCCGGGTAATAAATCGCGCTTTCCTCTGAAGCAGGGGCATCTTTATTTTGCAATCCGTAAAAAAGAGTAGATGGTTCCGGCAGGTCACGGTCACGATAATCATCCAGCGCCGGGCCTGGCAGCCATTCACGGTGAGGGGCTTTATGGTTGTACATCATCATGAACGGACGATCTCTGTCCCGATCGTTACGGAGCCAGCGAAGAGCCTGCTCGCTAATAATTTCGGTGGTATGGCCATGGTGGTCAACATCCCCGTACGTGGTACGCATGGTTGGATTGTAATAGGGGCCCTGTCCATAAAGAACTTCGTAGTAATCAAATCCCTGAGGATCATCTTCATTGCCCAGGTGCCACTTGCCAATCATCGCGGTCTGATAGCCCGATTCTTGAAGCAACATTGGGAACGTCTCAAGATCAATGGAAATATTCTGTCCGTTGGTTAACACACCGTTCAAATGGCTGTGCAGGCCGGATAAAAGCACCGCCCTGGATGGCTTACAGATGGAATTGGTAACAAATGCGTTGTCAAATCGAATTCCGTTCTCTGCCAGCCGGTCTATATTTGGGGTTGGTGTATGATCGAGCTGCAGCCCATAATTCAAAACTCCCTGATAAGCACCCACTGCCTGGGCTGTGTGGTCGTCAGAATACATCACAATGATGTTGGGTTGGCCAAAATCAACCGCAACTGAGTCATCTACCTCCTGAGTGCAGCCGGTTATAACAAGAGTAAAAATAAGTATGCATGTAGCAATATGGAGGTGTCCTATCTTAGGGAGAATTGATTTTTGGGCTGTGAGTCTCATGTTAACTATTGCTGAAATTTTAATATTACAATTGTTATTTATTCAAAACCATTAAGGCCGGCTGCGCCCATTGTTATCATATTCATTCAACAAATTCAGCAGCCTTTCTACCTCTTCGGGGTGATCAAACCATAGATTATTTGTTTCTCCCAAATCCTCTTCAAGATTGTAAAGTTGCCCTTGAGGATCATCGGGGCCGGGCTCGATAAACACCGGTGTAGTAAATCCACCCGATCCCAGTCCGTCAATCAGTTTCCAGGTTCTGTCTTGTATGGATCGCATACCACGGCCAACCGTAACTACAACCGGCGGCCGAATCGCTTCTGATTCCGGCTGGGTTCCAGCCAGTACAGGCAGGATACTAAAACTATCTTCTCCGGCATCCTCCGGAAGTTCTGTTCCCGTAATATCCGCGAAGGTGGCCAGAAGGTCGGTAAAGGAGATTGTTTGATTCGTTACAGAACCCGGTTCAACCACACCCGGCCAGCGGACAATAAACGGCATTCTATGGCCACCTTCGTAGGCATCGCCTTTCATGCCACGCAAGCCCCCCATGGAGTCGTGGCCAAATTTCTCTGTATCCTTATCATACCAAACCGGGCCATTATCGCTGGTAAATATTACAAGTGTCTCCTCTGCTTTTCCTTTATTTTCCAGTTCTTGTAAAATTTTTCCGAGTTCCGCATCTACCATCGCCATAAAATCACCGTACATACCTGCACCACTTATGCCCTCGAAAGGTTCTGTGGGAAGCCAGGGAGTATGAGGTGAAGGCAACGCCACATAGAGCATTAATGGCTGTTTCCAACCTGCTTCGTAGTGATCATGAATTACCTGGACGGACTCTTCGATAAACCGCGGCAGAACATCTATCAATTCTAAATCCGGGGCAATACCTCCTGCCCGCCAAAAAGCCCCTTGAATATCAGTCCAGTGACCCCCACTGAAATTAGCATCTGTTGTATCGGTTGGTGGTTTAACAATCATGTCATTCCGAACATAAAAGTAGGGTGGGATATCGGTAGATGCCCGCATACCAAAAAAAGAGTCGAAACCGCGATCAAACGGGCCTCCCGGCAGGGGCAGATCTACATCATATTGCCGATAGGCCGCCTGAAAATTTGCTCCCTGCCCTGAGTCGGATGGCCTGTCTATGGCCTGGGATTCATCAAAGCCAAGATGCCACTTGCCTACCATAGCTGTGCGATATCCTTTGTTTTGAAGTATTGACCCAATCGTCATCCTTCCTTCTTCAATCACCGGTTCATTCGGCCACACATTTACATTTGTGCGAAATGGATATCTGCCAGTCAATAACCCATATCGGGATGGATGGCATAACGCTCCCGGTGCATGAGCATCCATAAATCGGATTCCTTCAGCAGCTAAACCATCAATATTCGGAGTGGGAATTTTTGATTCTTCGTTATAAGCTCCAACATCTCCATAGCCCATATCATCTACAAAAAGAATGATAATATTAGGGTTGGAAGAGAATGTTACATCTTCCTTGTCACCCATAGCACATCCTGATACAACAAAAAAGGCCAAGGAAAAGACACCTAAATGGATTGATCGCTTAAACAGGGTTCTCAATTTCTTCGTAATTAAAATTATTATTGTTTAGTGTTTATCTAATTTGAATCATCTTCATAATGAATACCTAAAGGCTCCAGCTCTGCTCTTCCTCTTTCAAGCCGTTCAAGCATCTTTTCAACAATCTCAGGGTATTCGCGGGTGTAACTGAACTGTTCTTCTGGGTTCTTTTCTAAATTGAATAGCAAACCCGGACTGTAGTAATTGCGCTCAAAACCGAACATGCCACCCCTGTAATATGAGCGTATAACAAATTTCCATTTCTGTGAGCGTACGGCGGTAATCTGCTCATTATCAAAAAAGTAAAGATATTCATGGGGAGACGTATTAGATCCCTGTAAAACAGGTAAAATATTCTTTCCGTCTATTATCCGGTCATTGGGAATCTCCACACCTGCGGCCTCGAGCAAGGTTGGAAAAACATCAAAGTTCATTGAAATTGCTTCCGAAGTAACACCGGGGGGAATTACACCGGGCCACCGAACTATAAAAGGAACCTTAAACCCACCTTCCCAGCTTGCGCCACCTTTTCTTTCGCGAAATGAACCGGCACTGCCTTCAAACCAAGGCCCGTTATCACTGGTAAAGATTACCATTGTTCGATCGTCGATATCCAGCTCATCAAGTACTCTTAAGATCTCACCAACACTCCAGTCAAGTTCTTCAATTACATCGCCATACATGCCGGCTCTTGAACGTCCGATGAAATCTTCAGATGCATAGAGAGGAACATGCGGCATTGGATGCGGCAGATAGATAAAGAATGGCTCATCAGGGCTTTCCTTGATAAAGTTTATTGCTTCCTGAGTTAGCCGTTTTGTCAATGTTGTTTGATCGAGCGGATCTTCAAGAATCTCACTGTTTCGATAGAGCGGCAGTGGCCTCATATCGTTGCTGTAAGCAATACCATAAAATTCATCGAATCCGTGCTCGGTTGGCCAGGATACATCTATCGTACCCAAATGCCATTTTCCATAGATTCCTGTTCTGTATCCGGCTTCTTTTAGTGCCCCTGCAATAGTAATTTCATCGTGTGGCAGGCCATGTTCGCTGTGAGGAAACAGTACATGATGAGCTAAACCGGAACGTATGGCATAGCGGCCTGTTAACAAACCAGCACGTGAAGGTGTGCAAACATTCGCACTTGAAAAATGATTTGTCAGCCTGGTTCCCTCTCTCTCCATTCTGTCTATATGGGGAGTTTGAATGAGTTCTGATCCATCCTGTCCAACATCTCCGTACCCCAAATCATCAGTAAAAATGACTATAAAATTGGGTTTTTGATGTAACTCTTCGCTTTGTGCCATTACATCAATAGATGCGGCCAGAAAAATTAAACTTACAATGCCGGCTGTTTTTTTAAGGGTTGATAAATACTTCATCAGAATTGTTAATGAATAAATGGATTGTTTTTTGGTAGTGAGTTCGAAGTAAAATGATTCCCGCTCTACAGGCTGTGAAATATCGCCACAGAGACACGGATACACTGAATATTCCGTGCTTTTCCGTGTTTCCGTGGCAATAAAGCATTGTTTTGTATATAATTAGTTTCCTATAGCCTCTTGGAAGAGGATTAAATTCGATTGGAAAAATTATCCGTAAAACTTCCAATAGAACCGATTCCTTTTAAATCATCAGATAAAGTAATCAGCGGACTTCTATATCAATATGCTTATACCATGGATCACCGGGAATAATATTCGGCCAGGTATCATCTTCGTAGTATTCCTGAAGTTCATCAAGCCTTTGTTTTAAATATTCTTGTACTTCTGCATATTCTTCATCCCCATATACACTGGCAAGCTGTTCAGGGTCTGCCTCCAGGTCGAACAGTTCCCACTCATCATAATCAGGAAAATGAGCAAGGGTGTATTGGTGGGTGCGTATTCCATAATGGCGGGCTACAGCGTGCCAGCTGTGAGGCATTTCAGGGCCTTCGAAATATTGGTAATAAACTGCATCGCGCCAATCGGCCGGGCTTTCACCCCGAAGCAGTGGCACCATCGAGCGCCCCTGCATCCGTTGCGGAACCTCCAGGCCGGCAAGTTCCAGTATGGTAGGAGCAAAGTCCAGATTTTGAACCAGATGTTCGCTCACCAAACCCGGCTCAATGCCTTCGGGCCAGTGAACAATCAGCGGCATTCGCATCGACTCTTCATAAATCCAGCGCTTATCGAACCATCCTTTTTCTCCCAGGAAAAAACCCTGATCTCCGGCATAAATCACAATGGTGTTATCCTTCAGGTTTTCCCGCTCCAGATAAGCCATTACCCGGCCCACTTCATCATCCAACTCCCGAACTACACGCAGATAATCTTTTATATACCTCTGATAGCGCCACCGGGTTATCTCCTCGTGGGTCATGTTTGCATAGTTATCATACAGATACTGGTTGTCTTCTGCATAGGCTGCTTTTATACGTTCAAGCTGTTCATCAGTGAGCCTGTTGTTATTTATCAGCAGATCCCAGTCCGAGTTTCGCTCTCCTGTTTCGGGGTGGTAAGGAACCTTGAGATCGAGCCCCCACATCAGCGACTGAGGACCTGATTCCCGTACCTCCATATCCTGTTCAGATGCAGCTGTAGTAAGCCCGGAATAATCGTAAAACAGCGTAGACGGTTCCGGCAAATCTCTGTCCTGATAGTCGTTCAATGCGGGGCCGGGCAGCCATTCGCGGTGAGGAGCTTTGTGGTTGTAGATCATCATGAACGGTTTATCAGGATCTCGCTGCATACGGAGCCACTCCAGGGCAATTTCCGTAATGATTCGGGTTGTGTACCCGTGATAATCCACATCCCCATCGGATGTTCTCATGGTGGGATTGTAATAAGGGCCCTGGTCATATAAAACACTGTAGAAATCAAAGCCCTGAGGATCGTCTACATTGCCAAGATGCCATTTACCGATCATGGCCGTTTGGTAACCTTCTTGCTGAAGAATTGTGGGAAATGTTTCCAGATGAATTGGGATGTTTTCTGCATTGGTCAAAACCCCATTTTTGTGGCTGTGCAGTCCACTCAACATTACCGCACGGGATGGTATACAAATGGAATTAGTTACAAAGGCGTTGTCAAAACGAATACCATTGTCTGCAAGCCGGTCGATATTTGGGGTTGGCGTATGATCGAGCTGCAGCCCATAGTTCAAGGCACCCCGGTAAGCCCCCACTGCCTGAGCTGTGTGATCATCGGAGTACATAACGATGATATTGGGTTTGCTATCATTACGATCGGTTTGTTCTGCTTCATCACTATATCCATAGAAAGCAGAAACAGAGAAGAGTAAAAGCAGAAGCGTGAAAGGCACTAATAGTTTATTACCTCTTTTTTTCAGAGCTGATTGAATCATCATTATTATGGGTTTAATAAAGTTAGAGTGTATAAATGTTTGAGCAAGTAAATGTTAACCGATGCCACTTCCGGGATGGCAATTAATTAACAGTTTGGTTTAGTTAATCAAAACTGAAATTTCGAACCTCTTCACGTTTTGATTTCATTATTTCCCGCATCTCCATCAGGATTTCTTGATAGTCTGGATTATCCGCCAGGTTTACGTGTTCTTCGGGGTCATTGTCATGATCGTAGAGCTCTTCGTTTCCTTCATATACTTCATTCCCCCATCTGGTATATCTCCATCTATCCGTTCTGATTGTTGCATCTTCACCCCCGTATGAAATTGAGTACGCAATACGATCCGGATTGTGGGATTTGCTGCCGTTAAGATACCCTATCAGGCTTTTTCCCTGCAGTATTTCGGGTGCTTCATCAGGGAAAGGGCTCAGGTCTGTTAGTGTAGGATAAATATCAATGAATTCAGTAATCACATCACTTTCCGTACCATGGTTAGCTTCAAACTCGCTCCCCGGAACTGACAAAATTAATGGCGCCCGAACAGTACCTTCCCATAAGCTTAATTTTGCCCACGTGTCATGCTCACCCAGATTAAATCCGTGATCCGAAAGAAATACAATAATCGTTTCCTCTCTGATTCCAAGCCTGTCCACGGCATCGAGAAGACGCCCCACCTGTTCATCCATAAACCTCACACTGGCCATATACCCCCGTATCGCTTTGCGTTTCTGCTCCTCACTCATACCATAACGGTTTTCATTTTGCTGGCGAAGGGCTTGTTCTGGAACATTATCGCCAACAACTACTTCCGGAAGGGTTATTTCCTCTTTTGGGTAAGCTGCATAATTACTTTCTGTTGCAATAAAAGGAACATGAGGCCTTACAAAACCTACTGCAAGAAAAAACGGAGCGTCAGGTTTTTCGCGAACAAGGTTGGTTGCACCTTCTGCAATTTCATTTGAACGGTTTTCCAGAATAGCAATAGCCTGGCTGGCAGCCAAATAGTCGGTCTGTGTGTATTGCTTGGAATCGGGCAAAATCATTCTCGAAATATTG
The DNA here is from genome assembly GCA_007134085.1 of Balneolaceae bacterium. Classification (GTDB taxonomy): domain Bacteria; phylum Bacteroidota; class Rhodothermia; order Balneolales; family Balneolaceae; genus Rhodohalobacter. The sequence continues at coordinate 13,817 of SLLL01000076.1, forward strand.
CCGCCATAGTGCAAGTTTAATGGAGAAAGCAGCTCTAACTCTCCTGAACTTAATGTTTCCGGCCCCATTACATTATAGGTGTAATCCCACGAATCGGGTTCATCCGAACCGGGGTTTCCCCGCTCAATCCCTCCCGGTACTCCCATATGAAATATCTTCGAAACCCGTGCTGTGTAATATCCTCTTTCGCGGAAAAATCCTGCAATTGTAGGATGGCCCGCTAATTCCGGTGTATCCACTTTATAGCTTCCATACGTTACCCTGTTATGGGTAACTCCGTTTGTTTCCGGGTACAAACCACTCATAAAAGATGCCCGGGATGGGCCACATACAGGATACTGTGCATACGCCCTGGTAAATGTAACCCCAGATGCTGCCAGCCGATCAAGATTTGGGGTGTGTTGATCGATATCCATGTAGGGGCCAATTTTTGTATTCAAATCATCAGAAACAATGAAAAGAACATTTGGTTTATTCTGAGCTGTTAGTTCGGGTACCGTTACTAAGCAGCAACCCAAAATGAGCAACTGAAGAAATTTAAACCGGCTGATAAAGCTTTTTATCCCTGAACAAGAAATATTCAATCTGTTAAGCATAGGTATTGTATATGTTGATTTGAGTGGTTTAAGGGTGGATGAAAAATTTAATTCACATAAAAATCAGGCCTTGTATGTTTATTGATAATCTCTTTTAACTTTACAAGTTTATCCTGCTGTTCTTCAGTAAGGTTACCAATATCTAACGGCTCGTACTCCTCAAGGGGATCATCAAATAGATCAAAAAATCTGCCGTCCTGATA
>SLLL01000192.1 GCA_007134085.1 Balneolaceae bacterium
CTGAGGGTATGCGCGAGGCGAGAATTAACGAATCGAAAGGGGAGCAGCAGAGCCAGGTTTTAGTTTCTGAAGCTCAACGCCAGCGCAGAATTAACGAAGCACAAGGCCGCGCTAAAGAGATCGAGCTTGTAGCTACGGCAACGGCGAACGGAATCCGAAGGGTTGCACAGGCTATTGATAAACCGGGTGGCTCTCTTGCTGTTCAAACAAAACTTGTGGAGCAGTATATCGATCAGTTCGGAAAAATCATTAAAAGCACTAATGTATCGGTTCTGCCGGTTGAAACTGCCAATCTCAAAACCTTTTTTGAGGGGGTTGCAACCGTGAGTGATCACACTACAGGCGGACGTGCCGTAAAAACTTCAACATCTAAAGGGGCGAAATAATGGAATTTTTAAATACAGTAAGCCAGATTTTACTTGCACTATTTGCCATCTATCTGGTGTTTAAATTTCTGCAGGCCATTCGTTTGGTGCCTAACCAGTATGCTCATATCGTAGAGCGGCTGGGGAATTATCACAAAACGCTTGGCCCGGGTTTTCATGCACTCATTCCCTTTGTGGATAAGGTGGTTTACAAACAGGACCTGCGGGAAGAGACCATTGAAGTGGAGCCTCAGGAGTGTTTTACAAAAGATAATGTGAAAGTTGAGGTAGACGGCGTTCTCTACCTGAGTGTGATGGATCCCGTAAATGCAAGCTATGGTGTTACTGATTACAGGTATGCATCGGTTCAGCTTGCTCAAACCACTACACGTTCGGTGATTGGGCAGATGGATTTGGATGAAACCTTTGAAGAACGTGCCAAGATGAGCCAGGAAGTGGTATCAGTACTTAGTGAAGTGGAGCGCTTGTGGGGGATCAAAGTGCATCGATACGAAATTAAAAATATCAATACACCCAGAACGGTGCAGAATGCGATGGAGCGCCAGATGACAGCCGAGCGTGAACGCCGTGCAGTAATCGCCAGATCTGAAGGTGTGCGCGACTCCAATGTGAATGATGCACAGGGCCGCCGTGCAGAAATTGTAAACATCTCTGAGGCGGAAATGCAGCGCCGAATTAACGAGGCAGAGGGATGGGCAAAAGAGATTGAAGCGATTGCAGAAGCAACAGCCATCTCAATTGAACAGATTGCCGATGCCCTGTCTCAGCCAAACGGAACCGAAGCGATGCAGCTCCAGCTGAAAGAGAAATATTTGAATGTCCTCAGCGGATTGGGCAAGGACGAAAACCGAATTATCCTCCCGAAAGATCTCTCCAATTACAATGCTGTTATGGAGGGTTTATCCATTGATGATCTGCAGCAGCAAAAGAAAAAGTAGCTGAATAATATTAAAATGGCGCAGGCGGCCAGCCTGTGCCATAGCTTTTGAACATTTCCTATCCTGATTGTGCGGCTTTATATTTTTTAACCGCTCCCACTAAAAAATGACGGGATGCGCTAACAGACGCAATGTGTTAAACCCACTCTATGGGGTTTTTCAGTACATTTATTAAGGTTTCTTCCCTTTTACCCGGTTTCGGGTTGAAATCATAACCTCACTGAACTTTAGGGCGTTAATTCTTTTCTGCCACTATTGCGTTATGAGTAATGTGCTGAGAGGTGCATGCCTGGTTATGTCCTTGAGTGCTGTGCAGTAGCTTGAATGCCTTTGTGAAATATGAAATTCCTTGATATTACATTTTAGGTTAACATTCTGTAATAATACATATGATATTTTTTGTTTTTTTAACTAAGTTTTTCACTTAGGGTAAGTAACATTTTATATAGGGATAAAAATTAGTAAAAACAGGTTATGGTAAAAAAGAACGATTCAATTCGGGATACAATAGGAGTGCGCAAAGTCATTATAAAAAGTGTTTTATGGGGTATAATGATGCTTTATAGAACTGTATGTTTAACAGTTGTGAATGGGTTGCGTACACGCCCGATAGCGCTTAACGCAATAATTTTTTCCTGCATCGCTGTTATGTTTTTTAACACTACGCTGCAGGCACAAACCTCAACAGTTGGCCTTTATCTGAGCCCGCCGGGTGAGATGGAGTTTAATCCCACTCATTTTGTTGATCCTGTGTCATTTGATGTTGAAGAATTTGAAGGTTTTGAGCTTAATGGAGAACCTCTTGAATGTGGACCTAACTGTGGCCCGGAAGGTCAAGTGAGTTTTAACAATTATCCTGATGAAGTTCCATTAGGCCTTGGGAGTTGGGCAAACCCCCCCAATGGTTTTGTTTCCGATATTGGGACTTATGTACTCGACCAAACACTACCGGATGAAGTGCAATTTACTGTTGATACAGGTATTTATGCAGACAACGAATATGGTGCCGGAACAGGCGATTTTCTTACAATTGCAAACAACCAATCAGTTACTCTGACATTTGATGAACCTCAAAAATATTTTGGATTTGCCTTGGCAGCAGGTGATGAGTTTAATGCACTCGAAATAAGAAGTGAAGGCAACACTATCATCACCTTTACTACAGAAGATCTTATTAATATTCTTCCAAATGACCCCAGCGTGCAAATTACAGCTTTAGACAATTCTGTTTACAATACTCAGGAATATTATGGTAAACCGGGTACAGGAGCTGCTCCAGGCGATCGACAAAACAATAATGAGCCGTATGCATTTTTGCACTTTTTCACTCAAGGTGAATTTGTTTTTGATGAGATTGTGCTAATACAGGGTGTAGAATCTGGTTTTGAGACAGACAATCACACAATTATTACAGCCGGATTACCAGACAATCCTCCGGGCCCATGGGTAGAGATTTTTAATTTTAACTCTCCAACTGCCATTGATGATTTCGACTTAGATAATGAAGCTGGCACGCCTATAACGGTAGACGTATTAGCCAATGATAATGCAGGAACAAATCAAGATGGCGATCCTGTTGCTCTTGATCCCACGTCAGTAATTATCTCAGTTGATGAAGGTGATTATCCTGCTGGCAGTTCTTTATCGGGTGACGGAAAAACGTTTACAGTAGATGGGCAAGGTGAGTGGACGGTTGATGCAACAACCGGTGCAATAACGTTTACCCCGGATGCGGGGTTTACAGGCAACCCAACCCCCATTCGATATCGAGTAACCGATAATGATGGTATTGTCTCAAACACAGCAAACGTAACTATTACATATATTACCGTTATCTCATTAACTGAAGGAGATTGCTACCGCACGCTTGCCTCGCCCGTAGAGCAGAGTTACCAGGACTTTTTTGCCTCGTTCGCTACAGAAAACTCTACACATGGCCAAGGGCTTTGGACACAGGGGGCTGAATTTGGAGCACGAACCACAAGCGGATCTCCCAATGTATTTACCCTGAATTCTGATGGGAGTGAATGGATACCAATAGATGATCTTACTCAACTAATGCGACCAGGCACCGGTGTACTCATATCTATCTTTGAGGAAGACGTATTTGGGAGTTCAGATCCCTCAACTTCCGGATTTCCGAAAGTTGCAGAATTTAGCCAAACCGGCGACCCTGTAAGTTTTGATCTGGGAACGCGGGTTGGAACTACTACCACAGGAGGAATTGATGGGCCACCGGACTATGCAGGTTTCAGCCTGCTGGGTAATCCGTTTAATACAGGCTTAGATTTAGCGACTTTCTTTAGTAACAGCAGTGGTATTAACGATGCAGCCTGGGTGTACGATATCAACAATGATAATAGAAACAATCCAGGCTGGAGATCTACAAATGGAACCGGAATTGGTGATATTGCCGGTGGAATAATAGCCGCTGGCCAGGGCTTTGTGGTACAGAATACTGCAAGCCCCGGCACTCCGAGCGTTGATTTTACTGAAGACGCTCGAGAAGCTGCAACAGGAACGTTTTATGGGAAGCATTCTCAAAAGCCTGACCATCTTCGCATTGAGCTGCGGGGAGAGAATGTAGGTAACTCGGCCTGGGTACAGCTTTCAGATCAAGGTACAATTGA
>SLLL01000206.1 GCA_007134085.1 Balneolaceae bacterium
ACGGATCCGATGCGCGTCAGGTTACCAACGAAAGTTTCCGCCTGCTCAACAACGCCTTCTGGACGCCCGATGGCAACTACCTGGTTGCCCGTAAACACTTCACCTCGGCACGATCGCTTGGGGCCGGTGAAATCTGGATGTATCACATCACCGGCGGATCGGGCATTCAGCTCACCGAACGGCCCAACGACCAGCAGGATAAAGGCCAGCCATTTGTCTCGCCCGACGGACGCTATGTCTATTACTCGCAGGATGTGTATCCGGGTGGATTCTTTCAGTACAACAAAGATCCAAACAGCCAGATCTATGTAATCAACCGGTACGACCGTGAAGAAGGCCGGGTTGAACGAATCACCGGCGGACCAGGCGGCGCCATCTCTCCCACCATCTCGCCCGATGGCAATACAATGGCTTTCATCAAACGGGTGCGAACCAAATCGGTTCTCTACCTCCGCGATCTTGATACCGGTATCGAACGCCCGGTATTTGATGGGTTGAGCCGCGACCAGCAGGAAGCCTGGGCAATTTTTGGCCCCTACACCAATTTCAACTGGACTCCTGATGGAAGCCACCTCATTTTCTGGGCTATGGGTGGTATCCATAAGCTTGATGTGAATACGCTCGAAGTGGAGCAGATTCCATTTATTGCCCAGGTGAATCATAAGATTGCAGATGTGGTACATTTTGAGTTTGATCCCGCACCTGATAAGTTCACAGCAAGAGCTGTTCGCCATGCCGTAACCTCACCCGATGGAAATACCGTGGTGTTTAACGCGGCTGGCTATCTTTGGAAAAAAAGCCTGCCCAACGGAACACCCGAAAGGTTGACGAATGAATCCAACCTTGAGTTCGAGCCGGCTTTTTCACCTGATGGCAACACCCTGGCATGGGTAACCTGGAGTGATGACGATATGGGGGCAATCAAAACCCTGCAGCTCAATCAGCGCAGAGCTACGCCTCAAACAATCACAATAGAAAAAGGAATCTATCGAACACCATCTTTTTCACCTGACGGGCAAACTCTCGTGTTTCGGCGTGATGGCGGCAATAACCATCAGGGGCATGCCTACACACAAAACCCCGGCATCTATACCATGCCTGTTGGTGGCGGGGAGATGACATTTATCCGTGCCGGAGGCAACAGCCCCATATTCAATACAGCGGGTAATCGCATTTTCTATCAGCAAGGAACCAATTTCAGAAGTGTTGACCTGCATGGGCATGATGAGCGCCACCATTTCAGATCACAATACGGCCTTGAGTACACCCCAAGTCCGGATAATAACTGGGTGGCTTTCCACGAGCTTTACAAAGTGTATATCGCACCAATGCCGCAGGTTGGCTCAGACATTGACCTGCATGCGAACACACGGGCCATCCCGGTTACCCATGTAGCGGAAGATGCAGGTTATAGCCTTCACTGGTCGCAAGACGGACAGAAACTGCACTGGACTCTCGGCGAGAAGTATTTCACCGTAGAACTTTCAAAAGCATTTGAATTCCTAAATGGCGATATGGCCGAAGAGCTGCCGCTTGGTGAAAATGATGGCATCCGTCTTGGCCTTGAGCTGAACTCGGATAAACCCACAGGTTTGGTGGCCTTCACCAACGCCCGCATCATCACTATGGATGACGACGAGGTGATCGAAAATGGTACCATTCTGGTCCGCGAAAACCGTATTGAAGCCATTGGCTCCGCGGGTGATGTCTCCATTCCCGGAGACGCCTATGTGGTGGATGCAGAAGGAAAAACCATCATGCCCGGCATGGTAGATGCACACGCACACATCGGCAATTTTCGATCCGGTTTGAGCCCCAATCAGCAATGGGAGTATTTTGCCAATCTGGCGTTCGGTGTAACTACCGTGTTTGACCCCTCCTCCAACACCGAGATGATCTTCTCACAGTCGGAGATGGTGAGAGCCGGTAATATGGTTGGCCCGAGGGTTTTCTCAACCGGCCGGATTCTCTACGGGGCAGAAAACGTACAGAAAACCGTGATCAACAGCCTTGAGGATGCGAGGTCGGCTCTCAGAAGAACCAAAGCGTTTGGTGCCACCGCAGTGAAAAGCTACAACCAGCCGCGCCGTGATCAGCGTCAGCAGGTGCTTCAGGCCGCCCGTGAGATCGGCGTGAATGTGGTGCCCGAGGGCGGTTCCACTTTTACCCACAACATGAGCATGATCCTCGACGGCCACACCGGCATTGAGCACAACGTGCCGATCTATCCGCTTTACAACGATGTACTGACTCTCTGGGAAGCATCTGATGTAGGCTACACGCCAACCCTTGTAGTAAACTATGGAAGCGTGAGTGGCGAGTTTTACTGGTACCAGCACACCAACGTTTGGGAGAATGAGCGCCTGCTCACTTTCATGCCGCGTGGCCTTGTAGATTCACGATCACGCCACCGCACCATGATTCCCTATGAGGAGTATGAAGCCGGCCACATGCAAAGCGCAGCAGCAGCCAAAGAGCTGCACGACCGTGGCGTAACCGTGAACATCGGCGGACACGGACAGGTACAGGGCCTGGCTGCCCACTGGGAAACCTGGATGTTTGTTCAGGGTGGTATGAGCAATCACGATGCCCTTCGCACGGCTACCATCAATCCGGCAAATTACATTGGTATGGGCGCCCATATTGGGTCACTCGAAGTTGGGAAGCTGGCAGACCTTATTGTGATTGACGGCAACCCGCTTGAGGATATCAGAGATACCGAAAATGTTGTTTACACCATGTTGAACGGCCGTCTGTTTGATGCCACCACCATGAACGAGATTGGCAACCACCCGCGCGAGCGCCTGCCATTCTGGTGGGAGCGCCATGGCCAGACCGAACAGTTCGACTGGAATGCCATCACCGGCGGCAACACCCATGGACACGGGCATTAATTCCTAAACCATTAAGAGCGCAAGTAACGCTTAGAAATTTTCGAAAAAACTTTGCGTCTCTTCGCGCTCTTGATTAGTCCCGAAAGGTTTTGCATCGGGGGCGGTTAACACTATCTTGATATCAGTACTAACTTCAACCAACTCAAACTAAATGAGCCGGCTCGAAAGAGAACTAAAAGAGAAGCTACAGCAAAGCGAACAGCAGGAAGAGGTTTCAATTGGTGACCGTATCTTTGTCTTCTTCAGTACGCTTATTCTTTTGTATTTCCTGTTTTTTGGAATCAGGTATATCATTCTATTCATTTTTGGGATTAGTATTGGTTTATCCGGTATGGACTTTACCTGGATGAATATCACCATACATGCTATTGTTTGGATAGCCTCATTCTACAGTGCCTATCGAAACCGGTCAATTCTCGATGATGTGATGAAAATGCTTTAAGTTTTGTGGGATGTGAAAAAAGCAAAATCTGAGTTTTGAGTCATTATGTTTGCCACAGAAGCACAGATGATTGAATTCATGCTTTTCGAAATTTTGTACCAATTTTGTAAGTCGCATCCTATTTAAAACACAACTGTTTTAAAATCACACACCACTTACCTATTTTCTATCGGTATTTCTTGTATCCTAAAATTTTGTAATGAAATCTTTCCTTATTCCGCTATTGTTTCTCTTCATTTGCTTTGCTCAACATGCTGTTGCTCAAAACAGCGGGTTAGCAACCGTTGAAGAATCTGCCATCAATTCCATTTTTGATGAATTTACCCACTTAGAGACACCCGGTTGCGCTGTTGGAGTGAACCACTCCGGCGAGCTGATCTTTGCAAATGGCTATGGTGCTGCTAATCTGGACTATGGCATTCCGCTTCGGCCCGATTCACGCTTTATGATTGCATCGATCTCAAAGCAGTTTGCAGCCGCTTCTCTGTTGATGCTGGAACAGGAGGGAAAACTGGATCTTGATGCAGATCTTCGCCATTCCATACCCGAAATCTCGCAATTTGATGATCCCATCACAGCGAGGCAGCTTATCCATCACACATCCGGCATTCGCGATATTTTCAACCTTCTCTCCATCGCAGATATTGGCCTGGATGATACCACAACAAAAGAGCAGGCATTAGAGATGCTCGCCTACCAGCGAGGGCTAAATTTTACACCCGGCACGCGCCACCTATACAGCAATATGCCCTACTTTCTGATGTCGGTTATTGTTGAACGCTTTTCTGATTATACACTCCGTGAATACACCCACAAACACTTTTTTGAGCCGCTTGGGATGGAATCAACCCACTGGCATGACGATACCGAAATGATTGTGCCAAACCGGGTAATCAGCTATCTGCCCACGTCCGGCGGCCCGGGGATGTTTTATCGGGGAAACATAGGCCGCGTTGGTGACCGCGGACTCTTCACCACCGTTGAAGACTTTGCCCGCTGGGATGACAACTTCAGGGAAAATAGGTCAAACCTTGAAAATTTCACCGAGCGTATGGTAAAACCGGGAAGCACCGCTTCGGCTGATTCCATCAACTATGCTACAGGCATGAGGCTTGGGGAATATAAAGGACAATACACAGTTGGCCACGGTGGTAATTATATGGGATTTCGGTCCCACTATGTGCGGTTCCCGGACTATGATTTAGGAATTTTTGTGTTTTGTAATATGAGCAACATCAATCCCTCTTCGTATGCGTTTGATGTTGCCGACCTCTATCTCGAACCTGTTTTCAGTGAGTACTTTCAGGAATATTCCGGCACCTATCGAAATGAGGGCTTGCGTGCTGAATTTACAGTTGAATTGAAAGATGGTGATCTCTGGCTGAACAGAAGATTCACAGAAGGCAGTAAAATGAGTTGGTCTTCAGAAGATCGATTTTCTGTTGATGCTGCTCAGATCCGCTTTTCAAGAAATGAAGATAACAGCATCAGCGGATTTACAATCCAGGCACCTCGAACCGGTACCGTAACATTTTCAAAAAAATAAAGTCCAGCAGGCCGAATTATGATCAAAAAAAACTACTCAACCACTTCGGTATTTCTGATTCTGACAGTGGTTTTCGTTTCAGCTTTTTCTTTACCGGGTGAAACATCAACCGATTCCACAGATTTTTCCGCTAAAATTGATGCTCTCTTCTCGGATTACAACAAATCGGATACTCCGGGTTGTGCAGTAGCTGTGTTTCAGGATGGCCACGCCATTTATCAGCAACACTATGGAATTGCAAACCTCGATTACGGCATCCCAATAGATAATAACTCCGCTTTTTACATGGCGTCTGTTTCTAAGCAGTTTACAGCTGCAGTTGCAGGGCTTTTGATTCTTCGTGGTGAACTTTCTTCGGATGATAAGGTAAGTGATCATATTGAAGATTGGCCGGAATGGGCTTCTGAGGTAACCGTATCGCAGCTTTTTAATCACACTTCCGGCCTGCCGGATATTTACGGTTTGATGCGCATTGCCGGAATATCCCTGAGTAACGTGATGACTGTGGATGATTATGTGGAGATCATCCGAAATGGAGAATCGCTGAAACATGAACCCGGTGCACAATACTCATACACCAATAGCGGGTATACTCTTCTTGTAGCCATTGTTGAAGCAATTACGGAGATGGATTTTGCTGAATTTGCCGATCAGGAGATTTTCTCGCCTCTCGGGATGGAGAATACTCACTTTCATAACAGCCGGCACAGGGTTATTCCAAACAGGGTTATCAGTTATGCTCCGGGAGATAACAGATTCAGACAAACATACCTCAGTAATTTTCAGGGAATTGGCGGTGGCGGCCTCTACTCCACTCTGCAGGATATGGAACAGTGGGAAATGTTCTGGAACAGCACCGAACTTTCAGAAGAGTTCAACAATCTGCGGGAATGGATGCTGCACCGCGAACATGTGAGAGGGGAACTACTCGATTACGCTCACGGGTTGCAAGTGCAGTACAGAATGGGAATGAATGTGGTTGGCCATAGCGGTTCGTTCATGGGCTTTAAAAATGATTATCGCCGATATACTGATCATGGGTTTTCCTTTCTTACACACTGCAATCGTGAAGATGCCGATCCCGGTGAAAAAAACAGAGAGCTTGCCCAAATTTTCCTGCAGGAACCCATCGAAAATTACATCAACCAATTCAGCGGTTCCTATTACAATTATGAGCTGGATGTTGAATATGAACTGACGGTCGAGGATGCCTCGCTGATACTCAACCGAAGATTAGCACCCAATGGCGCAATGCGGGAAACATCTGCCGATCGATGGTCAGCCGGTTCATGGGAATTTAGCTTTCAGCGGGATAGCAGCAACGAAATCAGCGGTTTTTTACTTTCAACCGGCCGCGCGCTTGATGTTGAGTTTATACGAAAGTAACAACCTTAAGTGGTTCCCTTTGGTGGCTCCAGATAGCTGACCGTACGTTGCGGGAACGGGATAACAATTCCCTCCTTGTCGAACCTCTTTTTGATGCTTTCGTTTACATCACAATGCATTACAAAGGCATCCATTGGCGTCTCTGCCCAGCCCCATGCCCTCATTACAAGTGATGAATCTGCAAGTTCAATCATGCGTACCATCACTTTTGGAGTACCTTTATCAATATCTTCTTGCGATCTGTTATCTATGTTCAACGGATGATTTTCGATCTCCTCCCTCATAATCTGCTTGGCAAGATCAACATCAGAGCCATAGCTAATTCCCACATCAATCAACTTACAAATTTTTGAATCTGCAAAGTTAGAGTTAATTAGAACTTGGTTACTGATGATAGAATTTGGAATAATAATCCGCTGATTTTCGAAATTTCGAATAACAGTATGCCTCAGGCTAATATCTTCCACAACTCCCCGTAATCCATCCTGGAAAGAAATTCTGTCGTTAATTTTATATGGCTTTGAGATTACGATAAAAATACCACTGATGATATTGCCAAGTGCCTGTTGAGCTGCAAAACCCACCGCAATTGCAAAAATACCGGCACCGGCTACAATGGATTGAGCCACGGGTTTTAGAAATTCAATTTTTGATATGGCAAAACTGAAACCTACAATGTAGATAACTGCAGAAATTGAGTGCTCAAGAAACTTGTAGGTGGTTAGGTGGCTGTTATCGGTTTCAACGCTTTTGGTAAGTAGCCTCTTGTAAAGTGAATTTACAATTTTTGCAAGAAATACAGTAATAGCAACAATTACCAATATTCTGAAAAAAAGCTCGTAGGATGAAAATGTGGCTATGAATCTATCCATCAGTGTTCATTATTTTCTTCAATTTACTCAATTTCATCATTCTCTTCGTCACTTTCATCTGAAATTTCTTCACCATTTTCCTGCTCATCTTCATCTTCAGTGGCTTCAGGTTCAACAACACCATTTACCGGATAAATCAACTCCACTTCGGATGTAAACCCTTCCCGAACCGGAACAGCCCGTCTTATAGCATACGGTTCGGGCCGTTCAAATGGGTCAACCGTGCCGCTATCCCACCTTTCGTTGCCGTTCACATCTTCAAAAACCCTCACTTTGTAGGTTAAGGGAGGCAGGTTATCAATTTCAATTGAATTTGTAAAGGTAGTATCTACACGGATACTGTTTGCCTCATCTGTAATTAAAAGATGGCTCAGATATTCCGGATTGCTGTTTTGCAAGGTTACCTCAATACTTCCCAACTGGTTTCGCTGCCAAATTTCCGGCTGAATCTGCTCTCTCTCTTCTTCAAATGGGTTCCAAACCCTAAACTGGTAGGTTATACCGGCCTCCCATGTATCTATTGGTGAAATCCGCAGTATGTTGCGCTCAATTTCCACATTCTCCCAGTCATAAACGATCTGGTCTCCTGTTACAACCTGAAGTGAATCCCGCACAGCACTGTCCGTGATAAATTTGGTGTAGGTTACTTCAAGCGCTTCGTTTGGGAAAAGCCCACTGCCCGAGTTGTGTGAAAAAGTGCGTAAAAATGTGGTATCAGCCACAGAGGAGCCCGTAAATGGGGAAAAATCTACTTTCAATTCGTTGCCTGCTGCATCGGCAAAGCCGTTTGGTATAAGGGTAAACGTATCATCCTCAGGAAGTGCTGCTTTCGTCTGTGCGAAGAGAATTTCAGCATCAGTATCTGACTTATATAGCGGCCAGGCTGTTGTGAACTCATTGCCAAGGGTATCAGTAACAGAAAAATTCGATGAGTGGCTATACTCCACTGGTTCTGATAGCCTCAACCGAAGCCTCCTTTCTGATAATAACCCTACCCCTTCAATACGGGGAGCAATGGTATCAGGTGTAGATACAAAAAGCGTACCGATATTGATGGAATCCCCCTGAGCGATCGTTACCGTTTCCACGTAGAATGGCTGCGCTCTTTCGCGTTCTCTGTCCCAGCGGCGGTTCCTGTTAACATCATTCAGCCAAAAGGCTTTATACGTACCCTCACTGATGTAACCAAACTGTACCGTGCCTGATGTATCCGAGATCGCCAAATAATTTGCCCGTTCATTCAAATCAAAAGGCTCCCGGTAGAGCAAAACTCTCCTGCCGCTCTCCCCTCTGCCTGTTTCCGCATCCAAAACCCGGGCAGTGATAACTCCATCATCCAAAACATCACCTGTGGAAATTGCAAGAATGTGAGGCCTGTCCATTCGGTTGCGGTTCGTATCGGTAACATCCGTACCTGCCTGAATCACGATTGTGGTATTCTCCGGTAAGGGGTTGGTAAATTCTATAACGCCGGACCTTCGGCTAAAACTCACCTCGAACTCAATACCTAAATCGGGCTCAATACTCACATTTCGCCTGAAAGAGTTTCTGTCAACAAACTTATCGAAATGGAAACGAACCTCATCTCCCCTGAAATTGGTAGTGCCATTTGCAGGTGTTGTACTTACCACAACCGGGCCTGTTCTATCCGGCTCGCCACCTGATGGAGCAACCGGCGTTGCACAGCTTTTGATAATGAGGACGAATGCTGCGAAAATAATTAAGCCAGCAAATAATTTTGTATGAGATAGTAGTAGTTTCATAGCAAGGGTCAAATATATGCAATTTTGCAGCCCATCATGCACCAACTTTTCAAACATTGTGAAATGAATTCTCATTAAAGCTTACATTCCCTATTTTTGTAACCCAATCAAATGATTTAACAAACATGTACATAAATAATCCGGCTTCTTACACAGACTATTACGAGCTTACCATGGCTCAGGGATACTTCCTTGCCGGTAAACACGAGAAGCGTGCCACGTTTGACTATTTTTTTCGAAAAGTGCCTTTTGATGGCGGTTATGTAATTTTTGCCGGATTGAAGGAGTTGATAGAAACCATTAAACATCTTGTTTTTTCTGAGGAGGAGATCGAGTATCTCAGAAAAGAAGGTTTCACTGAGGAGTTCATCAGTTATCTTCGCAATTTTGAATTCAAGGGAAATATATGGTCTGCCCGTGAGGGAGAAATCATATTCCCCAATGAACCGGTTTTACGGGTTGAAGGCAACCTGCTTGAAACACAACTCATTGAAACACTGCTGCTTAACATTCTTAACTTTCAGTCGTTAATTGCAACGAAAGCGTCGCGGATTAAATACGCTGCTGGAGAAAATTCCACCGTACTCGATTTTGGGCTCAGGCGTTCGCAGGGGCTTGGAGGCATCCACGCCACACGGGCAGCTATGATTGGCGGATTTGATGGCACATCAAACGTTTACTCCGCCCAGCGTTTTTCTATCCCCGCAGGCGGAACCATGGCACATTCTTGGATACAGTCTTTTGAGGATGAAATCACGGCATTTAGAACCTATTGTGAGCACTACCCAAACTCCTCTCATCTGCTTGTTGATACGTATGATACACTTGGCAGTGGCGTACCCAATGCCATAAAAATGGCAACGGAGCTTCGCAAGAAAGGTTATGAGCTGAAAGGGATACGGCTCGATAGTGGCGACCTTGCTTACTTTTCTAGACAAGCTCGTAAAATGCTTGATGATGCTGGTTTTCCGGATGTGAAGATTGCGGCATCAAACCAGCTTGACGAGCGGGTGATTGCGAGTTTGAAGAATCAGGGCGCCCCCATAGATATATTTGGTGTTGGTACCCGCCTGGTTACCGGTGATAATTCTCCCGCGCTTGATGGCGTTTACAAACTGAGTTCGGTAGATAAAAAGCCGACCATGAAAATCTCGGAGAATATCGAGAAAATTACCTTGCCAGGAATGAAGAAAATCTACCGCTATCTGAATGACGACGGCACCTTTTACGGCGATGCCATTTTGATGGAAGAGGAAACCCGCCCCGAGAGAATGCACCATCCCACCTTTCCTGCAAAAAAAAGCAGGCTCAACGGTATGGATTTCGAAGAACTTTTGATACCCGTAATTGATAATGGAAACGTGATTTTTGAGATGCCGGAAGTGAAGAGGATCGTAAAATATAAGAATGAACGGTTTTCGAAGCTTCATTCCGAATATAAGCGGTTCGATAATCCGCATATTTACAAAATCGGGATCTCCACACGCCTGATGGAAACACGCGATCATTTACTCACTGAATTGAAAAACTGATTTAAAACCATGAAAGCACTACTTGTAGTTGATATACAGAACGATTTTTGTCCCGGTGGCGCTTTGGCGGTATCGGGCGGAGACGAGATTGTGCCAATTGTTAACAAGCTGATTGATCATTTTGATAACATAATTCTAACGCAGGACTGGCACCCTGCCGGCCACCTATCGTTTGCATCTTCACATAAGGGCAAAAACCCATACGATACCACGGAGATGGCATACGGAAGGCAGGTACTATGGCCCGAACACTGCATTCAGGGAACACATGGTGCTGAATTTCACCCCGAATTACATGCCGATAAAGCACAGGTAATCATCCGAAAAGGGTTTCGCAGAGAGATCGACTCATACTCTACCTTTTTTGAAAACGACCAAAAAACAACGACAGGGTTGAAAGGTTATCTCAATCAACGGGGAATAACCGAACTCTACGCTGTGGGCCTCGCGACAGATTTTTGCGTGAAATGGTCGGTACTGGATGGCATCGATGAGGGTTTCACCATGCACATCGTAAAAGACGCAGTACGCGGAATTGATCTGGATGGCTCGCTTGATGCTGCCTGGAAAGAGATGAATGCCAAAGGTGCAGTCATCACAACATCTGAAGAAATATTAGGTTGAAACGCTCTAAAACCACTTTCGATGTAATTATTCTTGGCAGCGGAATAGCCGGCCTAAGCGCCGCTGATGAATTTTCAGGAAGAGGGTTACGCTGTTTGATTGTTGATGTAAATGAACCGGGCAAAGGAGCAACAGCAGCGCCTATGCTTCTCGCTAATCCTGCAACGGGAAGACGAGCCAAAAAAACATGGAGAGCTGAGGAGAGTTTTCGGTTCATAGAAGATTTTTTGGATCGAATTCAACAAACATCTGATACACCTTGCTTCGAGAAAAACAAGGTAATACGGCCGGCACTAACCAAAGAGATCGCTGTAGATTTTGAAAAATCACCCGAAAAATATAGCTGGCCATCTGATTGGCTTACATGGGTTTCACCAGAAGAGTTTAAAAATATCTACCCTTCTTTCGGCAACAGCTTTGGTGGATTGATTGTAGAAAAAGCGTTGACAATCAACGGGCCACAATTTATATCTTCTGCTGTAAATTATCTGCAGGGCCGTGGTGCGAAATTCTTATTCAGCACGGAATACAGTTTTAATAAAAAATTGGGCCTCTGGGAGTTAAGCTTTGCTGATAATGAACCAGTAACTGCCTCACATTTAATTGATACATCTGGTGTAAATCAGGCAAACTCAGATGCATGGAATTTTATCCCTTTCCACTCTGTAAAGGGACAAACTGCCACATTTCAGTTTGAAGGCCCCCTTCCCTTGAATTATTCCATCTCCAGCTTGGGATACATGGCTTTTATGAGCAATCAGCCAAATCAGCTAACCGTAGGTAGCACGTACGAGCACTCTTTTGATGATCTTGAACCTACAAAAGATGGGCTTGAGAGATTAACAAAAAAGCTTAGCCAAACACTGCCGGAATTTACAGATAAGATTTCGAAAACAGAGCAGTGGACAAACGTCCGGGTTACTGTTCCGGATAAACAACCTGTTGTTGGCCCTCACAAGGAAGTTGAGAATTATTTCATCATCGGCGCACTCGGCTCAAAAGGCATGATGCTGGGGCGCTATGCTGCATTTCTGCTCGCAGCGTTTGTATTGAATCAGAAAAAGATCGATCCGGTAATATCTTCAGAACGTTTTTTCTGAGAGTTATGGCCAAACCTGCCAGGGAATTCGGCTCAGTATAAAGATCAGCCCAAGTGTGTAAAACAGGATAATTGTTTTAAATCGCCGGGCGTCATCTCCGGGTTTTTTTGCCTTTATGTATCCCACAGATATCAACACAATCCCGATGATCATTGTGAGCGGATGTTCAATAGAGAGTAATCTTGCGAAGGAGTCCTGCATCACATCGCCTGATAGGCTTGCAAATCCCCAGGGTGAAACAAAATATAGAATCAATCCGATAAGAAGCTGAATGTGAGCGGCAATGAATCCAATCAGGGTAACTTTGCGAACTTTTTCATCAAAATTGGCTTGCTTCACAAACTTCATGATTGCGTAAACAAGAGAAAAGAGAATGGCAGCGAGCAGTATGTAAGCGAGAAACGAGTGCAGATGTTTAAAACCTATGTACATGTTTATGGCCTTTTTATGTTTAGCTATAGATGCTTATTGTCAGATAAGCAGGTAGGTGTTCTATTAAATATCATAGTAATAGTTTCGTAATTCAAATAGAGATTTCAGATACCGGTGATGTTTTTCAAAGCGGGGCGGGAGTTTCAAGCAGTTCAGTACCGCACGTCCCCGTGCGGTAATTCTCAGGTTTAGTTATATCGTGAGTTCTATATAAGATTTTGCATAGAATTAGTGCTCTATTTTTACATTCAACTCTTTGTTTTTGGCCAATTAATATTCAGGATGGCGCCCTTTCAGGGCTCACTTGTTCTGACTTCTTTCTGACATAGCGCTACGCACTATGTTGGTGACATTGCCCCTTTGGGGCTGGAGGGTCATATTTGTTGTGCCGGCTGATATAGGAATCAAGATTTGCAAACAGACTATCTTCGAGTCTCATTTTATACGTTCTGTTCATAAAATCAGCTCCAACGGAGCGCCGGCAATAACATCGTGCAGAGCGCGATGACTAAAAGAAGCTAAAATACCAAGCAGCCCCAAAGCGGGCGATGGCCTATCGTTACTAATCACTTAATTATAGGTTACCTGTAACCGCATTAATGCGCAAAGAAAATTAAAAACCGCAATTCGATCTTAATTCATCGAATTCAAGTTTATAAAATTGAATCTCTCGAAACAGAAGCTTCGAATTACTTTCTTTACATCTGATCGATTTTATGGATAATTTTTCTTCTCACTTTTTTAATTGTGAACCAACCGCCTACTGTTACCAGCAAAAGAATTATCACATATACCCACCAGGGTACATTTTCACCGGCAATGATGAGATAGAGATAAGCAGATATAAAAAAGAAAGTTGCCGAAATAGCTGGCATAACTATGGAAACTCCTCTCTTAAAATTATATCCCAACCAGATCACAGAAAGCGAGAAAAAAGGAATTGCTCCGACGTAAATTGCTCCAAAAATAAGTGGATTTACACCGTAATCTTCACCAAGACTCATAAACCATGTATATACCGTATCAAGGAGTTCCATTTCTTTCAACTTTAAGTGAGAATCAACCCAAACTTACCTCTTTTACCTCAATTCTCATGCACTTCAATGAATATTCTTTAAAAAGACCAGAGCGCCTTAATTACGATCTTTAACAGATTCAGCAACAATTTTTTTGATAGAGTTACGTATTTCGGTGTATATTCGCATACACATTATAACATTGTGAATTCCTTCAGAGAAAACATATCGATCCTTTCCGCATTTATTTTTGCCTTCGGGATTACTATATCATCAATACACATTCATATTGATGATCATCACTCTGAAACAGGCCAAACTATTACGCAGGAAGAAGTTCACTGTTTTATTTGTGGATCTGTGTTTAATAGTGTTCCGGATGATTTCTCCTGCAATTATACGTACATACAATCCGAGCCTTCCCTTCTTTTTTTGAATGATATAAATACATCTTCTGCGTTTGCTCCAAAAACTCTTGGCCGTTCTCCACCTGTTTAGGGTTTTAGTCTCTCAATTCTTATAAGTCTGTTTTTACAGGCAAAGTTTATTCTTTAACTAATTCTTAACCCTTTTACACCCGTAAACAGGTGTACAAAACTATTATCACATCATGACTACATTCAAGTACAGTCTCTTGGCAATTTTATTCGTAATCACTTCAATTTTCTTATCAGCTTGCGGAAGCAGCCACGACCATGGCCCCACTCCGAATGGCCTCGAGCTCATTATTAATGGTGAAGTTGTAGCAGTTCAGGAAGGAACAAATATTACATACACTCACGGAAATTCT
>SLLL01000088.1 GCA_007134085.1 Balneolaceae bacterium
AAAATTGGCGAAAGCCTGCCCGGCATAATTCACTCTGGTAGTATTTCGTGGCAGATAGATATTTGCTAAAAAAGATGGGTATGGTATTTCTGTTAAATCGATCGGTGAGCTGCCCAGATCGCGTGTAAAGGCAGATACGGTTACTTCACTCTCAAGGCTAAATCGGCCATCAAAAAAGTCCACTTTGAAATCTGGTGTGATTGTGATGTTTTCCTGAGCTGTTATTTCAACCTCTTCGCCGGTGAGTGAAGCCCTTTCGTCTATTGAATAGTAGGTACTCAAGTGAAAGTAGGAACCTGTTTCTCGGCCAACGCCCAGTTTGGCTCCGCCCGACCACCTTTCAAAAGCCGGCTCCCGAAAACCCTGTTCAAGGCTTGGCCGTACCGCTCTTCTTGCCCTGCCTGCTATCAGTTCAACTAAAAAATTACCGGGTTCAGCTCGGATATAGCCACCACGAATAGAGGCACCATTAAGGCTGTACTCTGAGAAGCGGGTATTAATATCACCGGCCTGGATATTGAGCCATCTCCACGTGGCACTGTACGATATTGTATTCATATTCTGGCGAAGGCCTGTATCGTCCGTAGAGTAATTAATGTTAAAGCCCGATCGAAAACCGAATGTATTTACATTCATTCCAACATCCGTTCGGAGAACTGTAGGGCTGCGGCGGTTCTCTATTCCGTCTGCTGTATATGCGTTCGCATCAAAACTGATTGATCCGGAGGTGGCGAAAGGCTGCAGGTCGGTATCATCCCAAAACGACCCTGACTGCGCATATGCATTGCACTCGATGAAATACACCATTATAAGTGCCATCCCTATGATCGTGGCTAAACGATAAATCAAAGCTCTGTTGATTGACTTTTTAATCATTTTAAAACTTAGTTACTATCTATAGCGAAGCGTTGCAGAAAAAACTTTCACTTTTTCTAACATCCATGATAAATCAGCCTCAACCATAGCTGGCCTCGCCGCACATTTTACGCAACACACTTAATCAATAGAGTAGATTTCTGAAGCGAAGTCCGACATGAGATTCTACAATTTTATATATGGAAATTTGTATGATTCAGGATCATTGCCTTCTCTCATTGGCCACAAGTGAATAAAATTGACCGATTTTACCTGTGAATTTCGTGTATATGGAAAAGGGAAAAATGTTCGTGAAAGCCATGAATACTGACCACTGGAAAAAAATTGAGGATATAGTTGATGAGCTTCTTAAGCTGCCTGAAGCCGATAGAGCCAAAAAAGCCGGTGAATTGTGTAAAGATGATGCTGTTCTTCTGAATGAGGTATTGGAATTTCTGGAAGTGATGAATCATTCGGATGATGCCATGCTATCCCTGAAAAAATCGAAGCATGTCATTGCAAATTCAATAGTAAAAGAGATTGAGCAGGAAAGAGATGCTTCCTATTTCATTGGAAAAGAGATTCAGAACTATAAGATTGTAAAGCATCTGGAAACAGGTGGTATGGGTACCGTTTTTCTGGCAGAACGTTGCGATGGTACCTTTCAGAAGCAAGTTGCCATAAAAATTTTAAAACGAGAATTTGCAAGCCCTAAAATTAGTGAGCGATTTAAACAAGAAAGGCAAATACTTGCAAACTTAACCCATCCCGGAATTGCCAAACTCTATGATGGTGGTATGTTTGAGGGGCTTCCATATATTATTATGGAGTATGTGGAAGGAGAGCAGATCAACGAATACTGCAATTTGAATAAACTATCAGTAAAGCAACGCCTTAGTCTTTTTGGAAAGGTGTTGGATGTAGTTGATTTTGCTCACAAAAACCTGATTATTCACAGAGATTTAAAGCCAGAAAACATACTTGTAAATTCGCTGGGAGACGTTAAAGTTCTTGATTTTGGAATTGCACGAATCGAGAAACTATCCGTTCAGGAATCAGATCGTACAGATGGTTTCCATTTTTTAACGCCACAGTTTGCGTCCCCCGAACAGCTCCAAAAGAAAGAAATCAACACCCTTTCCGATATTTATTCACTCGGTGTTTTACTCAATCAGCTTCTTATTGATGTTCCTCTAATCGATATTGAAGGATTGTCAATCAATGAGATCCTGCTAAACAAAACATCGTACTATCCCAATCAACCATCAGAAAAGTTTAACCAACTGCCGGAGCAAATAAAGGTCCGTGTTGCTGAAGACAGGGGACTAAACCCAAGAAAGCTGATCAGTGAACTCAAAAATGATCTGGACTCAATCATATTAAAAGCCATACAGCCTGAACCGTCTTCCAGGTACGAATCTGCCAAGACATTCAAAGAAGATCTTGAAATGCGGGAAAAAAATTTGGCGATATTGGCAAGGCATGATGAACCCATCTACAGAACTAAAAAATTTCTGAAGAGAAATAGCTCTTACCTCTTAGCGGCTATACTTTTAATGATTGTAATCACTTCTATAGCGTTTGTAACCATCTCAGGTATTCACACTGAGAGAGATATAGCCCTCTCCGAAATGAAAAAAGCAGAAGAAGTGACACATTTTTTATTGGGACTGTTTGATGATGCAAATCCAATCGAGCAAAATGAAGGTGAAGTATCAGCAAGCAGTATTCTGGAACTTGGCATTAACAGGATTGATACCGTTCAGGATCCCGAAATAAGGCATCAGCTGTTCATGGTTATGGGAAACGCATTTCAAAAGCTAAGTGAATACGAGAATTCACTGAATGTTTTCAATTATGCTCTAAATGAGAGTAAAGAGCATTTCGGTTCAGATCACATCAATACGGCAGATCTCTACAATGCTATCGGCAATCTTGAAGTTACTTTTTTCAACTGGCATCTGGCTGTTCCGCCACTCAGATCGGCATTTGAAATTTATGAAGAGCAACTGGCTGAAGATGACATGAAGCTGATAAGTACCATGTCGAGGCTGGGAAGGTCACTGTATAATTTTGGTGAACGGGATTCGGCAATGATTTTTTCTGAGAGAGCGTACCAACAAATCAATGAAGAACTTATGCCGGAAACATCTTTAGAAATAATGGACGATTATGCTATCTATTTATTCAACAATGAACAGTTTGAAGACGGAATAGAAGTTTTACATACCAAGGTTAATTACATTTTAGAACATTTTGATAACGAAAATCACAAACTGGTTAGCCCATATAACCGTTTAGGTTTAGCTTACAGGTATGTAGAGGAGTTTGAAACCGCAGTTGATTACTATAAAAAAGCACTATATATCAGTGAATCCGTTTTTGGAATAGATCATCTTACTACAGAACGCATACGGAGAAATATGTTCGGTTCTTTAGCTGCGCTTGATCGCCACGAAGAACTGAAAAAACAGTATAAAATAGCTATTGAAACTACCCGCAATCGTTTCTCTGAAAACCACTGGAGAACAGGTCAGATTTATGGATCTTATGGCATTTACAATATGGAAAGAGGCAACTATTCAGATGCCATGAAATATCTGCAGCTTCGAAATGAAATATATATAGAAACTTTGGGTGCAAACCACGAATGGACTGTTGGTGCCTTCACATACGTAGTGGCAATACATATGATTACTGAATCAGCCCAAGCAGATTCATTGTTCTCAGAACATTTAAATATGATTCACTCTCATCAACCGGATCTTTATAGCCAAATTCGAAGATCACTGAATAGTGTTATTGGAATTTATGAAAACAAAGATGAGGACTATTCAAAAATAATAGAACAGTACCGTCAATTATTATCTTCTGAATGATATCTTTTTGAGTAACAACATATTCTTTGTGCTAAGCTCAAAATTTATCATTCTCATTTATGCTAAAAAAAATCCGGTTGACTCATAATATGATAGAATCAACCGGATTGGGATTGGATTTACGATTTCAGTTTTGCGAAACCGCTCCTTTAGATATGCACAATGTTGGGTATAAATCTATGTAGCAATACCCGTATTGCTGATGGATTAATTGTGTTTTGATGTGAATTGATCAGACTGAACTCTCTCCTGTAAGTGGAAGAAAATACCGTTCTGATAAGAATTATCCAGCAAAGAAAGCAATACCTCAGGGGTACCGAATTCTGATGGAGTTCTGTAGTAGTTTAACGTAAGATACGCTTTATATCTCAGCGAGTGGCTGTTGCCTTCTTTTGCTATTCTTGCGAGTTCAGCTTCAACAGCTTCTGAGGCAAACTCAGGGTACGCTATTTTAATGTGAACTGCATTGAATAAAGAAGATTCAACTACACCGGTAACATCAGAAGACATTCCAAAAAGAAGGCCGGCCTCCAGTCTGTCAAAGGTTTCTTCACTCATTGATGTAACAACTGTTGAATCTGCATTGCTTGCTTCAACAGCGTTAGTGAATGCTGATACCATAAAGATGGCTACAGTAATTACAAGTTTTAAAGCTTTCATTGTATAAGTATTAGTTGTGATTTAATTACGAACTGATGTTTTATCAATTCGCATATAAGTTAAGGCCATCCTTTTTCATCATACAAGTGATTTTCTATTATTTAATCTAAGTTCAGAGTCAGTTATGTGTCATTTTTGCATATTTTTATCCGTGAAAACCCTTCCACAACATATTCCATAACAATGGCTTAACATAAATTTTGATTAACGAAAATATTGCCTGCCTCAATGAAACAGAAAAGCCCTTTTTTCAGAGAGTAACATTAAAAGCGTTTCCATCAAAAAAAGGCAACTTTCTGACAAAGTATCATATAATGTTCCTTATATTTTAACCTGAAAAGCGCTTCGAATTCCTGAATTTTGTAATAATGACATTTGTCAGTCATAAATGTACAGGCAATTTTGAGAGTAAAGCCTACTCAACAAAAGAAATTTTTGCCTTTCACCACTTAGAACTTAATTAGTTATGACTATCACTCTTATAGATAAAATAAATGTTGAGGTTGTAAATGGAGATATAACCCGGCAGCCTAACTGCGATGCAATTGTGAATGCAGCAAATGCCCAGCTGAAAAGTGGCGGAGGGGTTGCAGGGGCTATACACAAAATTGGAGGCCCTGAACTTGAAGAACAGACAAGAAAATTTGCACCCATCAAAACCGGTGAAGCCGTAATTACATCAGCCCCTAACTTTCCGAATAAACATATTATACACTGCCTGGGCCCGGTTTATGGTAAAGACAATCCCGAGGATATTCTTTTGAAAAGCTGTTACACCAATGCACTGAAACTCGCTGATGATAACCAGCTACAATCGATAGCTTTTCCCGCGATATCAACTGGAATATTTGGATATCCTGTTGAGCATGCTGCGAAAGTAGCCGCTGAAGCTTTTCTCGCAGTTGCTTTTGAGCTAAATCATGTTACAACAATCAGAATGGTGTTATGGAGCAAAGAAGATTACGCCATCCACAAGAAAGTTTTTAGAAAGGCCTTATGTTGAATCGACTTTCAAACATCTTACTACTTGATACTCAATACTTTCACATTAATCGCAAGATAATTTTTTTATGATCAGTTTCGTCGAGCGAATGTGAAATCGAAATTCAAGCTCTATTTAATCACCCCGATTCTCGTCATAGATTTCATTCAAAACACCTGCCATACGAATTCCTGCCTGCAATAATCGTTCAAATACGATATCAAGATTATGGTAGCGGTACTCAAAGCCCAAACGCATATTTCCGGGAAGATTGTAAATACGGCTTCTATACGTCATCGATTCGTGTGCCCAGTCACGAACGGAAGCATTCTGCCACTCTTCTATCTGCTCAGGTGTGGCCTTATTTAACTCTCTGGCAAGTTCGGTGTAGCTCATGTTCAGCGACATAATAATATCCGTATCCCAAACTCTGTGCAGGTTCGAATTTTGGCCCATCCACTGCACGCGTACATCATTACCTCCCCTGTCTTCTCCGTTGCCAACATGCAGAGGCTGATGAATATCGCCTACCATGTGCATGACCATGCGGAGTTTGTCGCGCTCTTCGTCCTCATCAAGGCCACCTTCTTTTAACTGCTCAATAATCGTTTCAAGCGCCCAAACGATATCGCCGTCTTCTTCCTGTTCTGCTTCTTCGTACGTTTTTCCATCGGGGATGGTAGCCCAATGCCAGGTTCTGGTGTGATCGTATCTGCGGTCTGAGCGTATATCATCCATCCAGACAGTAGCGAGCGGAATAGACGTATTCCCAAGTAATTGCTGAATTCGTTCTCTTGCTGCATCCGTTAGGTGATATTCAGCTATCTCTCCGGTTACATAATGCCCAACCTGCCCCCATTTAGCTTCTTTATCTGATGTTTCTGTTACAAGAAATAGGCTCAAGAATAGAAATAAGTAATGCATAACAGGTGTTT
This sequence comes from Balneolaceae bacterium, assembly GCA_007134085.1. Lineage (GTDB taxonomy): Bacteria > Bacteroidota > Rhodothermia > Balneolales > Balneolaceae > Rhodohalobacter. The sequence continues at coordinate 6,312 of SLLL01000088.1, forward strand.
TTTGAGATTATCGTATCACAAAAGATAACACCTTAGGTTTTAATGTTCCGTTAAAATCTGTTTTTCGGGATAATTGTGTAAGAACTAAACAGCATCCAAAAAGCTATAGTAGATGCCCTCTCTCCTTACCCAGTTTCCTGAACATCTCTTTCTCTTTTTCGGTGAGATTTTTCGGTAGCTCGATTTCTATTTTTATCAGATAGTCCCCACGTTTGGATGGGTTCTTCATTTCCGGCAACCCTCTGCCCGGAAGGCGGAAAATCTTACCATTTGAAGTTTCCTCAGGTATGTTAAGCTTCACTTTGCCACCCAGGGTTTGAACTGTCAGCGAGCCGCCCAATAAGGCTGTAAACAGATCAAGTGAAACAGTTTGATAGATATCTGCCCCCTTTCTTTCGATATGCTCAGGCTGATCTACTTTTATTTTTAGGAAGAGGTCGCCTTTTTGTCCTCCCGGTGCTGCTGCATGGCCTTTTCCTTTTAGTTTGAGCCGTTTTCCTTCTTCGATTCCGGCAGGGATTTTGATTTTCACTTTCTCCCCATTCACCCTGAACTGCTTCTCTACTCCCTTCAAAAGGTCTTTGAGATCAACGCGAATCTCAGCCTCACTGTCGCGCCCTTTTGGTGTACCCCTGCCGCGTGCTGTGCTTTGATAGTTCCCGGTTTGATATTGCGCACCGCCAAACGGGTCACCGCCGCCAAAGAGTGTTTCAAAAAAACTTGAAAAACCACCAGCGCCTCCACCCTGCCTTCGGCTGCCGCCAAAGAGGTCTTCAAAGTTGATGTTTACCCGCTGGCCACTCTGCCCTGCATACTGCCCCCAGTTAAAATCGTTCGGGTTGGCGCCGGCCTGTTGATATCTCTTCCAATCAGACCCCACCTGATCATATAATTTTCGTTTCTCCGGATCTTTTAAAACCTCGTATGCTTCTCCCAAATCTTTGAATTTCTGCTCAGCGTTTTTGTCATCCGGGTTCTTGTCCGGGTGATACTTTGCCGCCAGCTTACGGTATTTTTTCTTTAAATCTGCGGCTGAAGCATCCCGCGATACGCCTAAAATCTTATAATAATCTTTATACTCCATACTATTTTATTTACAGCAAAACAGTGCAAAAGTGATGCCACTCAATGCTTAATTGCGAATATGTCAGAAATTTCAATGGCATAAAAAAACCCCTGCCATTTCCGGCAGGGGTTATCACCTTAACCATAACCACAGGGTTCAGTACTAAAGCTCAATCGCTATAAATACATTGTTACCCTGTCTGTTTACACGTAAAAGAACCGCATCGGTTCCTTCTTGCATCAACGCTCGTATAGAACCATAAAATTCGTTTGGTGTAGTTACCGGCTGGTTTGCTACCTGAGTGATTACATCGCCTCGGCGCAGGCCCTGGCGATGTGCACGGCTTGCCTGTGAAATTTCGCTCACAACAACACCTTCCGCACTTTCATTGAGCCTTAGCTGCTGACGAATATTATCTGTCAGCTCTTCAACTACAAAGCCAAGCTCTTCTTTCAGTTCATCCAGCTCGTCGGACGACATGGAATCAGCAACCTCTTCAGGCTGTAGCTCTCCAAGTTCTATTACTTTCGTTAAGCGCTCGCCATCTCTGAATATATCGAGAGTTACGCTGTCTCCGGGATTGCGGTTACCAATTTCCACGCGGAAATCCATCCAGCTGCGTACTTCTTCGCCATTCAGCCTGAGGATAACATCACCCTCTTCAAGCCCTGCTTCATAAGCGGGGCCATCCGGTACTACCTCACCCACTACAATTCCCCGCGGACGTTCCAGGCCAAGAGCACGCGCCATAGTTCTGTCAACTTCAGCTCCGAAACCAACACCGAGGTAGCCACGGGCTACTCTTCCGTCTGTGATCAGTGCTTCCATCACATTGCGCGCCATATTTACCGGAATGGCAAAACCAATACCCTGGCTGCCCCCGCTTCGGCTTGCAATAGCTGTGTTGATACCAATCAGTTCACCATCCACATTGATGAGCGGGCCGCCTGAATTCCCCGGATTAATAGCGGCATCAGTCTGGATGTAATTCTCATACGCGTTCAAACCCAATGCTGAACGGCCACTCGCACTAATAATTCCTTTCGAAACAGTGTGTGCAAACTGCTGGCCAAGAGGGCTACCGATGGCAAGTACCATTTCACCCACGCGGATATTATCGCTGTTTCCAAGCCTGATTGCAGGAATATTGCTGGCCTCAACTTTTAATACTGCAATATCACTTGCCGGATCCGTACCAATAATTTCGGCATCGAGTTCATCTCCGGTGTAGGTGATAATTCTGATTTCATCGGCGTCCTGAATTACGTGGTTGTTAGTGAGAATGTATCCATCCTCAGAAACAACAACTCCAGATCCAAGGCCGTCTCTCTGAAATTCACGTTCACGGTCAAAACGTGGGTCATCAAAAAAGAAAGAGAAGGGGGATTGCTGCCTTACCCTTACAGTGCGGCTTGTTGTGATGGTTACAACGGTAGGATTTGTTCGTTCTGCAATATTTACAATAGCGTCGTTAAAGTCCCTCAAAAGATTAACTGAGCTCGATTCTGCATTATCATTGCCTGTGTAATATGCAGGTAACTCCCTGTTTGTAGGAGTTTCTTCTGTTGGAGTGGTATCGGCGGCAAACCGCATTCCAACAAAAAATGAGGCGAATGCAAAAAGCACAGCTATAGCAATTTTTAATCTGTCCATAGAAATAGTTAGTAGTTAGAATTTTCAGTTTAGCAAACGTATGAGGTGGTATTTATTGCATGTGCAGAGTGTGAAATATGCAAAAAAATGCCGGAGGCGCATGTCAATGCATCTCCGGCGCTAACTAACCTGCTCTCTTTAGGGGACTAAGAAGAACAGCTCTTTACTTAATTTTAATTTGCTTGCGCATGCTCTGCTCACTCTTATCAACGGTAATACTTAGTATTCCATTGTGGTAAGCTGCATTAATTGTTTCAATATTTACATTATCTGGTAATGTGAAGGAGCGGCTGAAGTTACCATAATGAGATTCAACTCTGTGGTAGTGCTTGCCATCTTCTTTCTTTTCGAACTTGCGCTCGCCACTGATTGTCAGTGTCTTTCTTTCAACGTTTAGTTCGATATCTTTCTTGTCCACACCAGGAACTTCCACTTCAATAACGAACTGCTTCTCAGTTTCTGATATATTAATGCTTGGAGCAAAACTATCTCTTCGGGTTTCGAGTGCATCATTGAAAAATTCATCCATGATGTCGGAAAATCTCTTGCCGAAGATATCTCTGTTTGGCTGGGTATATTTAATAAGTGTCATGATTTAACCTCCATTTGAGTTCATGTTTAACAAGATTTCAATTGTATTATCGCAATTGAAATGCCAAACAGATAAACCAGCCAAAAACATGACATGCTTGAATACCAATCTGCAGTTTTTTCACCCTTTACATTATGGAGAGGCCTTTTGACATATCCGCTGAGACAGCTTGACTATGCCGGGCTGTAAAGATGGCTGAAATGTACTGAACCAGGCTTATCTGTAGCTCTTATTCCACTCTTTTGCCACAAGAAAAGCCATTTCAAGGCTCTGCTCGTAGTTCAGGCGGGGATCGCAGTAGGTTTCGTAGTTGGATGCCAGCCCGTCTTCGTTCAGGCCGTTTGCACCGCCAACACACTCGGTAACATTATCACCGGTAAGTTCAAGGTGTACGCCACCCAGATAGCTCGCCTCAGAACGGTGAACTTCGAAGGTTTCCCTTATCTCCTGAAGTATATCATTGAATTTTCGCGTCTTAACATTGCTGCCGGTAGCATAGGTGTTTCCGTGCATCGGGTCGCAACTCCAAACCACAGGGTGGCCGTGCTGCTTAATAGCACGGATAAACGTTGGGAGATGTTTTTTCACATTATCGTGTCCCATTCTTGTGATGAGCACAATTTTACCCGCCTCGTGGTTCGGGTTGATGGTATCCAGAAGCCGCAAGAGATTTTCAAGATCAAACGGAGGGCCAACTTTTATACCGATGGGATTCTGAATCCCTTTCAGATATTCGATGTGGGCACCGTCAATTTGCTGTGTTCGGTTTCCAAGCCACACCAAATGCGCACTTAAATTGAACCAGCCTTGTTTACGCGGCACTCTGCGTGTTTGTGCAGAATCATAAAAAAGATTGAGTGCTTCATGCGACGTATAGAGATCAACTTTGTGAGATGTGTTGATTCTGTTCGGCGTGATGGTATCCATAAACTTAATCGCCTTGTTGATGGAGCTCACCATCTGCTCGTAGTCTTTGTAATACTCGTTATTCTGCATAAAATCGAGTTCCCACTGCTCGGGATGCTGCAAATCTGCAAACCCTTCATCAGAAAGTGCCCGCAAAAAGTTCAGTGAAAGCGCGGCTTTTTCATACGCTTCAAGCAGCCTTGCTGGATCAGGGGTACGCGTATCAACGCTTGCTTCAATACTGTTGATCAGGTCTCCCCGGTAGTTGAGCATTTTTACGCCATCCACCACTTCAAAATCCTGAGATCGAGGCTTCGCATATTGTCCGGCAATTCGCCCGAGCCGGATTACGGGCGTGCCCATTTCGTGAATAAGAATAAAGCTCATCTGCAGCATCACCTTTAGCATATTTACCAGCTTCACGGATGTGCATGCATCAAACGTTTCGGCACAGTCGCCACCCTGAAGGAGGAACGCATTGCCTTCAGCTACATCTGCCAGTTTCTCTTTCAGTGCTTCAATTTCCCATGAAGTGATGAGTGGCGGGAGAGATTTCAATTCGTTAAATGAGCGCTGCAGCTCCTCTGTATCCGGGTAAGCAGGGAGCTGGCTAATCTCCTTTTTATTCCATGAAAGCGGATACCAGCCTTCGCCTTCTAAAATATGCTGGCTTTCAATTTGATTGATTTTTGGGGTGGCAGTACTCATTTATCTGTGGATGTATTGTTTAAAAAGACTTCAAATATACGAATGATTCTGTAAATAGAGTAAACTGCATCTACTTAAACTCAGATCCGAGTTTTTGAGTTTTAAATCGTGATCTTCTTCTAATTTTGTTACAGCACACTTGGCGCTTCTCAGCGACCTTTGCGGTTTTTCTTTGTTTGATCTGTATTTGGATATGTTCAACTGCATTTTAAAATAGCTTTTTTTGCACAGACTCAATCTTGACTGGAATTAAATTGTTGAATAACCGCAAAGCGGAATGAAACGCAAAGGATTTTCATGGATACTATATCTCTTTACGTTTATGAATTAATAAGCTGTTCATTATTCATCACTTTTTTTCAACACGAAGAAACGTGAGGTTGCAGAAAACGTTTTGTAAATTATCCGATTAATCAAAAAGCAGGGATTTTGCAGAATAACATCATCATACGCGGCGCCCGCGAACACAACCTCAAAAACATTGACATCGACATACCTCGTGAGCAGCTTGTTGTTTTAACAGGGCTCTCCGGTTCAGGCAAATCATCACTCGCCTTCGATACCATCTATGCAGAGGGACAGCGCCGTTTTCTTGAGTCGCTCTCTGCTTACGCACGGCAATTTTTAGGAATGATGGAGCGCCCCAATGTGGACTTTATTGACGGCCTCTCTCCTGTGATTTCCATCGACCAAAAAACCACCAACCGAAATCCCCGCTCTACGGTTGGTACCGTAACAGAAATCTACGATTTTCTCCGCCTGCTCTACGCCCGTGTTGGCGAACCGTACTCCTATATATCCGGCAATAAAATGGCCAAGCAGACATCAGATCAGATTGTGCAGGCTATTATGGATCTGCCCGAAGGCACCAAAGCCTACTGCCTTGCCCCGGTTGTGCGGGGAAGAAAAGGGCATTACCGTGAACTTTTTGAGCAGATGCAAAAACAAGGCTATATCAAAGCGCGCGTGGATGGCGAGCTGATTGACCTTGAAGGCGAAATTAAACTCGACCGTTACAAAACACACAACATTGAAGTGGTGGTTGACCGCTTTGTGATTTCAGAAAAGAGCAAAAACCGTATTTCTGAAAGTGTTCACCTTGCCCTGGAGATGGCTGATGGAAACCTGATTCTGGGTATCCAGGAAGGCGGGGCTATTCGCGATCAGGTGTTTTCAAAAAATCTGTATGACCCCGAAAGCGGGCTCTCCTATGAAGATGCCGCCCCAAACCTTTTCTCATTCAACTCTCCGTTTGGTGCCTGCAAAACGTGCAACGGCCTGGGATACAAATACGATGTAAACCGGAACCTGGTGATCCAAAACCCTGACCAGAGTATTGACGAAGGGGCAATCCGGTTTTTGGGTGAACCGCGCGATATTTTTGTATTCAAACAGCTCGATGCCGTTCTGCGCAGTGTAAACCACGATTTCAGCATGCCGATTGAGTCCTTCACCGATGAAGCTCTGGATCTGCTCTTTGAAGGCGGCGGTGACAAAAAGTTTAACATCAGCTACGATTTTAAAAACAACAACGTAACCTATAAACACCGCTTTCCGGGGCTGAAGGCGATCATCAGAGAACAGTATGAGGAGAGCAAATCGAACAAACAACGGGACAAGGCAAAGGCATATTTGTCGAAAGTTACCTGTCCGGCATGTGAAGGCGGCAGGCTCAACAAAGAGGCTCTTTCCTATAAAATTGACGGATATACCATTCGCGACCTTGTGCAGCAGGATATCAGCACACTTCGCAAAACCGTTGGGAATTTAAAACTGACTGAACGCCAGAGAAAAATTGGGCAACAGGTGTTGAAAGAGGTGATAGACCGCCTCGACTTTCTGTTGAATGTTGGCTTGAACTACCTCTCGCTCGACCGCGAAGCACAAACTCTGAGTGGTGGTGAAGCACAGCGAATTCGCCTTGCTACCCAGATTGGTACGCAGCTTGTTGGCGTGCTCTACATTCTGGATGAACCGAGCATCGGGCTGCATCAGCGCGATAATATTAAGCTGATTCAATCCCTCGAAACCCTGCGCGATCTTGGCAACAGTGTAATTGTGGTTGAGCATGACCGCGAAACCATTGAACATGCCGATTATGTGGTTGACCTTGGCCCGGGCGCAGGCACGGAGGGTGGCCACATCGTAACCAAAGGAAAACCGGAAGAGCTTGATCCCAACTCCATGACCTCAAAATATCTGAACGATGAAGAGGTAATCCCCTACCCTGAAAAGCGGCGTAAAGGGAGCGGGAAAAAAATTACGGTAAAAAATGCCACCGGGCATAACCTGAAAGACGTTACGCTGAACATACCACTCGGCAAATTTATCGCGGTTACGGGTGTGAGTGGGAGCGGAAAAAGTTCGCTGATAAACCAGACCCTCACCCCCATTCTCTCCAACGAGTTTTACAATTCCAAAGCAGTACCCCTTCCCTACCGAAAAGTTGACGGGCTGAAGCATGTGGATAAAGTAATTTCGATTGACCAAAGCCCGATCGGGCGCACACCGCGTTCAAACCCCGGTACCTACACAAAAGTGTTTGACCACATCCGCTCTCTTTTTGCAGAGCTGCCGGAGGCAAAAATTCGTGGTTACAATCAGGGCCGGTTCTCGTTCAACGTAAAGGGTGGGCGATGCGAATCCTGCCAGGGCGACGGCGTTCGAAAAATTGAGATGAATTTTCTGCCCGATGTGTACGTAAACTGCGAAAACTGCAATGGCAAACGTTACAACCGCGAAACCCTCGAAATCCATTACAAGGGCAAAAACATATCGGATGTGCTGCAAATGCCCATCAGCGAAGCTGAGGGTTTCTTTGACTCGGTGCCATCCATCAAACGGAAACTGAAAACACTGAACTCGGTTGGGCTTGGTTATTTAACTTTGGGCCAGTCGAGCACTACCGTTAGCGGTGGCGAGGCACAACGGATTAAGCTCTCAAGAGAGTTATCGAAAATTGGCACCGGCGATACAGTATATATTATGGACGAACCCACCACCGGCCTGCATTTCCAGGATGTGCGGATGCTTGTTGAGGTAATCCAAAAACTGGTTGAAAAGGGCAACACCGTGATTGTGATTGAACATAACCTTGACCTGATTAAAGCGGCCGACTGGATTATTGACCTTGGCCCTGAAGGCGGCATGGGCGGGGGAGAAATCATCGCCGAAGGCACCCCCGAACAAGTAGCCCTAATCCCCGATAGCTACACTGGAAAATATCTGAAGATGGAATTTGAGAGGGAGAAGGGGAAAAAGGTTGAAGTAGTAACTAACTAGTTGAATACTCCAATCCTAATTCACTGAATTCTTTGCATTTGAATTCCACTTACTTCTTATTGAGCTTCTGATGCAGTCAAAATTACACCCATACAATAAATTCCCCCACCCAGCTTTACAAAAGCATCACAAATAAAGTTTGTCAACAGATTGCTTTCTGCCTATTTTTACTGGCCTGATGAAAAGCCGTTTTTCACATATCTTCCGATCGCTCACTATTACCCTGGTAATGGCGGGCTTTATTGCCCATCTTGCACAGCCGTTCTCCAGCCAGGCTAAAAAAAATGCCTTTGCGCTTTGGTTAAATCAGAACGTAGTAGCATCGGGAAATGAAAACGAGACGAAGCTCAGAGACTCCATTCGTCAGCTCCCAGAACAGGCTAACGATTTCTGGATACTTGTTGAACAGGCATCCAGGCTGGTAGCCGATCATAAAGATGATTTTCGCATTCAATTCTCATTCTCTGATGAGGAGCAGCGCACTGTATCAACATGGCTTGTAGGCCAGTGGAACGTGTTCGAAAATCACAAAACCGGGGCAAATGCTATTCTGCCGGAGTTTCCGAAACCGTTACACAAATGGCTTTCTTCCAACTCGGTTCACTCTGTCGCCTCCCCTGCAGCTGATGCACAAAAGTTTAGTGCCCTTCAGTATGCATCTATCTTTGCGGGCAGCGTTCTATCCCTTTTTCTGATACCCCTTGCAGGCGGTATCAGCATAAATGCGCCTTAGGCGGTTCATCACAAAGCTCACCATTTTTTGCTGCCATCATGAATTTTTTACATCCGGAATGGTATGGATGAGGCGGCAGCATTTTTTTCAGTGCATACATGTGCTGAGTTTTCAGAATTTTAACCAATCACAGATATCAATTTATTACCATGAAAAAACAGAATAATGGATTTAAAATAGGTATGATAGCCCTTTTCCTTGGGCTTACGGGCTACTACCTGTTTCCCACTATCCAGTGGAGCCTTGAACAGCGCCATATTGAAAGCCTTACAGAAGCTGAGCGAGTTGTATATGAAAGTGAAAACGCCGAACGAATTCAGCGTTTACGTGAACGTTCGCTCTCCCTTGGGCTCGACCTTCAGGGCGGTATGTACGTAACCCTCGAAGTGGGAACGCCTCAGCTGGTGCTTGAACTGGCCGGAGAATTTGCCGATAGCAACCTTGAAGATGTAATCCGTGTAGCGCGCGAAAACTACCTCGAAAGGCGAACCGATTTCATTGATGAGTTTGTAGCCGAGTTCGAGCGCCGCGATCCCAATGCAATGCTGAGCCGCTACTTCAGGTCAGATGCCCAAAACATTACCAGAACATCATCCAATTCAGAAATCTCATCCTTTCTCAAAACACAGCGAACCAGTGCAGTAGAAAGGGCAATGGAGATTATCCGTTCACGAATTGACCGATTTGGTGTAACCGAGCCAGGCATTTTACAGCAAGGTAACAGCCGTATTGTAGTAGAGCTGCCTGGTGTGGATGATGAAGAACGGGTGCGCGACCTTCTTAGAGGTACTGCCCGGCTCGAGTTCAGGTTAACTCCGGAATCTGATGAAATTAACAGTGCCAAGCAGGCTATTGCAAGTTTCTTCAGCGATTTTGAAGCTGATGAAGAGAACGAAGAAGTTCAGAACCTGCTCGAAATCTTCGACCTCCGCGGCACCAACCAGTACTCTTTCGGGTATGCTGCCGGCCGCGATACTGCTGCCGTAAACCGTATTCTACAAACTGAAGATGTTCAGCGCCTCATCCCCCGAAATATGGACCTTCTATGGGGAGCCACCGCATTTGCACATGATAACGGCATTCCTCTCTACGAAATGATTGCTGTTCGCAGCCAGATTGAACTTACAGGTGATGTGATCTCCGAGGCCCGCGTGGCTTTCGACCCCACAACCAACCGGCCGGAAGTTTCGATGACAATGGACTCTGACGGCGCAAGGCGCTGGTCGCGAATTACAGGTGCCAACATAGGGCGCCCCGTAGCGATTGTGCTTGACGGATATGTGTACTCCTACCCAACTGTGCGGTCGCAGATTAACAACGGGCGCTCATCCATCTCAGGAATTGGTGGTGTGCAGGAAGCGGAAGATCTTGTAAACATTCTACTTTCCGGTGCGCTACCTGCCCCACTCGAAATTATTGAGGAACGTACAGTTGGTGCATCTCTTGGTGAGGCGTCCATCCGCGCGGGGCTCTACTCTATTATATTTGGTTTGAGTGTTGTAGCCATCTTTATGATTGTTTATTACCGAACCGGTGGCGCCATAGCCGACCTCGCCCTGTTACTCAACATTATCTTTATTCTGGGTATTCTGGCTGGTTTCCAGGCAACACTTACGCTGCCCGGTATTGCAGGTATTGTATTGACCATTGGTATGGCGGTTGATGCGAACGTGCTGATATTCGACAGGATACGTGAAGAGATGCGGGGAGGTAAAACACTCCGCGCCGCAATTGATAACGGTTACGCCAACGCGATGAGCGCTATTATTGATGCGAACGTAACCACCTTCTTTGTAGCGGTAATTCTCTACAGTTTCGGTGTTGGCCCAATCAAAGGCTTTGCGGTTACACTGATGGCAGGTATTGTGGCATCACTCTTTAGCGCCATTGTAATTACACGGGTAATTGTTGATTACCTCACCCGCGAGAAGTCATCCGTAGTGAGCTTCGGTTAATCATCACCCAGAAAAATTTAAAACACAGGTATTATTATGAGATGGTTTGAATCACCAAACTTCGACTTTATCAAAGCACACAATATTGCGTACTTCTTCTCAGGTACACTTATTGTGGTTTCCATTGTGGCAATTTTCACAATGGGATTGAACTACGGCATTGACTTCAGAGGCGGGCAGGAGTTCGTTTTCGAATTTCAGGAGCCGGTAGATGTGGTTGAAATTCGTTCAGAATTATCAGAACCGCTTGGAACTGTACCCGAAATTAAACTTTTCGGGTCCGACCGTGAAATCCTTCTCCGTATCGATACGGAAGAAGATATCACTGCTACCCGCGAGCTTTTGATAGCAAACTTTGCCACTATCTACCCCGGCAATGAGGTTACTGTTCAGAAAACCGACCTCGTAGGCCCCCGGTTTGCTGAAGACCTTCGGCGCGGTGCGATGTACTCAATTATCTTTGCACTTGCCGTGGTATTTATCTACATCTTCATCCGGTTTAAAGGATGGTACTTCTCAGCCGGTGCCATTGCTGCACTAGCGCACGACGTACTAATCGTACTGGGCGTGTTTACCATCATGGCAGAAATTGCTCCTTTCGATGTGAGCATTGACCAGGCTTTGATTGCGGCATTCCTCACCATTGTGGGTTACTCGCTGAACGATACCGTGGTGGTATTCGACCGTATTCGGGAGAACTCCATCATTTACAAAACCATGAACTTTTCGGATATGATCAACAAAAGCCTTAACGATACGCTTAGCCGTACAGTGGTAACTTCGGTAACTACCTTGTTTGTGGTATCTGTGCTGTTTATCTTTGGCGGAGAGGTTCTGAAAGGCTTCGCTTTTGCACTTGTACTTGGTGTAATTTTAGGTACTTACAGCTCACTGTTTGTTGCCAGTGCGTTGGTGGTTGAACTTCAAAAGCGAGCAATAAAAGCCAAAGCAAAGTAAACTAACTTTAAAAACGGGATAACTATGAGTTTTAATGTTTCTGAACGCTATAATTGCGTTGTAATAGAATTTAAAGGAAATGTAATGGGCGGCCCCGATGCGGTTAGCCTCAATGAAAAAATTCACGAGCTGATTGATAAGAACCGAACCAACGTTGTTGTGGATCTCAGTAAAGTGAAATTTATGAACTCTTCAGGGCTGGGTATGCTTATCGGCGCCCTTACCACCGTGAGGAAAGCCGGCGGCGATCTGCGCATAGCTAATGCCACCGACAAAATTGAGAGCTTGCTCATTATTACAAAACTCATTACCGTTTTTAAACACTTCAAATCGTTAGATGAGGCAATTGAATCCTACAAGGATTAACAGCCACATCCCGGTTAACTAAGAGATCAATTACGGAGGTGTTAACACACCTCCTTTTTTTTGAAAAAATATGGCTGTACGAATTGTTATTGGTGCCCAGTGGGGCGATGAAGGAAAAGGAAAAGTTGTTGATATTTTAAGTGCAGAAGCCGACTACGTTGTCCGCTATCAGGGCGGAGCCAATGCTGGCCACACACTGAAATTCGATGACACCACCATCGTGCTTCACCTCATTCCGTCCGGAATGTTTAACGGAAATTCAAAGTGCATTATCGGGAACGGGGTTGTGGTAGATCCCATCGCTCTTGTTGATGAACTCAAAGAAGTTGAATCACTCGGTGTTAACCTGAAAGGGCGCTTTTTCATCAGCAGTTCCGCTCACCTTATTCTTCCCTACCACAAAGTACTTGACCAGGTAAAGGAGAAAAACCGTGGCAGTGATGCCATCGGAACCACAGGCAGAGGAATCGGGCCGGCATATGTGAGCAAGGTATCCAGAATTGGTATCCGCATGCTTGATCTGCTTGATATGGATTCGCTTGAGGTAAAAATCAAAAAGAATCTCCGCGACATCAACGTAGCACTGGAAAATGTTTACGGCGAAGAGCCTTTAGATGGCGACGAGATGATCGCCAAACTAAAACCAGCTGTTGAGATTGTTAAGCCATACATTACAAACACAACTGAACTGCTGCACGATGCCCTTGAAAACGGCGAATCAGTGCTACTTGAAGGTGCTCAGGGAAGCCTGCTGGATGTGGATCATGGTACCTATCCATATGTAACTTCTTCTTCACCCACAGCTGGCGGTGCATGTTCAGGCAGTGGGATTCCGCCTCTTGCAATTACCCACGCTATGGGTATCACTAAAGCATATTGCACGCGGGTTGGCAATGGCCCTTTCCCCACCGAACTTGATGATACTGCGGGCGAAAAACTCAGAAAAAACGGACAGGAATTTGGCGCAACCACCGGTAGGCCCAGAAGATGTGGCTGGCTTGATCTGGTGGCACTAAAATATGCCATCAGGCTGAACGGCATGAACGAACTTACCCTCACCAAACTCGATGTGCTTGATGATTTTGAAACCATCAAAGTGTGTACACATTATGAGCTTGATGGAGAAAAAACCGAGGTTTTTCCGCTGGATACGGAGAAAGTTGAACGTGTAAAGCCTGTGTATAAGTCATTTGAAGGGTGGAATACCTCAACACGAAATATATCATCTTTCGATGAACTCCCTGAGAAGGCGAGAGAGTATATCCTCTTTATTGAAGAGTTTACCGGTGTGAAATTTACAATTGTATCCACTGGCCCGAAGCGCTCTGAAACTATTATTCTGTAAACCGGATGGCCAGCTCTGCACGCTTCACCATAACCTACCGGCTTGCGGCCGGTTCTGAAGATGAAGCGGTGCTGTTTGCGGAGAAAATCGGGACAGAGCAATCCGTAGAAATGCCGCTGGAAGCAGTGCCCGAATCCGGAAAACTTTCCCTTCCCCATATTATCGATATGGTTCAATCGGGTGAGAACCTCTGGGATGCCACCCTCACCTACCCCAAATCTCTGTTTGATGGCGACATAACTCAGTTGATCAACGTGCTGTTTGGCAACATTTCGATGTTGCACAACATCAAACTGGTTGATATCGATGAAGATGTTTGGGGTGATAACCTCCACGGCCCCGCATTCGGCATTTCCGGCATACGAAAGAGGCTGGATGTACCCAAAAGAGCCCTTAGCTGCACCGCACTGAAACCGATTGGCCTCTCCCCTGCCGAACTTGCTGAAAATGCATACCAGTTTACATTGGGTGGAATCGATATCATTAAAGATGATCATGGGTTGACAAATCAATCATCCGCAGAATTTACGGCACGCGTTTCGGCAGTTGTGAAGGCTGTGCGGATGGGCGAACAGGCTTCGGGCAAGAAAACACTCTATTTCCCCAACATTACCACCTCACCCGCTTATGTGTTAGACAGGTTCCATGAGGCGGTTGAACTTGGAGCTGATGGTGTGTTGGTTTCGCCGCAACTCACAGGCATTGAAATGCTGCATACGCTTTCCAACCGGGGGCACCTGCCTGTAATGGCACACCCGGCATTTTCGGGCCCGTTTGTGATTCATCCCACTCATGGTTTTACACCAGAGCTCTATTATGGAACCATCTGGAGAGCTCTCGGTGCCGATTCGGTGATCTATCCCAATGCCGGCGGACGCTTCTCATTTACCAGAGAAACCTGCCTTGCGATAAATCACAAACTCAGGGCTGGCCTGCACGGCTTCAACTCAGCATTTCCAACGCCTGCCGGAGGTATTGACCTTTTGAGCCTTGAACAGGAAATTGCGTCTTACGGAAATGATACCATCTATTTGATTGGAGGCAGCCTTTATAAGCAAGAAACAGGGCTACAAGCAGCCACCGAAAAATTTCAAACCGTTTTGAGGAGTTATGAATAATCAATCGAAGGTTATTAAAGCAGACAATTTTTCCTGGAATGGTGTGGAGCGCAGGCAGTATAAAACGGAAACAAAAAACTTTAAGGATATACACCGATACACACTTCTTGGTGACGATATCTCTGCCCTAAACTCAGAAACGCGCTATTTCGAAATTCAGCCGGATGGCTACTCTTCTCTTGAATTGCACAGGCATCCGCATAGTGTGGTAATTATCCGGGGATCTGGAACATTAATCCTTGAAAATGAACTTCACGAACTGAATTTACACGATGTTGTATTCATTGCCCCGGAAACCATCCATCAGTTTCATGCGGATAATGGAGAGCCTCTTGGCTTTATCTGTATTGTTGACCGCTACCGCGACCGCCCTGCCATCCCCGATAATGAAACCATAAAACAGCGGATAAGATCAGTAAAAGTTTTGAAGAAAATTCAAAAATAGCCTTGATAAGAAGTGGTCAAAGATCTTATATTTTGAGTCTTGAAATAATCGAGGCTATCGTTTTTCAAGGCAGTTGATTTACTGATTTATTTATAAAAAGCGGGAATAGCTCAGTGGTAGAGCACCACCTTGCCAAGGTGGGGGTCGCGAGTTCAAATCTCGTTTCCCGCTCACTCATAAAGCTCAAAGATAAAATCTTTGAGCTTTTTTTGTTTATGGCTGGGAATTTAAAATCATTCTTCTTGTCCTCTACTATCCTCACTGTGCGATTGTTCTCTTAATCCATAAATATCAGAAAAGCGATGTGTCATTCTTGTTAGTAGCACACCTTGATCATTTTGCATAAAGCTAACCTAAGAGCCTGGGAATTTTTCTTTTTGAGTTGGTATTTTATATGTACAATATATGTTTACTATTGGTTATCATTCCGCTATGGACCCCGAACTATATCAAAAATACGATCTCGAACAGGATGTGCACCGTATTACGCTTTACAGCACGGTAGCGAAAGAGCATCAGCATGTTTCGGGCAGAAAACGGCTCTATCTCCATCTCGATATGAACTGCTTTTACGCACAGGTAGAGCAGCGTGCTTACAATCTGTACGGGCTGCCTCTGGCTATGGGTGGCTGGCGAAAACCCAATGGTACTGCCCGGGGCATTGTGGCAACTGCCAGTTACGAGGCTCGTGCTTTGGGCATAAAAACGGCGATGAGCGCATTTGAAGCTTCACAAATTTGCCCCTATCTGGTGTTCATGCAGATTGATTATGACAAGTACAAAGGCATCAGCCGGCAGCTAAAATCCATCCTCGACACCTACTCGCCCGAGGTGGAAAAATACTCCATGGATGAATACTTCATGGACATCACCTTTCTGCTTGGTAAGCCGCGCAAGCAGCTCGAAGCATTCGGGCATAAAATGAAGAACGACATCTTTCGGCAGCTCGGCCTTGTCTGCTCTGTAGGTATAGCCTCCAGCAAAACCTACTCCAAGCTGGCATCAGACCTTAAAAAACCGAAGGGGCTTTCATTGATTCTCACCCCCGACGATGCCGCACAATATATCTACCCAATGCCTATTGATGAGGTGTGGGGAATCGGGCGCAGGCGCTATGAACATCTGAAACGGTATGGCCTGCTTACTATCGCAGACGCACACAAACAGGGGCCCGCCCCTTTTAAAAAGCTTTTTGGAGAGATGCAGGGACAGCTTTTCTGGGAAACCGTAACCGGGCGAGACCGAGCTAAAGTGCTTACCAACGAGGTTCACATCCCCGATGAGGTGAGTTACATGCACACATTTTCCGACTGGACCGATCAACCCACACTTGTAAAGGGTGAAATTGTAAAAGCCGTAAGAAAAGTATGCTATCGCATGCGGGGCTACAAACGAAAAGCGCGGCGGTGGAGCTGCCACATTCGCTACCAGGAAGCGCACTGGGAAGGTGTAAGCTTTGCATTTACCACCTCCGGCTTTACCAATCTCGACGATTATGTACTAAAAGCGTGCCTTCCGCAGGCTATGAAACTTATAAACAGTGCGGTTCAGAAAGGGATAAAAATACGTGGTATCGGCCTGCACACCATCGAGATGCAGCAGACGGAACAGCTTGAAATATTTTTTACGGAAGAAGACAAAATGCGCCATCTTTACCGCGCGGCAGACTGCCTCAACAACTGCTACGGCCCCGATACTGTAGCCAAAGCCGCCATCCACGAGAGTGTGAAAGGAAACACACACTTTGTAAACAGAAGCTAAATGGCTGTCGGAAAATTAGTCCAGAGGGTAGATCGATTTTTTGGCAGCAAGCAGGGTATTTTTCATCAGCATGGCTACCGTCATCGGGCCAACACCGCCGGGTACGGGTGTTATCCAGCTGGCTTTCTGTTTAATGGCATCATAATCACAATCACCAACCAGTTTGTAGCCCTTGTCGGTGGTTTCGTCTGCCACCCGGTTGATGCCCACATCAATCACAACCGCGCCCTCTTTAATCATTTCCGCTTTAATAAGGTTGGGTTGTCCGGCAGCCACCACCAGAATATCAGCCGATATGGTGTGTGAGGTAAGGTCTTTGGTAAACTTATGGCAAATGGTTGTGGTTGCCTTGCCGGATGCATTCTCGCGCGAAAGCATAATTGCCATCGGGGAGCCAACAATATTGCTCGCCCCCACCACAACCGCGTGCTTACTCTTTACCGGTATGCTGTAGTAGTTAAAGAGCTCAAAAATACCTGCCGGGGTGCACGATTTGAATGTGGGCTGGTCCACAGTCAGCCGCCCTACATTCATCGGATGAAAACCATCCACATCTTTTTTATGGTCTATACTTTCGATTACATCATGTGCGGACAGGTGCGAAGGCAGCGGAAGCTGTACAAGGATCCCATCAACCGTGGGGTCTTCGTTGAACGATTTAATGGCTTCTTTCAGCTCTTTCGCGGAAACCGTATCAGGAAGGTGTGCGGTGTCCGTATCGATACCAACACGCTGGCATGCCCTTGTTTTGGCACCAATGTACGTTGTTGATGCGGGGTCATTGCCAACCTGAACCACTTTGAGGAATGGCCTGCGAAAGCCCGCTTTTACCCAGTTCTCCACATCCTCTTTCAGGAGATTCATGGTTATATCCGCTACTTTTTTTCCGTCAATTATTTTGGCTGACATGGCACTGAGTTAAAATGGTTTTTTATTTACGAATGGAAAGGTAAGCCCAATTCGGCATGAAATAAACTACAGATTCCATAAACCTCACTTACCGCTCTATATCGTACTTTTTCATTTTGTTGTAGATATGGCTTCGCTGAATTTCGATGGCATCAGCGGTGGCAGAGACGTTCCAGTCGAACTTTTCGAGCTTCTTCAGCAGAAAAATGCGTTCAGCTTCTTCTTTGTATTCATGGAATGAGTCGGTCTCCTCAATCAGGTTATCGAGCAGATCTTTATTTTTTTTGCGGCTCACAATCTGTTTCTGCACATCACTCTTCGAAATAACATCATCCTGCGAGAGCAGTGCCAGCCGTTCTACAGAGTTTTGCAGCTCTCTGATATTTCCGGGCCATGACTGTTTTTTCAGCTCATCAAGGGCTTCATCAGAAAAAGATTTTCCGGAAAAAATGATCTCCTTCTCAGCCAGATTCTGCAAAAACCACGCAGCCAAGAGCGGAATATCCTCCCGCCGCTTCCGTAGTGGGGGCAAATGAATCGGTATCACATTGAGGCGATGATAGAGGTCTTCCCTGAAGTTGCCCTCCTCAATCTCATCCGCTAAATCTTTGTTTGTGGCAGAGAGTACCCGTACATCCACCTTAATCGGCTCATTACTGCCAACGCGTACAATTTGCCCTTCCTGCAGTGCGCGTAATACTTTTGCCTGAGCTTCGGAGGCCATATCCCCAATTTCATCCAGAAAGAGTGTTCCGCCATCAGCCTGCTCAAACTTCCCGATTCTCCTACCCGAAGCACCTGTAAAAGCCCCTTTTTCGTGCCCAAAAAGTTCACTTTCGAGAAGCTCTGCAGGTATAGCTGCACAGTTTACATCCACGAATGTCTTTGATGCGCGTGTACTATTGTTATGAATAGCCCTTGCCACGAGCTCTTTACCCGTTCCGTTTTCACCGGTTATAAGTACCCTGCTGCTGCTTGGTGCCACTTTTTGGATCAGTTTTTTAATCTGGCCGATTGCGGGGCTGTCGCCAATCAGCTCGGTATGGCCATGCAGCTGTTTCCGAATCTGGCGATTTTCACGAATCAGTTCGCTGCTGTTTAGTGCATTTCTTATGCTTATGAGGAGACGGTTTAAATCAGGCGGCTTTTCCAAGAAATCGAAAGCACCCGACTTTGTAGCTTCTACTGCAATTTTTATGGTTCCATGGCCGGATATCATTATCACCGGAAGCTCTTTCTTCAACTCTTTGATTTTTGGAAGAACCTCCATCCCATCCATTCCTTTCATTTTGATGTCGAGCATCACAAGGTCAATATGTTCGGATGATACCATTGCCAATGCCTGCTCGCCATTTTCCGCTTCAAGTACGGCGTAATTCTCAAACTCAAGAATTTCGCGCAAAGCATTGCGAATACTCTTTTCGTCGTCTGTAATAAGAATAACCGGTTTTTTACTCATGGCCTGTCAATAACTTGCTTGAAGATACTCAAGAATTCGCTGATGAATAAAATCAATGTGAGATGTCTGAACCGTGTAGTTATTCGTGAGAATGGTTACTGCAAGCTGTTCTCCTGAATTTGTATCAAGATAGCCCGATAGCGCGCGTACTCCGGATACGAATCCGGTTTTACCTTTAAAATTGTCATGCACTGTACTGTTTCTGAACCTGTGGCCAAGCGTACCGTTAACCGCACTTTGTGCCAATGAATTGTAGAAATAGGGAAAGTACTCCTCATTCTGAATGGTGATCAGAAACCGGTTTAAATCATCTGTTTTCAGGAGCGTGGCAGGTGCCATACCGGAACCATCCCTCAGGCTTACGCTCGTTGTGTCGAAACCCATATCAGCCATATAGCTTTTTACCACCTGCAACCCAAGATCGGTTGTGCCCTGCACGCCAGACTCAGCTGCACCAATTTTTTTGAGCAGCATTTCTGTAATGAAGTTATTGCTCTCTCTGTTTACTTCATTGATCATCCGATGAAGCGGTACGGAATAGTGCTCATCCAGAACATCAAGCCCGGCTTCACTCCATCGGTGAAAATCATTATCCGAATAAATGTGTCCCGTTACATCAATTCCGCTTTTCATGAAATACCTGAACATGGTATCCAGAAAGTAGTTAGTGGGACCTGTGATGGTGAGTGGTTCAGTTTCATAGTAACCTTGCGGAAGTGTACTTCTGAGAAGAATGGTATTGGTTCCCAGCTCCCTCCTGTATGATTCCCGAAAACGGGTACCCGGTGCAGTTATAAGCTGTTCATTAATAAACTCAACATAGGGTGTATTGAACGGCGACCATCGTATCTCAGGCACAGTGCCAACCCTGCCTGAAGCAATCACTTCAAGATCTACCACATTTCCATTGAAGGAGAGCGCGCCAATTTCCGGAGCATAATAATAACTGAGGTCATCCCACTCCCAGCCTTTGGGATAGGGCACATTATCAAACAAGCCATCAAACCCGATGAGGTTGCCATCAATTACCCTGATTCCCCTTTCCTGAAGAACCTGAGCCCATTTCTCAAACAGAAAGAGCGAATTGCCTTGAGCGAAAAGCCCGCTGATGGAGGGATCACCCGACCCTTTTACGATAATATCGCCTTTCCAGGTATTTCCAACCTGTTCACCTCTGCCAAAAAGAGAAGTTTTAAAACGGTAGTCAGCACCAAGTTTATCGAGGTAGGCACCTGAAGTTACCATTTTAAGGTTTGATGCTGGCCGCATCAGATAATTTCCGTTCAGGTTTTCGAGAAGTTCACCGGAGCCGTCTCTCACCTGCAGAGACCACACGGCATTCGATGCACGGCTGTTTTCAATAATAGATGAGATTTGAGGCGAAACCTGTGCATTACCCAAATAAGGGCTGAAAATGATACAGCAAAAAAGCAGAGCGATAATCAGAACTGCACGGCGCTGTTTCATGGCACTATTTTAGTTCCCAAAATATTTTAACTCTTCCTGCTCAAATACATTGTGAATTTCCTCAGCGGTGGTGCACGCTAATAACGATTCACGGAAAGAAACGCTGTTCATCAGCCGGGAAATTCGGCTGAGGAGTTTAATATGAACACTATTTTTCTTCTCGGGGCCAACAAGCAAAAACGCCATTTTCACCGGTTTTTCATCGATGGAATCGAACTCTATCGGTTCATTCAAAATGGCAAAACTTGCCAAATTTTCTTCGATAAACGCCACTTTTCCGTGAGGTATAGCCAGGCTTTTACCCACACCTGTTGACATGATTCTCTCTCTTTCGAAAACCGATTGGCGAACTTCATCGAGCCGGCCTTCTTCTACTTTTTCTTTTAGGGTGTCGATCATTTTGTTGAGCAACTCATCCTTATCGGTTACGTCAACATTAGCGAGAATTGTGGAGTTATCAAGCAGCGAATAGAGGTTCATAAATAGAAATAATCTCGTTTTTGAATGAGTATCAGAAGGCTATACAAAATCAGGATTTTTGATCAAGATCGAGGCAAGAGGAACTTTAAAACCGCAGCATATTGATCATATGTGAGGATTTTAAAATTCCGATAACGAAGATATTGGGCAAAAAGACAGTTTTTGTATAGCCTTATGGCAATATAACCTGAATTAGAGTGAATATTAAGTTAAACCGCTATTGGTGTGCAGAATTAACAATCAATTCAACATTTATACTCAGGAGATACTGACCGCATGAAGGTAAGAATCAAATCAATCAAAAACGCATCTCATAGGCAACTATTCGAAAAATTGAATCATTTCTTACTATCACAGTATGATCACTTTCAAACAGATTCATACTCTTTCAAAGATTTTCCACTTTTAAGTTTCCACTCTGTTAACCCATTTGCATTTCTGCCTAAAACGATTGAAGCTGCTGTAGAAGGGCTACTGAAAATGTAGTCGTCACTAAATTCCAGATAACCTTGTTTCTTGGTTAGTAAATTGTCGGCAATTAATTTATCTCTCAACTTTACAAAGTTTGGCGTGATAGATGCCACAGTAGAGCCTGCAGCTTTAGATCCTTTAAAAACTACAAAACCGTCAGATGATGGTTGCCCCAAACTGTCAGCCCCTCTGGCTGCTTTTAGGTAAAAAGTCTCCCTACGCTTTTTATTTTTTAATTCTCGTTTTTCATCAAAAACTTTGTGGCCAAGCGTATTCACTAACATTTTGATATTCTCCAAAAACTCTTCCATCTCTGCCTGATCTGACTCTGAAATTGACGACTGTGTCGGGGTCGATGAATTTTCAACCTTATACCTATTTGCTGATAGTGCAATCTTGTGGAGTCTATTTTCTAAATACTTGATGTGTGCTTTGTTTAGGTTCTCATCCTTACTAATGAAGACAATTGTTTCGTGCCAAAAATCCTTTTGGTTAAGATGTTGATTCAGCCTCTTTAAGATCGACTCAGCTTCACCAATGTAAACAAGGTCTTTACCATCCTCGTCTTTACCGAAAAGCATGTAAACCCCTGTATTAACTAAATCATCGCGATCAGAACAGTCTTTAACTTTTATTCGTGGAATTTTATAAGCTTTTCCAGTCCAATTAGAAAGTTCACAGCTCATTCTGCCGTTAGGATCACCATCTATCAGAAATATTTTTATTGTTTTACCGAAAACCATTTAAAGCCAATTTATTGCGTTTTTACTTCAAATTATAAATCATAACAATCCAATCTGCAAAAAACGATTCCATACTATTTTTGAGTTTAAAAATTGCGAGTCATAAACAAATTATCGTGGAAGTATTGATTTCTGATTTTCGCAGATTCTCAGCGAAACTCAGCGTATTAATCTGCGTTACTCTGCGAGAAAAGATGTTTTGATTAATTTATGATTCTCTAATTGAACTTCCTGTAAGAACAGTGCCGTTTATATGCTCTGAGTACTCAGTTTTTTAGCAGACTAATCATTTATCGACAATACTTTATCTTTCTAACCCGCTTCATTTTCAGTACTTTTAGTGCCCCTATATTATTGCTGAAATGATCCGACCGTCCGTTGCCATTTTTAAGAAAGAAGTTATGCAGGAGCTGCGCACCAAGTATGCGCTCAATACCCTGCTTGCGTTTACCGGCTCATCACTCCTGCTCATTCTTTTTACACTCAGGGCTCATCAAATGGACCCTACGCCCAAAAGCGGGCTTATCTGGATTATCATTCTCTTTGCGGCGATGTCTGGCATGATGCGCTCCTTTGTTCAGGAAGCTGAACGTAAAACCTGGGCGTTGTTGCAGCTCCATGCGGCAGCCGGTGATGTGTTTCTTGGAAAGCTATTTTACAATTTCTGCTTCTTGCTGGCACTCCACTTGTTCACTTTTTTCTTTTACATGCTGATGATGGATATGGGCGTGGTGAACATCACCTACTTTATCAGCGCTCTTCTTTTTGGCGCAGCCGGCCTTGCCGCGGTAACCACACTCACATCAGCGATGATTGCCCAGGCCGACCGTAAAGGAGCTCTTTTTTCTGTACTTTGCATCCCCCTTGTGGTGCCGCTTCTGCTTATATTAACAAGGGTAACTAATGCGGCACTCATTTCCGGGCCTGATGGCTCATCCATTAACGACCTTGTGGCTCTTGTGGGCTTCTGTGGCGTAACCATAACAACCGGAGTTCTGCTTTTTGATTTTATTTGGGAAGATTAACGTTTGATGTCAGCTTTTAACAACATACAATTTGGCAACCGCAGGCTTGTAGGGCAGGCGAAAGCTAAAGAGCAGATTCAGCGAATTCTGGAATCTGACAGGCTCTCCCACGCATATCTGCTTACTGGCCCCGAGGGTTCAGGCAAAATTGCATTCGCCCTGGCACTGGCAGAATATATCAATGGCATCGATAATATAACGGACCTGAAAGGAACCGCGGCAACCAAAAAGTCGGGCTGGTACACCCACCCTGATGTTCACCTTTTCATTCCACATCCCAAAACAGTAGCCGCTGATGAGCTTAAACAACGGCTGGAAATGCTTGCCGAAGATCCCTACGAAATTGTTGATTTCTCCCTCAGGCCAGCACTAAATAATCCTGAATCCACAAAAAACCTTCAGGCGTTTTACTCAATCGAATATTACCACACAGAAATACGACCTCGCACGGTGTACAAACCCAATGAAGGCAAAAAATCTGTGGTGATCATCACCGGAATTGAGACGATGAGGAAAGAGTCGGCCAATGCATTCCTGAAACTGCTGGAAGAGCCCTCACCTAACCTGATGTTTATTCTAACGGCATCAAAAACCGAACAGCTGCTGCCTACCATCATATCACGCTGCCAGCAAATCAGGCTGCAGCCGCTTTCGTATGATGAGGTAGCCGATGGCCTGGTTCGGTTCGACGGTAAGAGCGAGGAAGATGCAAAATTCCTGGCGCGAATGTCCGGCGGCAACTACTCTCTAGCACGCTTTTTCGATGTAGAAACCCTGCAGAAAACGCGTGGTGAAATTGTAGACTTTCTGCGCTACTCTTACACGCAAGATGCCCCACTTGTACTCGCGCTTATTAAAGACTGGAACAGCGGGCTGAACAGGGAAAATCAAATTGGCCTTTGCAATACGATGGAGCAATTTTTGAGGGATATTTTGATCTACCGGGAAACATCGAACATTGAGTTGGTTACCAATATTGATCAGGCCGATGTGATACAGCGCTTTTGCGGTTCAATGGAGAATGCAGATGTAATTGGCATGATTGAACAGCTTAATCAACTGAAACGGCTTCTTTATCAAAATGTGCAGTTTAAATATATCTTTACGGTGCTGTCCACCCGATTTACCAGACTGATGCGCGGAACGGAGACGGTAATCCCATCAGAAACTCCCTGGCGACACATGCCGGCATTTAATGAGGGGGTTTAGTTATGGAGAGACAAACACTGATCTTCACAAAAATGCAAGGCGCCGGAAACGACTTTATTCTGTTTGATAACCGTGGGGTAAAAATGACCGAGCAGGAACTCTCTAACCTTGCTCCTTCACTTTGCAACCGAAAGTTCGGGATAGGTTCCGATGGGGTTATCGCCCTTCAGTTCGATGAAACCAAAGAAGCCGATCTGGTGATGCTTTACAAGAACCCCGATGGAAGTGATGCGGGAATGTGCGGAAACGGAGCCCGCTGCTTTGCCGCTTTTGCTGCAACTCTCGGCTCACCCAAAAAATTTACGTTTCGTGTTCACGACAAGGTTTACCGTGCCTCAGTTAAGAAAAAATCTGTTGTTATTGACTTTCCACTCGAGACTAACGTTATAGAACAGTCTGTGGCAAATGAAGCTATTTTAAATATTTATACCAATACAGAGCATATCGTTTGCCCCACACAAACACATAAACTCGATGATGAACAAGACTTAGTTCAGCGTGGCAGGTTCTTGAGGAATCATCCAAAATTTAACCCGAAAGGCACCAACGTTAATTTTGTAGCCGGCTTTGATAAAACAAGCCTCTGTTTGCAAACCTACGAGCGGGGCGTGGAGAATTTAACCCTCGCATGTGGAACCGGTGCAATTGCCTCAGCTCTTGGCTGGCATCATCTTCAGCAGGCACCATCAGGCAAATTTCTTTACAAAATAAAGGTTAAGGGAGGCACTCTGCTTGTCCATTTTTCGTTCTCTGAAGAGAATAAAACATACAATAACATAAAACTGGAAGGCCCTGCCGATTTTGTTTTTGAAGGGCAATACTACCTCTGATCTGTTGTTTCAAAAAAAAGCTCTCTTCTTATCTCTTCTTGCCGTTTCTCTTATGTTAAGCGCCTGTACCCTGTTCGAATCAACCGGAAGCGAGAGAGAGCCACTGCCGCGAGTGCAAGGCATCGAAAACCTTTTTAACGTACCGGGGCAGATTGTAACCGACAATCAAATTCGTTCCATCCAGTTTCACAGAGGTAATAATTCCGCCAATGCACCCATTATTGAGTTGAACAGTTCTCAAAGGCTGAATCTTCTTTTTGAAGTACTTCAGTTTGAATCACGACAGTTCAGGGTACACGTTAGCCATCACAATCCCGACTGGAGCCGTTCATCTATCGGCAGAGAGTCGTACATCGACGGGCTGTTTTCCGTTTATATGGATGCCGGAAGGGTTTCATCAGTCAGGCAGCCGCAATACAGGCAGTACAGTTTTGAATTTCCGAATGATGACCTTCGTATCCTCAAAAGCGGTAACTATATGCTCAGCGTTGAAGATGCCGATACCGGATATCTGATAATGGCACTGCCCTTTTTCGTAACGGAAAACCAGGGAAGTATTTCTTCCTCCGTTGAACAGCTAATTACACCGAGGCAAAACCTCAGATCATCACACAGGGCTGTAAGCCGTTACCGATTGCCCGATTTCGTGGATCAACCACAGTTTGACCTTGAATTTTATTACATACAGAACCGCTTCTGGGGGCGCGCAAAGGAAGCATCAGAAGTTGATTTTTCCAGCCCAAATGAAGTTAACTACGAAATGGACAGAAACAGCCCGTTCATTGGCGATTATGAATTTCTTGAGCTCGATCTGAGTGATATTACGCAACGAAATCCCCAGGTTTTGGAGTTTATGCCTGCTGAGAATCCGCCAAAAGTAATTCTTTTTGATGATGTAAGCGGTTTTTCTGCATCTGGCCGCTTAACCGGAGCCGGTAACTTTGGCAGGCCTGATATGAGCCTTAATGCTCAATACGCTAATGCTCAGTTTACATTTGATGCGGCTATGAACCCGGATGAAGATATTGAGATCTACCTAACCGGCGATTTTAATTACTGGGCTATACAATCTGCCAATCGGCTCACTTATAATGACGAGACAGATCGCTGGAGCACAAGTACAATTCTCAAGGAAGGAATGTACAGGTATAAATACGTAGTTATGGATGACGGGCGCGTTGACGATCTCTTCTTTGATGACCTCTTTACTAATACCCGGCAGGAGTATCATACGTTTGTTTATATGCGCGATTCCCGTGAATTTTATTACAGGCTGCTTCAGTTCAACCACTTTTTTTCGAATTAGGATTTTATGAGAGCTTTAAAGTTTTTTGCTGTTTTTTTTATCACTGCTGTAATAGTGCTTGGTTTTGTACTTGGGTGGAACTGGAAGTCGTTCTCCGTATTTTTTGAAAATCGCGAAGCTCTGTCGGAAGGTAATGAATGGATCATAAAAACAAGTTCGCTGCGAGGGCTTTCTGAATTTATGGGTGAAAATCCGCAGTACGCTTCCGTTGTGAGTGTGGTGGTGAATCATCCTGACTCATCCATTCACTTCAACCCGGATCAGCAGAGGGTGATGGGAACTACGGCAAATATTTTCATTCTTGCTGCATACGCCTATCTGTTCGGCTGTGAAGAGTTCTCTCCCGAAGCAGTAATAAATTGGGATGATATATCCCGCTATCAGCTTCCGGATGTGGACGCATCTGTACATCGGGGCAGTTACAGAACAGGTACTGACCGAGGCTGGATTCGTGAAGGTGAATTATCGCTGCATAACGCCCTGCTTCTGCTTGCTGAAACCAGTGACCTCGCTCTGGCCGATTACTTGTGGTGGCAGGTAGATCCTTCTATTTGGGATTTACTGAATGATGAACTTGCGCTTGAATCAACTGAAATGCCGCTGCCTTACTCCGGGTTGTATCTCAGTATTTCGCCGGAGTTTCAGCAAGCTTCAGTGCCTGAAATCATCGAAAAATGGCAAGCAGCAGATCATTCAGAGTGGAGAGGGCACGTGATGGAGCAGTCTCGCTTGTTTGCTGAGAACACAGAAAAGAGGGATGAAATTTTACGGTTTATGAACCGAAACCGCCTTGGGAATACGTTTCAGGAAGAGCGGGATGCAATGATCCTGTTCCCTAAAACCACAGCATCTGAAATTACGGATATGCTGTATAGAGCAATAAACCACGATTTGGCCAATGAAACCATTAGTGAGACGTTAATGAACTATATGCGATGGCCAATGGAGCGCCAAATAGGTATTGACAGAGACTTTTTGGATTATGGTGCCATTTACGACAATCGTATGGGTTTGATGAACGGCATCGACTTTGGTACATCTGCCTATACGGGCGACACAACCGTGCAGGCACTTTTTCTTGACCGGCTCCCGATCGGGTTCTGGTTTCATGCCTCTGGTGGACACATGCACCAGGATTTTATGCAGCGCTTGATTTACGACCCCGCAATGATTGCACAGATGAAGCGTGTGATTCAATAGTTATCAACCATTTTTCATTACATATTTACTTTAACATCAGATATTATCCAATGTGAAATCGAGATAAGAGTTTATTGAAGAGTGTCCCCCTTTGAAGGGGGCAATGGGGGATGTTAAATAATAATTTTAGATTAAATATTGAATATCTGAGTCTAATCAACGCTCAGAGGTTCATCCCCCTCGGCTCTTACGAGCCTCTGCCCCCTTCAAAGAGGGACTAGCAAGGCTTATGTTGTAATATCGAATTCACGTTAACCATATAAATTCAGATACTTAATAGCGGCATTAATACATGAATAAATACTATTTCATATTCCTGATCTGGCTTCTGCCAATCTATTTTTTAGGGCAGTTCAGCTATCAGCTGTTAACGTTCAATGGAATTCAGTCTACCTACAATAATGGCGACAGCTACATCGCCTCAGTCACCGATTTTGATGTGAAGCAGATTGCCGCTCAAACCAACGGGTATGTGGTTATCAACTTCACAACATCAACGGGTGAAACTGTTGAGGAGCGGCTTGCATTGCCGGTTCAGTTTGCTCAGGTAATCATGAACTCAGAATTGATACCGGTTCGTTATTCAGAATCATCATTCAGCCCCATCGTGATGATGCCCATTTACGACCTTCAGCAAAATGTGGTGAAAGTAAATCTGGCTGTTACCCTTTTTGGATCAATCGCAACTCTGTTAGTTGGATTTTTTGCATCGCGCTATGCACTTCGAAAAATCAGAGAAGGCGATGATGAACTCGAAATAGAAATGATGGATGAGGTAAATCCTGCAGTTGGGTGAGCAACTCATATCATATATGAACCGCCATTAATATGAAATGTGGAGCCGCTCATATGTTTTACATTTCCTCCGGCTAAGAACAGACATAGTCTTGCAATTTCATCAGGTTGCGTCATTTTATCAAATGCGGAATCTTTTGTGAGATGTGCTTCTCCAAGAACCGAAATTGATTCCTTCGCCATATCTGTTTCCACAAAACCGGGAGCAATGGAATAGGCAACAATCCCCTTCCGGCTGAAACCCCGCGCAATACTTTTAGTGAAGGCAACCATCCCCCCTTTGGACGCTGCATAAGCCGCATACTCTTGTTTATCTCCCCTGTATGCAGCTCTCGATGCAATGTTGATGATAATCCCTTCGCTCCCATTTTGCACGTGCTTATTGATGAACCATTTTGTGATAAGTGATGATGACCTAAGGTTCACCATCATAGTTTTATCCCACACGTCAAGCCAGTGGTTGTCATCCGAAGCAAAATCTGCATTATGGAAGATACCTGCATTATTGATCAGTACATCAGGGCAATCCTTCTCAATAACCGGTTTGATGGTGGAAATCAAATCACCTTCTCTGGATTGATCCGCTTTTAACCCATCAAAATTCGATGATGAATTTAAAACTTCCGAAAATTTACCTTTTGTCGAAGTACCTGTTACTCTGAATTTATTTTGAAGTAAAAGATGTGCAATTTCAAAACCAATACCCCGGGATGCGCCGGTAATAAGAACGTGTTTCATAGTGTATGCTTGCCTTGCCTGATTTATTTACAGCAAAGATAACATCTGAAACTTACTTTTTCCTGTAAACGGGCACGTTGGAGCACGCCTCGCCGTACATAAGCTTTTTAACGTGTGGAAGGAGTTTTTTGGTAGCATACATATAAACATCTGCAGGAACTTCCATCTTACTACACCCTTTCAGAAGTACAAAACGACCTTCAAATTCAGACCAGTCTTTCTCATCCAGCTTTAATTTAAAAATCTGGGTAAATGCCTCATCTCGGTTCCCGAAAAGCACATCTTTAGCAAATTCTTCCGCATGTTGTACAACAAGCATATATGCCCATTTTGGCAGGATTGCATCAGTTGAACAGTAAACAGCAAGGTATTGCCCGCTATACTGTTCCCAGTCATGCTTTTCCATCGTATCCCGAAATTCCGTCTCTTTCAGGATCAAGCCATGAAAAAGAAAATCTTTTAGGTCGAGCTCTGCTACTTTTACACCATGTGCAAACTTCTCGAGATCAATAGTTTCGAGTTTTGAAAGCTTAACTTTGTTTACAATTTCGGACATGGTGGTTGAATCTTTTGTCTTGAGTCTTGAGTCTTGAGTCTTGAGTCTTGAGTCTTGAGTCTTGAGTCTTGAGTCTGTAAGAAAAATTTGGTTTAAGTAATTTAAAAGCAATACAAAAGTTGACAGCCGATATACTTATTGAAAAATTTTTTGGTCTTAATTCTCACGACTCAAGACTAAGTTCTCAAGACTATCAAATTATAAAGAAAACGATTCGCCGCAGGAGCAGCTGCGTGTTGCATTTGGGTTGTTGAAATGAAAACCTTTTCCTGTTAAGCCATCAGTGTAATCGAGCCTTGTTCCCGCCAGGTAAAGGAAACTTCTCATATCTACCACAATTTTAATCCCATGATCTTCGAAAAGTTTGTCGTGCTCATCAACTTCATCGCTGGAATCAAAATCGAGATTGTAGGTAAGCCCTGAGCAGCCCCCGCTAACAACCGCTACACGGAGCGGGCGGTCATCCGGAATATTTTGTTCCGACCTGATCTCTTGTATACGTTGAGCTGCATTTTCACTTATGGCTAATGACATTTTACTACTCCTCTGTCAATTTGAATTTCTATACGGATATCACCTGAATTTCAGGGTCAATACGCTTCACCATACTTTCAATGGCATATAGAGTACCGGTTGAAGCTGTTGGACATGTACCGCAAGCTCCCTGATAGTGCACCTTAAGGCGGTTTCCATCCAGGCCAATTATTTTCAAACCACCCCCATCAGCCAACAAATAAGGCCTAACCTGTTCATCAAGCATTTGGTTAATTTGAATCAGGCGCGGATCGTCGGTTTCCTGTACCTCTTTAGAAGCGTGCACTTCAGAATCTTCTTCGATATCGAGCTGTGGTTTTGCTTCTCTGATGGGCGGTGCCAGTTTTCTCAACAACTCCGACCAAACAGCATTACCATCCTGAGTAACCGTGATGTATTTATCCACATAATAAACGTTAATCACATTTTCGATGCTGAAAAGTGCTTTGGCAAGTTCATCATGCTCTGCTTCGCCGCTGTTTTCGAATGACCTGGTAACACCATTTGTTAATGGCTCGGCGAGTACAAACCTCATCGCGTCAGGATTTGGAGTACGTTCTATTTCTTTAATCTTTGGCATAATAAAATGGGTTCAGTTTATAGTCTCTTTTTGATTTTCTATTCGAAAAACGATTTAGCATAACGAATGCCATCAGTCAAGCGGTCAACATCATCGTGGTTATTGTAAAACGCGAGTGATGCCCTTGCTGTTGCCGGGATATTGAACCGGCGCATAATTGGTTGTGCGCAGTGGTGGCCAGTTCGCACGGCTATTCCCTGCTTATCGAGAATGGTGCCTATATCAGATGCATGAATATGATCAAATACAAATGATGCAACCGATGCCCTGTTTTGGGCCTCACCGATTAATCGTAAGCCATCTATCTTTCGTAATTCATTTACTGCATATTCAACAAGTTGAGCCTCGCGCTCTTCAATAGCATCCATACCTATCTCAGAGAGATAATCCACCGCTTCGCTTAAACCGATGGATGCAGCTATTGGCGGGGTACCCGCTTCAAACCTGAATGGCACCACATTATAGGTCGTTTCCTCAAAGGTTACCTTATCAATCATGTCGCCACCACCGCGATAAGGCGGCATCTCATCAAGCAGATGTTTCTTGCCGTAAAGAATGCCAAAACCTGTAGGGCCACACATTTTATGGGCTGAAAACACGTAGAAATCGGTATCCATATCCT
>SLLL01000099.1 GCA_007134085.1 Balneolaceae bacterium
CAGCGAATTAAAACCATCGAACGCCATCTGAACAATCGACCTATTCGAAAATTTGATTACCTTTCACCTATTCAACAAACCTTAAAATACCGCGCTGTTGCATTAGTGACTTGAACACAGCAAAGTGAAAATTATCTTGTTCATTTTGCGAATAAATTTGACAAATTTTAAATTTTTCTCATTTATTGAATAAGTATTGTAAAACGTTTATGGTTATGTAAAATGCTCAAGTACTGATTGGATGAAAATTGAAGGTGAATACAAAAACCTGTTAAATGAAGATGGTTCAGCAGTATTGCTGGTGGGAAAGGTTCGGAAAGACAATGATAAACAAGCATTTGAGGTGATTTTTAAAAATTATCATAAACCTCTTTTTGGTTATGCTTATTCATTTGTACGCCAATCTCAAGCTGCCGAAGACATCATACAGACTGTTTTTTTAAATATTTGGGCGAACAGAAAAACCTGGCACCCACAAGGTTCTCTAACGGAATATCTATTCAAAGCGGTTAGAAACAGATCTCTTAACTTTTTGAAACGTGAACAAATGGTTGTTGATTTGCGTGAGGAAATGTTGATAACTATTGAAGAGTTAATGAATGACGAGCAGCCGTTCGAACAAATCTTCATGGAAAAGTTTAAAAAACAACTGCAAATCAGTATTGATAAACTACCACTACGATGCCGGGAAATCTATCTTCTACATAGAATCAGCGGACTTACTTATACAGAAATTGCCGATTATCTTGAGATATCTGTCAATACAGTGAACACCCAAATGGCACGTGCCCTCAAATTTTTGCGTGAAGAACTTATAGACTATCATCCTTACCATTCAACATTGTATTAAAGCTTTTATCCATCTCTCTGAACAAGCTTGAAAAAAAGGAAATGCCAGTTTCCAGCTAAATACTTCTTTAAGCATAAGCTGAGTAATATTTTTGATGAAAATAGAACGACAATTGTTCACTGATTTCAAAAAAAATTAAAAAAAGGAAAATTTTTGTCACAGTACTGATTTTTTGGATTGTATTTATAGTAACAATCACAGATAAACAAAAATTACAAGTGGCAAACAATCATCATTTACCATGGGATAAACTTGCAAAATATTTTGCTGGCGAGCTTTATGGGGAGGATTTACGGTCTTTAGAGGCTATGATAGAGAACGATCCGGTTTTTGAAGAGACAGTGGCACATCTTCAAAAAATCTGGGAAGAATCGGGTGAATTGCCGGTACCCATTGAAACGGAAGAAGCCTGGCAAATGCTGTCGAGCTCTATGGAAAAATCAGAACAGCAAGTTAGTGAATCTGCAAACTCAGATAAGAATATTAGACTCTCTTCTATTGAGCGTAAGAACTACAATTTCCGTAAATCGCACAATACTCAGAGGCGCATTGTATTGGCCGCAGCACTTGTTCTGTTAACAGTTACCATCGGATACATAGCAAGTAGCTACAATCAAGATGTTCGAAACGCCTCAGTTGCTGAGATAGATTACCGTGTTATAGAAACCCGCTATGGTGAAAGGGCTTCTTATGTTCTTTCAGATGGAAGCCGTATCACGCTTCACGGCGGCAGTAAAATAAAAATTCCCGAAAACTACAATCAGGCACTCAGAGAGATATATCTGGAAGGGGAGGCTTATTTCGAAATAGTTTACGATTCTGAAAAACCATTTAAAGTGCACTCTTTACACTCTTATGTAAATGTATTGGGCACCAAATTTTTAGTGCAAGCCTGGGAAGAAGAAATTACAAATATAGAAGTGGTTGTAGCACAAGGAAAAGTATTGTTTGGTGACAGCAGAAGTCTCGATACTGATTTGATTAAGGAAGTAGAGTTAACAAAAAATCAAAGGGCAGTATTAGCTGATAATGCAACACTCGAAGCCATTGAAGTGGACAATATCGACTGGTACCTGGGATGGACCGAAGGCAGATTAGTTTTTGAAGATAGAACACTTGGTGAAGTGATACCCCGCCTTGAAAGGTGGTATAATCTGGATATACAGGTTTCAGATGAGAGAATTAAAGAAAAACGAATAACCGCAGAAATTGACTACACGCTTTCTATGAGCGAAGTATTGGCCGGTGTTGCTATTACTTTCAACCTTAACATGGAGAGGGATGGAAGAACCATAATTTTTAAAAACCATGAGAACAATAGCTAAAAGGCTAACAAAAACAACTATTACCAATTAATCATAACCAACCAAGAAATAAGGAGCGATATGTATTATAACATGATACGATCTGTAGTATTGATAGCTTTGTGTACTGTTACGGTGCCAATGTTATTTGCGCAGGATTCAGGGATGAGTGAAAACTTTACTCTTGCCTCGCAACCGAATATTTCTGAAGCGGAAGTAACACGTTCATTACTGCATGAAATAGTTACTCTGAACTTTAGTGATATTAGTGTTGAACATGCTTTAAAAACAATTGCTGATAAAGCAGATTTAAAGTTAATGTATAACAAAAATTTACTTCCTGAGGATAAGAAGGTATCCATAGAGAATAGCAACATGACATTAAATGATGCACTTTGGGCAACGTTGGATGGAACAGGCCTAAGGTTTGCAGTTTCCTCAAATCGCCTCTTAATTCTGGTTGAAGACAGAGAGGTAAATTTAGTTGAAAAAGCTGAAGAGGAGAATAGTACAGTTAGTGGAAGAGTTATTGATGCGCAATCAAGGGAAGCGCTTCCCGGTGTTAATATTGCAGTTCAGGGCACAACAATTGGTACTACAACAAATTTGGATGGCGAGTTTGAACTTACAGTTCCGGACCTGGATGTAGCCTTAGTATTCTCTTACATAGGTTATCAAAGTAGAATCATAAGTCTTGATGGCAGAGATGAACTTGATGTAGAGCTTCGGTTTGATGTTGCCCAACTGGATGACCTTGTAGTAGTGGGTTACGGTGTGCAAAGAAGATCTGAAATTACCGGTTCGGTAGGAATTGTAACAGCTGATAAGATCAACAATACATCATTCAACGCATTACAGGGTATTCAGGGGCAGGTTGCTGGTGTTCAGATTTTTCAAAATTCCGGTGCACCATCAGGTAGTAACCGTGTAATTATTCGGGGAACAGGTACCATTAATGCATCAACCGATCCTCTTTTTATTGTTGATGGTGTGGCTATGGAAGGCGGAATTAACTTCCTCAACCCCAATGATATTGAAAGCATCGAAGTTCTGAAAGATGCTTCCGCAACTGCGATTTACGGAGCCAGGGGTGCAAATGGTGTAATTTTGATAAGCACCACAAGAGGTGGTACAGGCGAGCGTATAAATGTAACATATGATAACAGTTTCAGCGTAGGCCGCATGCGTGGCAGAATGGATGTGATGAATGCAGAAGAGTTCATGGAAGTACAAAGAATTGGTTTGCAAAATGTACCACTTTGGAGAGGCGGTACTGCACCAGTTCTTGATACATCACTCGATCCATTCCTGTTTGATGCAAACGGAAACCCTATTTACGATACTGACTGGCAAAAAGAAGCCACCAGAACGGCTTTTTCTCAGGACCATAATCTAAGAATTCAGGGTGGAACTGAGCGCTCTTCGATTGGTGCTGTATTAAACGTTACCAACAGAGAAGGTATTTTCTTAAACAATTATATGAACAGATACAGCCTGAAAGTAACGTACGATGTGCAACCACGTGAATGGCTTACTATGGGCACAAATGTAACGTTTGC
This sequence comes from Balneolaceae bacterium, assembly GCA_007134085.1. Taxonomy (GTDB): domain Bacteria; phylum Bacteroidota; class Rhodothermia; order Balneolales; family Balneolaceae; genus Rhodohalobacter. Next base: position 3,714 of record SLLL01000099.1, read on the forward strand.
AAGAATCGACGAAAATCACCTTGAAGAGGGTGGTGGTGGTCAGGATGTGCGGCGTACTATCATTGAAATGGCACCAATTCTTCCCATAACATGGGCAAGCGGCTCTCCTCGAGCAGGTGAGTACACGAACTCAACTCAGGTTAATTCATTAAGCCTTGAAGGGCAGGCAAATCCAGTTCACAGGTTATTGGAAGAAGATCGTTTAAGAGAACGAAACAATCTTTTCGGAAATACGTTTATTGCCGTGCAGATTAATGAGAATCTTGAGTTCCGAACTCAGCTTGGTATCAACAACGAGCGTTATGAAGAGCGCAGATACCGCCCCAGTAATATGGTAGCATCTGGCGGTTTCCCTGATGGCCGCGCTAACTTCAATACAAGTGAAGTATTCTACTGGCAAAATGAAAACTTTCTTACCTACACACAGGACTTCTCACGCGCTCGATTAACAGCCGTACTTGGTGCAAGCTGGCAGGAGAGAAGATTCAGAAGTTTTGGGCAGGAAGTATTTGGCTTTGCTGATGATTTCTTCAGATTTAACAACTTTGGAGCAGCAACCGGAGTTCAGTCACCCAACTCAAACGCCTTTGAGTGGACAATGAACTCATACTTCAACAGAATTACCTACTCATGGGATGATACTTATGTATTTACACTCACCAGCCGTGTTGATGGTTCATCTCGTTTCGGTGCTGATAATAAATATGGTTTCTTCCCCTCAGCAGGTTTTGCATGGAATGTTACCAACGAAGAGTTTATGCAAGACATAAGCTTTATTGATCTTCTGAGGCTACGAACATCATATGGTGTAACCGGAAATACAGAGATTGGTGTGTTTGCATCTTTGGCTACTATTGGTTCAGGTACTACACTACTTGGCGATGGCAGGCAGTCAACAGCATTCACTACACGACTTGCCAATCCTAATCTTGAGTGGGAAAAAACATACCAGTTTAACATAGGTACAGAGGTGCAATTGTTTAATCAGGCACTGGATGTTGAACTTGATTACTACTACAAGTACACAACCGACCTAATTCTTGCTCGTCCGGTACCGGCAACCACAGGATTTACCACTATCCTCGATAACATCGGTGCTGTATCTAACCAGGGAATTGACCTGAGATTAACAACTCAGAATGTAAGAACCCGCGACTTTTTCTGGTCAACAACATTGAATGTTAACTACAATAAAAACAGAGTTGAAAGACTTGGTGCAGGTGATGAGGATATATTCCCCGGCCCGAACTGGGTATCCGGTAGCCAAACCATACTCCGTGTAGGCGAGCCAATTGGAAATTTCTACGGTTTTGAAAGACTCGGAACATGGAGTACAGCTGAAGCCGCAGAAGCCGCTGAAAGGGGATTCTTACCGGGTGAGGCTAAACGATCACTCGACAGAACAATTATTGGAAATGGCCTGCCTGATTATGTAGGTAGCTTCATCAACACCTTCTTGTTCAGAAACTTCGACTTTATGGTTGACCTTCAGTTTGTTCTTGGAGCCGATATCATGCAGCAGTTCCTGCACACAGCAGAAGACAGAATGGCGTTAACGAATGGTTTAAGAACCCAGCTTACCAACGCCTGGACTGAGAGTAACCAGAATACCATGTATCAGCGAATCAGGCATCAGCCTTTAGCAGGCCAGAACACACAGGCAGACAGCCACTGGATTGTTGATGGTTCCTACATTCGCGGCAACCTCATCCAGTTGGGTTATAATTTCGATGCAACACGCTTGTCGAGATATGGGCTGAGCAGACTCCGTGTTAATGCAAGCTTACAGAATGCATTTGTAATTCACTCAAGTGATTTTAAAGGTCATGATCCTGAAGCAACATCATGGGGTGGTAACATTCATGCGCAGAATATTTTCTTCTATCAGTATCCGCGCCCGAGAACCGCTTCTCTTGGTATTCAGTTAGAATTTTAATAATCACTCCAAAAATATTTTTGCAAAATGAAAAAACTAATAATTCTCTTAGCAGCCTTTGTGATATTTACGGCGTGTGAAGATTTTCTGACCGAAAGTCCTAAAAATCAAATATCTGTAGATCAGTTCTTCAATAAACCGGAAGATGCCCGATCAGCCATCAACGCACTATACCGCGACGGCTCCGGGGCAAACTCTTACGATTCCGGTGGATTTAGAGGAAGCAACGTTATGATTGGTTCGTTCATGACCGGTCTGTTTGATAATGAAGCAAAAGGTGAGCGTATTGAAGGGCAGCTTGCACATTCTCTTCAGCAGGATCCTGTGAACTTTAATGATTATGCAGGTGGTTGGTGGAATGGGCTATATCGTGTAATCAACCGCGCAAATCTTGCAATAGATCGTATTCCCGGCATTGAAGGTATGAATGAGGCAGAGCGTAACCGTATGCTCGCTGAAGCCAGATACTTCAGGGCACACAATTACTTTACGCTTGTAAGGTACTTCGGTGATGTGCCGCTTGTAACTGAGCCGGTAGAAGGTTTAGATGGTGCATTTGTACCTCGTGACGAATCAGCGACTGTTTACAACCAGATCATTGCAGATCTTGAGTGGGCACGCGACAATGGTAACCTTCCAAACATGCCATTCGGCAGTGGAAATAATGGCCGTATAACTCAAGGAGCAGTATTGGCTACACTTGCCGATGTTCACCTGCAGCGAGCAGGGCACCCTTTACAGGTAACGGCAGGTTACTCACAGGCAGCAACTGTAGCACGGGCTATTATTAATTCCGGTGTTTACAGCCTTGTTGAGCATGGTGCAGATCCCATGACAGAGAGTGCATACAACCAAATGCGCACATCACAAACCACTGCCGAATATATATGGTCAGTAGAGTATGATGGTGATATCGCAGTAAGCCAGTATCCCAGAATTACAGTACCCGGTGCTGTAAGGCCGGATGGTATCAGTTATGGCCGTACACTAAATATGTTCCGTCCTATTACAACGATGGTTAACATGTACAATCCGGAACTTGATTTGCGCATACAGAATCGCCAGCTTTTTGCCACCTCAATAAATGATATAAATGGCAATGAAATACAATTCGGTGAGTATGTGCCATACTTATGGTTTGAGGAAGGTGCTGTTTTTGGCAATGGCAGGGGTACACGGAATTTAAACCACGTACGATATCCCGAAATACTTCTCATAGCTGCTGAAGCTATAGCAAGATCTGAGGGAGTAAATGCAGAAGCCGTTGGTTATCTTGCCGATGTACGAAACCGTGCATACTGGACAGTAGATCGGGCTGATATTGTAGCTTCACTCTCCGGCCTTTCGGTTGATGCGTTTGTTGAAGAGGTATGGAAAGAGCGCTACAAAGAGTTGGTACTCGACTTCAAAGGGTGGCACGACATTCAGCGAACACGAAAATATCCGGTTACAAGCTCTGAAAGTCCGGGTACAGTACAGTTTGTGGATGTAATTGGAGCAAATAATAACTGGGGAGTTCAGTTCAGAGAAAGAGATCTTCTCTACCCAATTCCCGATGCTGAAATGCAACGAAATGAAAACCTGACTCAGAATCCAGGTTATTAAAATATCAAAGGTTAGCTTCTTCCAAAGCTGAATCAAACCATCTCCGATATGCAATTTGTGATACCGGAGGTGGTTGATTTTTTTTGTTTAACATGTAGAGCGGTATCATATAGAAAACACTCTTACTTAAAGATGTAGCGAATTTTTAGCCTGTACAAAGTAAAACCATAAGTGGATATCAGTTTGGGTTTAGTACAGTTAACATGCAAATCGTCAATCAAAACAACCAAATTTTATAATTATGTATATCGTTAAGATTTTAAATCTGCTCCTCATTATTTCCGTTATATTCTCTTCAACTTTTTTGGCTTCTGACAAGATAAACTCAGATTCACAAAGCGATGAATGGATATCCATCTGGGATGGAGAAACCCTTGACGGATGGCGCGCGTCTGAAAATCCGGAATCGTTCTCGGTAGAGGATGGAAAAATTGTTGTTGATGGACCCCGTGGCCATCTGTTTTATGAGGGCCCCGTTGCTGATGGTGGAGATTTTTTGAATTTCGAATTTCAGGCAGAAGTCTATACATATCCTAATGCAAATTCCGGTGTATTTTTTCATACAAAATTTCAGGATGAAGGCTGGCCGCAACATGGTTACGAAGCTCAGGTAAATGCAACTCACAGAGACCCCAGAAAAACCGGCAGCCTCTACGCCGTTAAAGATGTGATGGATATTGCTCCACACGAGGATAATGAGTGGTTTACATACTATATAAAAGTAAATGGTAAAGACATTACATTTAAAGTAAACGGAGAGACGGTACTTGAATTTACCGAACCGGAAGACAGAGAAGGTACAATCCGTTTAAGCCGGGGAACCATAGCGTTACAAGCGCATGATCCCGATAGCCGCATTTACTTCCGGAATCTAAATGTTCGCATTTTACCCGACTAAAAGTAATCTGTTGTTACAATTCTATCACTTAAAAAGTGAATGCGAAATTAGTGAAGGGCAACTAAAGGCGTAAGTATCGTTTTTAAATGGTATACGATTCTTTTATTTGATTTGTTTTCTGTTATTTTTGTTCGATTTCCAACATTTATAAGATTGTACTCCTATCAATGCGTAAAAAAGTTCGATTTTCAACCGATCCATACGATGTAGCTATTGTCGGTTCCGGTGCCGGTGGTGGTATGGCAGCAAAAGTTTTATCTGAAGCAGGTTTATCTGTGGCAGTTCTCGAGGCTGGTGGTTTTTTTGATCCAGCCCGGGAAGAGTACAGAACACAGTTGCGCTGGCCTTGGGAATCTCCAAGAAGGGGCGCCGGAAGTATTCGTCCATTTGGCGATTTTGATGCAGCCTGGGGTGGCTGGGAAATTGAAGGCGAGCCTTATATCAGAAAAAACGGTACAAGTTTTGATTGGTTTCGCTCGCGCATGCTTGGCGGAAGAACAAACCACTGGGGGCGTATATCTCTGCGCTTTGGTCCTAAAGATTTCAAACGGAAAAGTATTGACGGACTGGGTGACGATTGGCCGATTAGTTATGATGATGTAAACCCATACTACGATAAGGTTGATAAGCTGATTGGTGTATTTGGAACCAACGAAGGCCTTGAGGATGATCCGGATGGATATTTTCTTCCACCACCAAAGCCAAGGCTGCATGAACTCTACATTAAGAAAGGTGCTGAACGCATTGGTGTTCCGGTTATACCCTCAAGATTGTCGGTTCTCACAAAACGAGTAAACAACGAAAGAGGCGTTTGTTTTTATTGTAATCAATGTTACCGGGCGTGCAATGCGTATGCAGATTTCTCTTCTGGTACCTGCCTGGTTCAGCCGGCAATGAAGCGTGGCAATGTAGAGCTTTACACCAATGCTATGGTAAGCAGAGTAACCACAGATGCGAGCGGATTGGCAAACGGATTAGTTTACATCAACAAATTAGATATGCAGGAATACAGCATTAAGGCACGTGCTGTAGTTCTTGGTGCATCAGCCTGCGAAACAGCACGGCTTCTGCTCAACTCAAAATCATCACACCATCCAAATGGGCTTGCAAACGGAAGTGGTGTGGTTGGCAGATATCTGCACGATTCAACAGGTGCAGATCGTATGGCGATTCTGCCCAGTCTCATTGATCGAGAAAGATACAATGAAGATGGCGTGGGAGGAATGCATGTATACACACCCTGGTGGCTTGATAACAAAGAATTAGATTTTCCGCGAGGGTACCACTTAGAATATTGGGGAGGTATGAGAATGCCTCGATATGGAATAGGGATGGGTATGGATACGATGCGGCAACACATTGTTGATGAGTTTGGGAACCCATCTCCGAACGGTGGCTACGGCGCTTCGCTTAAAAAAGATATTAAGAGTCTATACGGATCTACTGTGGGTATTTCCGGGCGAGGTGAGTGTATTGCCCGCTATGATAACTACTGTGAAATAGACCCAAATACGGTTGATAAATACGGCATTCCGGTACTTAGATTTAACTATACATGGAGTGAACATGAGCTAAAGCAAGCAAAACATATGCACGAAACCTTCGAAGAGATTTTAACAAGCATGGGTGGCATTTTGTTGGGTGAGAAGCCGGGTGAAGATACAGACTACGGCTTGCATGCCCCGGGAAGAATTATTCATGAAGTTGGTACCACAAGAATGGGGAATGATCCCTCCACATCTGTACTGAACAAATATTCGCAGGCACATGAGTGCAAAAATCTTTTTGTTGTTGATGCCGGACAATTTGTATCTCAGGCTGATAAAAATCCAACATGGACGATTATGGCACTCTCATGGAGAACGTCTGACTATATTGTGGATCAGATGAAAAAAGGGAATATTTAAAAAATTTCCTTGAACTGTACAGCCATCGATAACCATAAACTCTATTTCAATTTCAGGTAAATATTTAAGCAGAATATGGATCGCAGAGAACATCTAAAACTATTACTTGCAGGTGGAGCAGGTGCAGGTCTTTTATTTGCATCAGGTTGTAGCACTGAAGACCAACAAATAAGCCGGGATATAATTGCACAGCATGGATTTAACTATGGCCGAACTGCTGCTGAAACAAGGCGCGATGCTTCACTTATGGCCGAGACATTTTTTACTGAATCGGAATTTGAAGTTGTACAAATTCTGTCCGATATCATCATTCCGGCTGATGAGGAATCAGGCGGAGCACTAGAAGCAGAGGTTCCGGATTTTATCGAGTTTATGATGAAAGATATGCCGGAGATGCAACTTGTAACACGCGGAGGGATTATGTGGTTAAACAGCCAATGTAATAGCATGTTTGGCCGCTCTTTTACGGAATGTAGTGATGAGCAACAGTTGGAAATAATTGAAAAAATTGCCTGGCCCGACAATGCTGCTCCCGACATGCAATACGGGGTGCGATTTTTTAACAGAATGAGAGACCTAACAGTCACAGGTTTTTTTACGTCGCAAATTGGAGTTTCTTATCTTGATTACAGGGGCAATCGTCCGGGATTCTGGAACGGTGTGCCACAAGAAGTACTCGACAGGCACAATCTGCAATACGATGAGAAAACATTGAATGAGTCAATCAAGGAAGACGATCGTAACAACATAGCAGATTGGGCTTAATCAAAACTTGTAATTCAGGAATGTTTCATTATGGAAAGTACAGCACAATTTTTAGAAAAATATAAGTTAAGAGCAGCTGATGTTGATACTGATAGCGTAGTACAATCATTTATATCCGAAATGGAAAAAGGGTTGGAAGGATCAGAAAGTTCACTCAGAATGATACCAACCTACATTGAAGCTGATAATACATTCAAAACAGGTGTACCGGTAACAGCAATTGATGCGGGGGGCACAAACTTCAGGGTTGCAAAAGTAATGTTTACGGGTGATGGCAAACTTGAGATGAGTGAACCATTGAAAGAGAAAATGCCGGGTCAGCACGGAATGGTATCTAAAGAAGAGTTTTTTACTATTGTTGCGGATTATGTGAAAGACATTGCTGAGCAAACAGAAAGCATTGGGTTCTGCTTCTCATACCCAACCGAAATACTGCCGAATAAAGACGGTATTTTGTTGCAGTTCTCGAAAGAGGTTCAGGCACCGGAAGTAATTGGTGAGTTGATTGGAGAGAACCTGCTAAACGCTCTGGGAATGCCGGATAAAGAGATTGTTCTGTTGAACGATACTGTTGCAACACTGCTTGCCGGTAAGTCGGCATCATTCGAGAAAGAGTACGATTCGTATATCGGTTTCATTTTGGGTACAGGAACCAATACCTGCTACATTGAGAAAAACGAAAAGATCACAAAAGGCAACAATCTTGAACCGGGCAGAAGCCAAATCATCAACATGGAGACAGGTGCCTTTGGAAAAGCACCACGTGGAGCTTTGGATGCAGCCTTTGATGATACCACCGCAACAAAAGGTGAATACCATTTCGAAAAAATGTTTTCAGGTGGTTATTTCGGCGGGCTGGTGCTTACCGTTCTGAAAGCAGCCGCTGATGAAGGGTTACTCTCTTCAGAAAGTGGTAAAAAACTTCATGCTATGAAAGATCTTTCAACGGAGGTAGTGAATGAGTTTCTTGATACCGAAAAAGATCATACCGGCCCACTGAGTGGAATTATTACCGGAGATGAAGATCGGGAAATCAGCCGGGAAATTATCAGATCATTACTGGCACGTGCAGCAAAACTTGTTGCAGCTAACCTGGCAGCAGTCATCCTGAAAACAGGGAAAGGTCTGAAAGCAGGAAAGCCAATTCTGATTACTGTAGAGGGTACATCGTACTATAAACTTCAGGGGCTGAAAAGCCAGATCGAAGCGGAAATGAGCGTTTATCTCTCGGGAGAGAATCAACGGTATTATGAGTTCACTTACGTTGATCAATCAAGCCTGGTAGGCGGCGCACTCGCTGCTTTGATCGAGTAATAGTAAGGTTTGTAGTGATTCATATCCTACAGCTCTAACTTTCTTACAAGGTTTTGTGAATATTGAGTAGATTGATTCGGTTGAAAAAAAACTGCATCCATGAAACCTGTTGATAGATTATGAGTGTTGTTCTTGGTATCTCTGCTTTTTATCATGATTCGGCAGCAGCACTTGTTGTTGATGGCAAGATTGTAGCAGCTGCACAGGAAGAACGTTTCACCCGCATCAAACACACGGCAGATTTTCCGGTTCATGCAATAACATACTGCCTTGAAGAGGGCGGGTATTCCATAGACGAACTGGACGCCGTTGTTTTCTACGACAAACCGTTACTAAAATTTGAGCGGCTTCTCGAAACCTATTACGCTTTTGCCCCTAAAGGGCTTACATCTTTTCTGAAGGCAATACCGGTTTGGCTTAGGGATAAAATGTTTCTTAAGAAACTGATTTACGACGGCCTGTTGGAGATTGAAAAGTATGATAAGAAAGCACTGAAGCTGCTCTTTACGGAGCATCACCTCTCACATGCGGCAAGTGCATTTTATCCGTCGCCATTTGAAAATGCTGCAATTCTAACCATCGACGGAGTAGGTGAATGGGCAACTGCAGCGATTGGCACCGGTTCCGGCAGGGAGATTACATTTTTGAAAGAGCTCAGATTTCCGCACAGTGTTGGGCTGCTCTACAGCGCGTTTACGTACTATCTGGGGTTCAAGGTAAATTCAGGGGAGTACAAGTTGATGGGCCTTGCTCCGTACGGCAATCCTCACGCTGATCAGACAGGGATGTTCATCAAGCAGATTAAAACGCATCTTGTTGATATAAAAGATGATGGTTCTGTTTGGATGGATCAGGATTATTTTCTGTATGCCACCGGGCTTAGGATGATAAAAGAGAAAAAGTGGGAACATCTTTTTGGTTTTCCCCGAAGAGAAGATGGTGAGAAACTGGAGCAACATCACTGCAACCTTGCTTTTGCTATTCAACATGTAACAGAGGAAATTTTTCTGAAAATGGCCAGGGAAGCAAAGCGCCTAACCAATTCAGAAAACCTCTGCCTTGCCGGAGGCGTAGCATTGAACTGTGTGGCAAATGGGCTATTACAGAGAGAAAAAATCTTCAAACGTATCTTTATTCAACCTGCTGCGGGAGATGCCGGTGGCGCTCTTGGCGCTGCTCTGGCAGCAACCTACATCAACTTTGAGGAGGAACGACAAACAACCAGCAGCATGGATAGAATGGCAGGATCCTATCTTGGCCCTGTATATTCCCGGAAAGAGATTATGTTGATGTGCCGCAGTGAGAAAGCTGTTCATAAAGAGTTCAGCCATGTTGAAGCATTAGTTGATATAGTGGCTAAAGAGCTCGCAGCCGGGAAAGTTGTGGGATGGTTTCATGGGAGGATGGAGTTTGGCCCGCGTTCACTGGGTAACAGAAGTATTCTTGCAGATGCCAGAAATACCGAGATGCAGAAAAAGCTGAATCTTAAGATAAAGTACAGGGAAAGTTTCCGTCCATTTGCCCCCTCAGTATTAGCAGCAGATGTTTCTCAATATTTTGATTTAGACAGCAATTCACCATACATGCTGTTAACTGCACCTGTTAAAAAAGAACTGAGGAAGGAGATGCCGGAAAATTATCAACAACTGGCCATTCAGGAAAAACTGTATCAATCACGTAGTGAGTTGCAGGCAATAACCCATGTTGATTTTTCGGCGAGAATACAGACTGTTCATGAAGAAACAAATCCATTATTTTCGAAACTTTTGGAAGCATTTAAACAGCAAACCGGAACTTCACTACTCGTGAACACAAGCTTTAATGTGAGGGGAGAGCCAATAGTATGTTCCCCAAAAGATGCATGGAACTGTTTTATGAGTACAGAAATGGATCTGCTTGTGATTGAGAATTTTCTGTTTTATAAAGAAGATCAGCCCGATTACTCAAACAGGGAAAAATGGAAAGGTGATTTTATTCCGGATTGATTCGTTCTTGTAAAGATGGAATAAAAAAAGTCATCAGAATTACCTCTAATGACTTTTTGTGTTTTATGATCAAGAGTTAAAAACAGAATACGTTGCACAAGAAATCACCTACATCATCAAAGAAACCACCGATAGCACTTGCAATATCACTGGATGAAAA
>SLLL01000194.1 GCA_007134085.1 Balneolaceae bacterium
AAGAAACTTTACTCTCTGTCTGCTTATCATACAATGAGGCTTTGTTTTTCCCAATGCTCAGTACCTGCTGGCCTGGGTTCATTCTTCTGAGAATAAAGATCCAAAACGCAATTATCAGTGCAATAGGTATAAGCCAGATGAATATTCCGCTAAACCAGTTCTCTTCTATTCGTACATCATAAACAATGCCGTGTTCATCAAACAAAGAACGAACTTCATCGCCTTCAAGCATGGTGGTGGTAAATCTGCCTGTACTTCCTTCTGCTCTCTCCCATCGGCTTTCAGTGGGCTGTGGGCGTTCAACCAATCCCTCTTCAAATTCTTTTTCAGAGAATTCCCCCTCAATCTCAACATTGTTGATAATTGTTATTTCTTCAATAAACCCCTGCTGTACATAGGTAAGAAACTCACTGTACTTTATTCGTTCAGAAGATTCTCCGGGCACAAAATAGAGGTTAAAGCCAATAAGTAGCAGAAAGAGTACTAAATATATCCAGATTGGGAAACGGGGAGCTTTCTTTGCTCCTTTATCTTTTTTATCAGGTGCTTCTTTTTTCGACAAATTTCTTTTCGACATTTCTAAAGTTTATATAACAAAATAGCCTTTAATATACGGCTTTTTTAAACTAATCTGAATTAGCCACTGTTCTCATTTATGATTGGCCAAGCCAATGTGTAACGACTGAAGGCAGGGTTTATGCAAAATCAAATATCTATTTCAATTGATTCGCCTTCGCCTGTATTTATTCGAAACTCATTTTTGTTTTCAGTCATTCTCCCAATCACTGCAAAATCATCAAAAATGGAAGCAAAACTCTCAACATCTTCTTTTTTTAGAGTAAATAACATTTCAAAATCTTCACCTCCGTAGAAGGCGTATTTATCTACATCTTCTTTCATCTCATCTGCAACTTTTCGGGTCTCCATAGAGATTGGCACTGCGGGGGTAAACAGTTCTACTCCCCAACCCGATTGTACAGCTATCTCCTTGCAATCAGCAAGAAGGCCTTGTGATAAATCAATGAGTGCTGTCGGTTTTATTGTAGCTGATTTGAGTACTTTAATAAAATCCATTCTTGCTGCAGGTACAAGTTGCCGTTTAACTACATATTCGAATCCCTGCAGATCAGGTTGAAATTGTTGCTCTTCATTCGATTTCCAGTACTCTTTTTCACGCATTAAAATTCGAAGGCCTGCAAGAGCACCACCAAGATCACCGGTAACACATATAGCGTCATCTTTACCGGCACCATTCCGATGGATAATTTTGTTATTCTCAGCGATTCCAACTGCTGTTACTGAAATAGCGAGGAATTGGTGTGATGCTGTAGTATCGCCGCCGGCAAGTGTACAATTATAATCTTTACATGCAGCATCAACCCCTCTGTAAAATTGTTCAATCATTTGAACTGAGTATTTATTAGGAATCGCGATACTTGTAAGTATTTGAACAGGTTCACCATTCATAGCATAAATATCACTCACAGCAGCTGTAACTATTTTATACCCTAAATGATGTAAAGGGTGATACGTCAAGTCGAAATGAACCCCTTCGAGAAACATTTCAGAAGTTGTTAACAAAGCCTCAGTTTCATTAACCATTTGCACGGATGCATCATCACCTATCCCTTTACAGACTTCTTTTCTGCTGCTGCCTTCGAAAATCTTGATTTTATCTATCAGTGATGAAAAACCTATCTCTTGAATGGGTTGGAATGATTTCTCTTTCATAAATTTTTTTCTGAAAATAAAAAAAGGCACTGCACATAGTGCAGATGCCTTTTCAAATTAAACTAACATATAGATTTCTAAATCTGTCTTCTCGTAGAGTAGTTGATTCTAAGTGTACCGGCATGGCGAAGTTCCTGTTGAACATCCGTGACTATACCGAATTCAGAATCCCTGTCGACCCTTAGAGATACAATAAGCCTTGGTTGTTCCATTAACTTATCGTACATGATATTTCTGATTGCATTTATATCATCAACAAGTGCATCATCAATCTGCACACGTGTTTCACCTAACCTTCCGGCACCCAGACGCTCCGGGCCTATATAAATGTAACTTACCAATCGCTTCTGCTCAATTTTCTCAATGTTTTCAGCTACAGCATAATCTATTTGTACCTGAAGTTCTACTTCACGTAATACAGTTGTAACCATGAAGAAGATGAGAAGCATAAACACTACGTCGGGCATAGCTGAAGTAGGTACACCCTGCTTTGTATTCGCTTGTTTCTTTTTAAACTTTGACATAAGAATTAACCTTCGTCGGGCTCTGCGATTGAAATTTTCTTAGGATACATTTCCTGTATCTCTGCTCGTCTTTCACTACCCTGTGACAGAGAACTAAAAGGAACACCAAATCTTTCCATGGACGCTGCATGGCGTAACTCTTCATACGCGCCCATCACTTCATCGAGCATGTCGATATATATGTTGTAAGGTGTTCTTCTATCCGTTTTTATTGAAACAATAGCATCATCCGGGGATTCTGACAGATCCGGGTCTACGCCATTATTGTCAATAAACTCTTTTACACGTTCTCTAACCGTAGCTATTGCAGCTGGTTGTTCGTTAATCAGAACCATGCCACGTTCATTAACAAGAATGTTCATAAGATTTCTTTCACGAACTGGCGGTGGTTCAATGTCGTCAGGTATAGGAGGTAAAACCAAACCAATACCTGTATCAACATCGATTGTCGTCACAACGAGGAAGAATATCAAAAGCAGGAACGCGATATCAGCAAGTGATGAACCGTCGATATCGGCAGATTCTCTTTTTCGCTTTCTATTCAGCATGTTGTTATCTCATTTAAAATTTAAAAGTGCCACGTGTACCAGTTACAAAGATTGAAACCACCATGAGTCCAATCATTACAACCATTGTTGCAACACCAGCCTGATCAAATGACCCAGACATTGCATATGTTGCTGCAAAAATTATTACCGGTACAATCATAACGGCAATTCTTTTGAATTCTGATTTGCCATTTATGATGTTGCGAATACCTGATATTACGATACCCACAACTCCAATTGCTATCAGTGCCATTGCTAGGCCAACTGCTAATGTATCAACCATAATTCTTTTAGTTTGATTTAATGTTTCAGTGCAGTTGTGGCTTATGCTTCGTCAGCTGGTGCGCTATCTTCTGGTACGATTTGCTTGCCTTCTTTAAGAAGTACGATAGAATCAATAAGAGTGATAGAACTTTCTTCCATGTCTGAGATCAGCCTGTCGATCTTGGATACACAGTAGTTGTAACCAATCTGAAGGATAATACCTGAAAGAAGACCACCGGCAGTGGTTAAAAGTGCAATTTTAATACCACGGGCTACGAGGCTAGGTGAGATATCTGCAGCAGCTTCGATAGCGTCAAACGCCTCGATCATACCTACCACAGTACCAAGGAATCCGAGTAGTGGTGCAATTGCAATGAAGAGTGAAAGCCAAACAAGGCCTCTTTCGAGGAAGCTCATTTCGATTGAGCCATATGTTGTAATTGCTTTCTCTGCTGCATCGATGCCTTCATCGGCACGCATTAAACCTGCCTGGAAAACAGAAGCTACCGGGCCTCGTGTTTTTGCGCATAGTTCTTGTGCAGCAGGGATGCCGCCTTCTTGTAGGGCTTGCTGTACTTCGAGTACAAATTTTCTTGTGTTGATATCTGCCAGGTTCAAGGTAATGATACGTTCAAGGAAGATAGCCAATCCTAATACAAGGGCTATCAACACAGGCCACATAAATTCACCACCTTCGTTAAACTTTTCTACTAATACATTAAAAAAGCCAGCATCAGCCCCAGCTTGAAGAAAAAAGAGAGCTAAAG
>SLLL01000147.1 GCA_007134085.1 Balneolaceae bacterium
ACAAGTGCGTGGCTGTCTATCATAGAGCCTTCATCTACATACGCGCCAATATTTACATATGCAGGCGGCATTATGATTACACCTTTAGCCACATAGGCACCTCGCCTAACGGACGACCCCCCCGGCACAAGCCTAACGCCGTCTTCTTCGCCAAACATACGGGGCGGCAGGTTGTTTTTATCAACAAAACCATCGTAAATGCCTCCATATTCTGCGTTTTTTCCGGCTTTAAATGCCGCAAGTATAGCTTCTTTCACGGCCACATTTGCTTCCCAGTGCCCGTCTCTCGGCTCTGCAGCACGTACCGTTCCATTTTCAAGTTGATCGAGTGTTTCTTCCCAGGCCATATCTAATTTTTATTCGTTTTATACCACTGTTTAATTTGTTGATCAGCTTCTCTAAGATGCTCCGTTTTTTCCAAATCATCTTCCGACAAAGGCAACCGAACAACGGATTCAGAAATCAAGCCTTTTTCTTTCAACAGCCACTTGACAGGTATCGGGTTTGATGCCGAAAAAAGTGCTCGAATTGCATTGGGCCATTCCGGAAATAATGATTCTGTATTTCCGAAAAGACATTTTGATACATACAATTTTGTTGCCTCCGGCCAGATATTTGATGCTACAGATACCAACCCTTTTCCATCCTCAATTGCAAAATCGGGCATAAGTGCATCATCACCACTAAAAAGAGGTAGGCCAGGCGCTGTTTTTCTAAATGTTTTAAACTCTGAAACACTTCCGCTGGCTTCTTTTAACGCCCAGAACATTTTATGCCCAGCGAGAGATTCCAATACTTCCGGAGCCATCTTTACACCGGTTCTTGAAGGAATATTATAAAGCATACATGGCTTTTGCGCGGTATCAAGCAGATTCCGGAACCAGGCAGCCTGCCCTTTTACTCCCGGTTTAGCATAGAGTGGAGTTACCAGCAAAAAAGCATCAACATTTCGTTTATTGCAGTACGAAATCCACTCTTTTTGTTTATGCAGATTAAATCCGCCAACGCCAGCCATTACCGGCACTGAGAGGTTTAATTCTGTTACTGCGTCAATTACCTGCTTCTTCTCATCATCAGTCAGTGCCAAACCCTCTCCCGTACTTCCGGCGAGCAGAATACCTACACCTGCCTCATTTTGTCTTTCGGCAAGGCGAATCAAATCTTCAAAATGGATGGATCCATCCATCCGCATGGGAGTAATCAGCGCAGTCCAAAGTGTATAGTTTTTCATACTAATTCGCTAAATGCCCGGTCAAAAATATCTGAGAATGGGTAAACCCCGGGCTCAATCAACGTGTGTTCGAGAATAAAGTTTGCTGTCCAGATGGCGCCATCGGCAAATACACTGCGATCGTGAGCTTCGTGTTTCAAATAGATCGACTCACCCGATGTTTTAATGTGCAGATTGTGGATACCCTTCACATCCCCCTGGCGGTCGGATGAGATTACGGCTTCTTTTCCAAGCCACTCCTGCCACGATATAGCTGTACCACTTGGTGCGTCAAGTTTTTGTGTGTGATGGACCTCATGGATATGAAATTTCGGATCGTCGAGTAGCTCTGAACCTTTCCCAAACGTTTGTATAGCTTTGCGGATGAGGTTCATACCCATGCTAAAGTTTGAGCCTATTACCCAGCGTGTATTTGCATCTTTCACTCTTTCGGGCAGATCAGCAGGCCATGCGTAGCCGGTGGTTCCCCATACAGCGGGAATACCTGCTTCAAGAAGCTCCTCTAATACCATCTCGGCGGCCGTGCCAGGCACAAAAACAATGGCCACATCGGTTTTCTTGAGTGCTTCAGCGGTTGGCTTATTATGCTCATCAAATAAAACAGCTTTTTCACCCAGCTGATGGGCTACATAACTACCGGTTTTACCAGTTCCAATTACGGAATACTTTTTTGTTTGTGAACTCATACGTTATGGTTTAATAAATTTATTGTGCAACACATTTATCACTCCTGTTGCTTTCTCTTCCGATACTAAAAAGCAGAGGTTATGAGAGCTAGCTCCGTGGCAAATCATTCTGATGTTTACATTCTCAAGTGCGCCAAAAACCGGGCCGCTTAACCCAGCTGTAGCGTCAAGGTTATTTCCAACAAGCGCTATTAGTGATAGATTTGTTTCAATCTCAACTTCTGCGAACTCCCGAAGTTCCTCTAAAATCTCATCATTTAGTTTTTGTTTGCCCGATGCGTGGATGTCAGAATCGAGAGTTAAAGCTACACTAACCTCACTGGTTGTTACCAGGTCTACACTTATTTTATGATTAGACAATACCTGAAACAGCCTTGCAAGATACCCATGACGGTGTAACATATCGAGGCTATGCACTGTGAGCAGTGTTTGGTTTTTCCGAAGGCTGATCGCTCTTATTACCGGCTTTCCTTTCGCCTCTTTAACAATCCAGGTACCTGGCTTTTCCGGCTCCATGCTGGAACCCACATACACACGGATATTTTTTCTGATAGCAGGCACCACCGTGGCCGGATGAAGTACTTTTGCCCCAAAAACCGATAATTCAGAAGCCTCAGCAAAACTGATTTCTGTTATTGGCCTGGCATTAGGCACGATACGCGGATCTGTTGTGTAGATTGCAGTTACATCTGTCCATATTTCAAGTACGTCGGCGTCTGCTGCCTCGGCAAAGAGTGCCGCAGAATAATCACTCCCCCCTCTTCCAAGCGTTGTGGTAGCACCATTGGGCTCACTTCCAATAAACCCTTGAGTTACAATCCGCCCTTTATCCATTAGGGGCTGCATCAGTTCGGTAACCTTCTCAGAAATAGCCAGAATATCAGGTTCTGCAGCGCCATAGTTGTTATCTGTTATGATAGCTTTCCGGGCATCGAACCAAGAAACATTCTCACCGGACTCCTCTCTCAATATTTGAGCAAAAAGCTTGGACGAAAGTCTTTCTCCAAATGAGAGAATTTCATCCTTCAGCATCTGGGTCATAATTTGTGTGCGCGATGCAATTAATTCAAGCTCTTCCAGCAGTTCCTCAATCTCATTCCTCAGAGAGCCTGCTTCTCTCAAATCACCAAGAATTTTGAGATGTTTTTCTTTAATGGCTTTTGCTATCTCAACCTTCTCTTCAACGGTGCCGGATGAAATCATGTCGGTTAGCAAATTTGTAGTTCCGGCTGTAGCACTAACAACAATAATTTTTTTATCGGGATCGGCTTTAACAATTGCGGCACAACGGCGCATTGCTTCAGCATCAGCCATACTTGTACCGCCAAACTTGGCAACTTTACGTAAATCGGGCATAAAGATTTGGATTGAATTTTAGTTTTTAAAAATAGGGAATTTTGATGCCGTTTGTGAGCTTTGTTACAGGTTATTTATTAAGTGTTGTAAACAATTTTCCGGCTATACAATTCATGCTTATTAGTTCGTCGGATCGCTGATTGACAATCAAATTCAGCCAGCTTCTTTAGTTTTAAAGAAAAGATTTCGTATTTTAACTGATTCGTAGAAAAGTCGAACTTTCGACCACTAAAACAGAAAGTTTAATTTAACAACCCCGGTGATTTTTTATGCCAAGCGGAAAGAAAAGAAAAAGAGCCAAGATTGCTAAGCACAAAAGGAAAAAGCGTCTGCGTAAGAACAGGCATAAGAAGAAAAAGTAATTTTTAAAGGCTTTCTGAAAGGGCACAATTTGTGCCCTTTTTTATTTTAAGCCGCCGGTACTTTAACGCTGTTATCAGCAATCTTAATGATTTTGTTTGCTTTAAACAGAAGATGAGTCAGCTTTCGGCCAATATA
>SLLL01000191.1 GCA_007134085.1 Balneolaceae bacterium
AGGTGTTTTATTTCTGTAAATATAGAGCGATTCGAATTGAAGTGAAACAGGGGAAGGGAGACAGAAGACAGGAGACAGAAGACAGAAGTCAGAAGTCAGAAGTCAGAAGTCAGAAGTCAGAAGTCAGAAGTCAGAAGTCAGAAGTCAGAAGTCAGAAGTCAGAAGATAGTTTATTGTAATTGGTGGATTAAAAAAAATTTCACTTTTCACTTAAATCATGATTAAACCCGCATCAAATAATCAGGTTAAAGAGTGGCGAAAGCTGCTGATGGGGAAGTACCGAAAACGGTACGGGCTTTTTTTAGCGGAGGGGGTCCGGTGTGTGGAGCAAATTGTGGAAAATGAGCTGGTTCAAGTAACGGCTATACTTACTGACGGATCCGACACATATCATCAAATCGAAACTGCCACGATTCCCCTTTTTGAACTGAGCGTTCAGGATTTTGCCTCCATTTCTGATACCGAAACCCCACAGGGAGTGATTGCCGTGTGCCAAATGCCGGATGAGGTTCCCCCCGAAACGGTGATAAAAAGAAGCGGTGTGATTGTGGCTCTGGATGCCATTCAAGACCCCGGCAACATGGGCACCATCATCCGCACGGCTGCGTGGTTTGGGGCCGTCGCCATATTTGCCGGAAGCGGCTGTGTAGACCCATTTCATCCCAAAGTAGTAAGAAGCACGGCGGGTGCTACCGGTGCTCTCCCCATCATCAAAGGCGATCTTGTGGAGCTTTTCTCACAGTTTGAAGCTGGCAACTGGCAGGTCTGTTTACTGGATGGTTCGGAAGAGGCACGGGATCTTCAAACCATTAAACCTGGTGAAAGAACCATCCTTACCGTGGGTAATGAGGCGAATGGCATATCGCGGAAACTGTTTGTTGCCAACCGTATGTCCGTTCGAATCGGGGGAGACAGCACCGCCGTGGAGAGCCTGAATGCGGCGGTGGCATGTGGAATTGCACTGGGGCATTTTTCTGGGAAACCTGACAGGTTTTGAAAACCTGTCAGGTTTGGGGTAAATGCCTGTGTTACCAGGGATCGCAATGTTGACATTTGCAAGCTCAACTTTCAAAATGTACACATTTAATCCCCTTGATCTTGATAGCAAACTGTTATCAGCACTTGCCTTGAAACCTGATCAGGGAGTAAACTGCAGAAAATAGCGAGTATCAAGTATCAAGAATTTTGCTAATTCATACTCGCAAATTAATACTCATAACTCAATAATGCGGTACCATCCCCAGCTGCGAACCAAACAGATGAACTCCGAACGAAAAGTACGGCCCTGCCATCCACTGCATCTCCGGCAGGTCGTTATTCCAGGCCACTCTTCCGCCTGCTTCTATAAAAAACGAGGTGGAACTCGTCATCCGGGTGGAAACACCAAACATGAGATCGGTGTGGATGCCGGGATGGAGCCTGTTGCTCCGCTCGCCCGTTGTGAGATTGAACCGGTTAACCCGTGTAAAATTCACTCCGCTGCCAACCCGGAAATAGAACTGCGCATCTTCCCGCATACCGCTGATTACACCTGAATCCACGTAGATTCCCGACCCCCTGTTTAACACCCGTTCATACCCCAGGGAAACGCCGCCGAATATCACATCACGGGCATGATCGATCCTGTTTTCGGGGTTCATCATTTCGCCATAATAGACCCTGCCGTAAAGCGGACGGCTTCCCGGCCTGAACACCAGGTCTGCCCCTCCGCCATGCAGGTTAATAAAACCGCCGGTCTGAAGCAGGAAATCGGATGAAGCCGGCTGTGAGTAGCCATATTGCGGCCCACCGAGAGGTGTACCGCCCTGTGCCGAAGCTATTCCATAAAACAGGATTGAAAGAAGAAAAACGGTTGCGAATTGCTGAATGATGGTTTTCAATTTCATAAACCTCCTCCTTTTTTTAAAGGTACAAATTATTGATTTGTTTAAAAATGAAAACTCCCCCTAAAAAAAGGGGGGGCTTACAGGGTGCTTTCCTGCTTCGGATTTCGCATCCTAAGGAACACACCTGCAACCCGCACTCCCAATAAAAACAACGGGATGCAGCATGCGCTACACTTGAACCTTGCACCTTGTCCCCTGGAAATCACTGCACAAACGTCATCGTATTTTGGCGCCGCCAGGTTCCGTTCATGCTCACTTCGTAGATGTAGGCGCCGCTCGTCATCCCTTCCATGTTGATCTCGTGAACATGCAGCCCGGCCGGTTTGGCGCCCAGGTGCTGCTGCAGAACCCGCCGTCCGGCCATGTCGTACACCGAAACCTCTACCTCGCCCGGCTCTTCGAGGGTAAACCGAATTCGTGTAGAGAGATTGAACGGGTTGGGGTAGTTGGTGTGGAGCAGAAGCGGGCCGGTTTGGGAGATGACGGGGGGTGGTTCCGGTTCGCTCAAACTTCTTTTTGAATAATAGATCCCTTTGCGATTACCATTTTCTACATCATCTACCCAAAACAGATAGATATTATTTTCTTCATCATCTACTGCACTTGCAAAAGATAAATCACGAATAAAACCCAGTTTTTCCGGTTCGCCCCACTGTTTATCCGAAGAGCACCAGCGGTTATAAAATCCCGGCGACCCTTGTTCCGGGTCACCACTACTTATAACACTACCAAATGTAAAAGTTCTGGAAGTCCAGTGTATACATCCCATTTCATCATGTACCACATCATACTCCAAAATAACAGCTTCAGTATCTTTAGTCAGATCTTCCATCTGTAAAAAATTGTTTGGTTCAGTCCAGGAAACACCCCCATCTTCGGAATATGTATGCCACATTTCCCCCACTCCTAAACCACCGGCAGGTGTTCGCCCCCATAATAGGTGAAGACGATTCTCAACATCCTTATACAGCCTGAGTAAAAGTGCCATATGTTGTGCACCTGATATATAGATTAACTCAGAGTCATTCCAGCTGTACCCATTATCATCTGAGGAGGCTATCAATACATCATTTGACCCTTGTGGCTGATCTGGATGTCCACCCAGGAAAGCAATAATTAATCTTTCTTCCTGGTAGGTTTCGATAACCGGAGATATACCCATGGACAGACCGGTTTCACCAGTTAAAATAAAAGATGGGTTCTCCCATTCCTCTTTGTGTTTTTTTCGAAAGTATGTGATGAAAGGTGCCTCTCCACCTATATCCTCCCGGTATATCCATGTTTGCATCACAAGATGAAGATTTCCATAGAGATCATTTTTTATATAAAATTCAGGAGGGCGAAGTGCACCTCCTCCGTTTTCAGTAATACCTGCATGGAATAGTTCTACAGACACTCCAACATCATTTTTTTTCGCTATTTGAATAAAGAAGTGTTGTGGAAAACATCGCAATCGGTGATCCCAGGAAGTTCCACAGCTTGAAATCGGGGTCCTCCCGCCTTTCTCCCCAAATCACATGTATACTACCATTTATAAAAAGGGGTGTCGGGCCTTCAGCCATAAATTGAGTATTGGATAGAATACTTGACTTAATGCTTTCCGACTCAATATCCGTTTGCACAACATAAGAACCTTCCAAATCCTGACCACCAGAATTTCGTTTTATATTATTCTTAATCAAAACCAATCTTCCTGTATCAGAAAAGGCAGAAAGGTAACGAGTACCGTCCACACTATCAGGAAGTAAGTATAACATCTCTGGTTTAGTCCATTGATGAATTACTGTATGTATTGATCTATTATCATAAAATGACTTTAATAATAATAGTGTTGCAAATAATGTGACTATCGGGCAAATAAAAATGGTGTGTCTTCTCAGATTCATAAATAGTTGGATCACTGATTTATATTTCTATCAGTAAAAGGACCCCACTGAAACCAGGGAAGTCCTTATTGGTTTTAAATCAAAAATTTGTCCAATCATAGCTGGTTGCAACCCAAATAATATCGGCATTTGAACTTGGGATCCACCAATGCTCTCCAAACTGCTGCCACAATACAGAAGGAGAATTGGGATTTTTTGTTGTCGAACCACCAGCAACAACATAATTGGAATTGTTTTGGTTTTCTGATAAACCAGCCATTAACCAACCATCATGATACGAACGGCTAACTACGCCGATCTCATAAATATTTTGTGAAGCCCATGTCCATGAACCCATCGATACCTGCCCAGTGGTTTGAGAAGTATTTATGAAAGAACCCCAATTTACATAAATGGTGGTAGGTGGTGGGGGTATAGAACCATTCACAGGTTCACACCATCCTTCACCATCATGTCCATTTGCCATGTAAAAGGAATCTCCGTTTACCGAAATATGAGTTCCGTTGGTATATGAAATATAAACTTGATTTGAATTATAATCGCACCCTGCCCGCTTTTCGGTTAACAGTACTTTTCCGGTTTCAGGTACAGTTGCCGTGAGCTGGATTTGTGAATGATTGTTGATGTTGGAATAAATAGCAAACGCTACAGCGGCAGCAGGCTGTCCGCTGGTATATTGCGTGGTTACTTGCTCTCCTTCGTAATGTATGGTAATACTGCCATTAGCCGGAGGGTTTGATATAGAAACAACTTCGAATTCCGTGATCGCAGGTTCTGCTGATTGGTTGAGTGTGGTAAAAGATGTTCCAAAGTCAAAATTGTATTCGGTTGTCGAATAACCTGTTTGCTCAATACCTTTTTCTGTTATTCGTTCCCAATCTTCTATAAACTCTTTCCATTCTTCCTCACCAATTAACCATTTAAATTGATCCCTATTTTCAACTGGTTTCCAATCTTGGTAAGGATCAACTCCATGTTCTAAAAGCAACTCTCGCATTTTACTGGTATAATAAGGTCTCGCAACCGGGCCGGTGTCCAAATTTCGAAGTTGATCTATTAGACGTTCTCCATCCTGAAGTTCAAATAATAGGGTAGGAGTTTTTTGATTCAACTGATCATCTGAAATGTCAACTGGTAAATGGCTCTCACATCCATAACTCATCAGAATGATGACGCCCAGAAACAGGGCTACTATTGATTTGATTGATTGATATTGATTTGATTGATTGATATTGATTTGATTGATTGATTGATATTTTCATCATAACAACCTCTCTGTTTTTTTGAATGTTTAGGTATACCAAAATGATACACGAAGCTGCAAAATGTTACATATTATTTACAACATTTAACTTATAAATACCAGATTGCTAATAATAATCTGAGTTCAAGTAAAATTACATATCATAATTATAATTCTGAACCTCACTTTATCTTCTCATTAACTTTCCCCGAATCATTGATTATCTCTGACCATTTGATTATAGTACAGACAAATCATTACAGACATTTGCACTTCACCCCTAACTAAACTTTTGTTGGCCTATGCCCGGACAAAAAAAAGTGAAGAAAATTTTTGTTCTCGACACTTCCGTTCTTTTGTATGATTCTGACGCCGTAAAAAACTTCGAAAAACATGATATCGCCATTCCCATCACCGTTTTAGAAGAGATCGACTCCTTTAAAAAAGGAAACACAGTTACCAACCTCCACGCCCGCGAATTTATTCGCTTCCTTGATAAAATTACCGATTCGAACATGATTCAGGAGTGGATTCCGCTCAATGGCCGTACGCGTGGTAAAATCCGTGTGGTAAGCGATGAGGGCAGCAAAGTGAATGCAAATGATGTATTCGGGTCGGTTAAGAACGACCACAGAATACTCAACTCCGCATTAAAACTAATGGAGGAAGAGCCAGATAAAAAGGTAACTCTGGTTACAAAAGATATTAACCTGAGGCTGAAAGCAAGGGCGTTAAATCTGGTTGCCGAAGATTACGAAACCATCCGTATTAAGGATATTGACCATCTCTATCGGGGAAAAACAGATCTTAAATTTGAGGAAAGCACCCCGATTAATCAGCTTTACAAAGAGGGGAATATCAGCCATAGTTCGCTGGAGGATTCAAAACCGATCAGCAATCACTACTACATTTTGAAAAACCACTCCAGCTCCGCACTTGGGTATTACAACCCTCGAAGCAAAAAAGTGGAGCTGGTAAAACCGCTGAATGCCTACGGAATTTCGCCCAAAAATGCGGAGCAGACCTTTGCCATGCACGCACTGATGAACCCGAAAATTTTGCTGGCAACTATCACAGGGGCGGCAGGTACCGGCAAAACACTTCTCGCTCTTGCCTGTGCACTTGAACAACGCAGCCAGTACCGGCAAATTTATCTTGCCCGCCCGATTGTGCCGCTCAGTAATCGCGACTTAGGCTATCTGCCGGGCGATGTGAAATCAAAAATTGACCCCTACATGCAGCCGCTTTGGGATAACCTGAGCATCATAAAAAATCAGTTCAGCGAATCGAGCAAGCAGTACAAGAAGGTGGATGAACTTGTGCAAACCGAAAAACTTTCCATCGTACCACTGGCATATATTCGGGGAAGAAGCCTGAACAATGTGATTTTTATTATTGATGAAGCGCAGAACCTCACCCCGCACGAAATAAAAACCATCATCACAAGAGCGGGTGAGAACACCAAAATTATCTTTACGGGGGATATTTTCCAGATCGATACACCTTACCTCGATGCGCAAAGTAACGGACTCTCCTATCTGGTGGACCGCATGAATAACAATGATGTTTATGCCCATGTGAGCCTTGAAAAAGGTGAGCGTTCTGAATTGGCAAATCTGGCGAGTAAGTTTTTGTGAGTTTCAGGAGACAGGAGACGGGAGACGGGAGACGGGAGACGGGAGACGGGAGACGGGAGACGGGAGACGGGAGACGGGAGAATTTTTTGATGTTTAATGGGATGTGCAAACGTATTTTTTAATTCTTTAACTCATTGCTCAGAATGAAAACTATTTTTTTACCACTGCTCGCGGGTTTGTTATTGATTTTGCCATTTCAGCTGTATGCTCAAACTGATCTCGAATTGCTTTATGAGGCTAAGGAGTTCATTTCTGATGATGGGGATACACTTCGCTACCGGATTATGCTGCCACCGGATATGGCGGATGGGCAGGAGTATCCGCTGGTTCTGTTTTTACACGGAGCCGGTGAACGCGGCAGTGATAACACCGCACAACTAACCTGGGGGCTCGATGCATTTGCTGATGAAGATTTCCGGTCTGACCATCCAGCTATCGTTATCGCGCCACAAGCTCCTGAACAAACTTTTTGGGCCAATCTGAACTGGCGGGAAGAGGGTACAAGGTTAATGGATGAGCCATCAAAACCACTTGCCCTAACCTATAAACTTCTTCTCAGCACGATATCCGAATATCCCGTTGATGAAAACAGGATATACATCACCGGCCTGTCGATGGGTGGATTTGGTACATGGGATCTGATAGCCCGCTATCCCGATCTTTTTGCTGCTGCCATGCCGATTTGCGGAGGCGGCGACCCTGCCAAAGCGCATCTGCTCACTGATATGCCAATCTGGGCTTTTCATGGAGCACTCGATAACGTTGTACCCCCTGAGCTTTCGCGTGATATGATCGATGCGATTCGTGAAGCAGGCGGCCTTCCCGGATATACCGAGTACCCCGACATGGATCACTTCTCCTGGATTCCGGCTTATGGTGACAGGTTTGCACTTGATTGGATGTTCAGCCAGAGCAAGTAAATTTCCAATAAACTTGCAGTGCAGAATTCGTAGTGGCAGTTAATTCACAAATTCTTATGTTTGGTGATACTATTTGAGAATTAACCAAAGATTATGCCTGACAAGCCAAAACGAAATGATCCCTGCCACTGCGGAAGCGGTAAAAAATACAAAAGCTGTTGCCACGATAAAGATCAGGCAGGCATTAAATCAAAACTGGGGATGATTGGGCTGATTGCAGCTGTAATAATCGGCTTGTTATTTGTTGCCATAGCGCTTAACAGTAATAATCCGTCACAAAACTGCCCCCCGGGGACGGTGTGGTCCGATGCCCATCAGCACTGCCATTAATCGTCTTCACTTGAGTTTTTGTCCAGTTTAGTTTCCCTAATGAACACGAAATAGTAGATAATGGCAATAAAAACTCCGCCTCCGATAATATTGCCGAGTGATACAAAAACGAGATTACTCAAAACTGAGACGAATGTAATTTCAGACGGTAGTTCAAGATCTATATTACCCGACTCCGTAACCAAAGCCAGAAAAAACTGAAACATACTTCCCGTACTGTGCTGAAGGTTTAGTGCCGGCACAGCAGCAACAGGCACCAACAGCGCAATAAATTTATCCGTTACAGTTCTGCCTGCCATTGCAAGCCACAATCCCGCGCAAATAAACATATTGCCGAATATCCCAATAATGGTGGTTTCTACAGGGTTAAAGGATAGCTTAAATGCCGATAAACTTTTTGCGGTGTCTACTATGGCAGTGTCATACTGGAACACAAGGCCGGAAAAGTAGAACATGGCAACCACAAACATAGCACCAGTAATATTTGCAGCAAGAACCAGCATCCAGTTTCTCGAAATTTCTTTAAGCTTCAGCTGGCCGGATGCCCACCCCATCGCAGATAAATTATTTGTGGTGAACACCTCTGCGCCGGAGATAAATGCCATGATATAACCAACTGCATAAAAAAACGGGCCAACTATTGCAGCTGTACCCGCAGATATTTCAGGGTGTGAATAGATATAAATCTCATAAAGTGCTCCAAAAGAGATAAAAACACCACCCATCAATCCGAGAGTCAACGTTTTGTATGCAGGATAGTTTGTCTTTTTTATACCTACGTTAAGTACTTTTTCGGCAATTCTGTCGGGCTGATAAGCATCCAGGTCATAAGATTTGATGTGATTTGGTTCCGGATTTGGATCTGAGTTTGTTGCCATATTGAACTTATTGCCTAAAAAATATTTATGTGCACAACAAAGCTTTCTAAGGAAGAGTGCCTGCTGTCAGATCAGCTCAACTCCTGTGCTATCGCATTTGCAGCCAACCATCCGTTCGTCCAGGCTGCCTGAAAGTTAAAACCACCGGTTACACCATCAATATCAAGCACTTCGCCTACAAAATAGAGGCCGGGCAGAATTTTGCTCTCAAGTGTGTTGGGTTCAATTTCACTGAGCGTGATACCTCCGCAGGTTACAAACTCCTCTTTAAATGTGGTTTTTCCCTGAATGTTGTAGCACCCTCGGCACAGAACATTTGTGAGCTCATTCAGGCCTTTGTTGGAGAGGTCAGCCCAGTTCTTTTTCGAACTGATTTTTGCCAATTCCGTAAACCGCACCCACAATCGGGAGGGTAATGGAAACTCAGCCTGATTTGTTACAAGCCTGCGGTTGTGCTCTTTTCTGATTGCAACAAGTTTCTCTCTTACCTGATGTTCATTCAAAGGATGCAGCCAGTTCACCTCAACATCAAAGCGGTATTCACGATCATTCAATTCCCGCGCTGCCCACGCTGATAGTTTCAAAACCGCAGGCCCGCTGAAGCCCCAGTGTGTGATGAGCAAGGGCCCTGTCTCTTTGAATGAACTGTCCAGTATTTTAACCTGAACCGGATTTACTGAAATACCGGCAAGGTCACTAAAGATTTTCTCCCTGAAGTTAAACGTAAACAGAGATGGCACCGGCTTATTGATGGTATGGCCTAAATCTTTCAGCCAGTTGTATGCGTTTTCACGATTGTAGCCACCTGTTGCTACCACTACTTTATCAAAATCAATACTCTCGCCTTTGTTGATCTTCAGCCTGAAGGTGCCTCTCTCTAGTGGAACAATTTCCTGAACGGATGATTTTGTACGAACCTGAACGCCGTACTTTTTCGCTTCCGAGGTAAGGCACCGTATGATCGTTTCTGAGCTGTCTGTTACCGGGAACATACGCCCGTCTTCCTCTGCCTTTAGCTTTACCCCTCTCTCTTCAAACCATTTTACAGTATCTGCGGGGCCAAACTGCTCAAAACTCCATCTCAGCATTCGTCTGCCGCGCGGATATGCTTCTGATAGTTGCTCGGCATCAAAACAGTTATGGGTAACATTACACCGCCCACCGCCTGAAATTCGCACCTTGGAAAGAACCTCCCTTCCCTTCTCAAAAAGAACAATTCGGGCACGGCCATTCATCAATGCGGCACAGTTTATTGCAGTGAAATAACCTGCTGCACCTGCCCCAATCACTGCCAGAGATGGTAGCTTTTCTCCCATCTATTCCTGAAGATGTTTAATGTAAATATCCGGGACTTCCCTACCTAAAAACCGCTCCGCCAGCTCTCTGAACCGCTGTGGATGATCGCTCACAAAGCAGCTCAGATTTCCGGATTTGTCTTGTGTATTTAGCATACTGGTTTTTTTCAGTCTTGACCGGGCTGCCCTCGCAACGGCATCGGCAGAATCGATAATTTCGATATCCCGATCATCAAATACTTTTTTGATGGAACTCTTAAAGAGTGGATAATGCGTACAGCCAAGAATCAACGCTTCCACACCGTTGTTTTTGAACCCGTTTAAGTAGATCGATAACGTTTTCAAAGCTACCTCGTTATCGGTCCAGCCTTCTTCAGCAAGTGGAACCAGCATAGGGCATGCTTTTGATTTTATAATCAATGAGTCATCCCGTTTCAGCAACTCTCTTTTATATGCACCGGAATTTACCGTAGCCAGCGTCCCGATAACCCCGATTTGATTTTTCCCGGTTTGTATTGCCGCTTTTGTGCCGGCATCAATTACGTTCAGCACGGGCAGTTCGCCTGCAGCCTCAGTTACAACTTCTTTCGCTACTGCAGAAACCGAGTTGCAGGCAATAATCACCATTTTCACGTTCATGCTGACGAGAAACCGGGTGATTTCAGCCGAATATTTCTGAATGGTCTCTTTTGATTTGATACCGTACGGAACCCTTGCCGTATCCCCAAAGTAGATAATATCTTCTGCCGGCAATGCCTCCATCACAGCTTTTGCAACGGTAAGCCCTCCTATCCCCGAATCAAAAATACCGATGGGTGATGATTCTTTTGATCCCATAAGAAAATTACATCCCTGTAAGTATAATTTTGCCTGCGTTGAGGTTATTAGCCATCCGGCTATGGGCTTCCTCTACATCTTCCCAATCAAAAATGGTATCTATCACAGGTTTCATTCTGTTATGCTTGAACAGCTCTGCCGCATCGTTGTGAAATGCCTTTGTGAGCCTTGT
Source organism: Balneolaceae bacterium (assembly GCA_007134085.1). Lineage (GTDB taxonomy): Bacteria > Bacteroidota > Rhodothermia > Balneolales > Balneolaceae > Rhodohalobacter. The sequence goes on from SLLL01000191.1 coordinate 11,085, forward strand.
TTTATACTCATCATCGCGGTTGCGCAGTGTGGATCCACGAACAGTTAAACGTTTTCTTAAAATGGGTACAAGGCTCATTTTTTCTACCTTTGCCCCGCCAAGTATCGCCAGGTATATCAACCGGCCATCCATCCCCAAAATGCGCATATTCTTATCCCAGTATGGAGAACCTACAAAGTCGATAATCACATCCACACAGTTTTTGCCGAATGTTTCTTCGAGAGAATCGGCAAAATTTTCTTCCTTGTAATTCATGCAAAGATCCGCACCCAGCCCTGCAGTTAACGAGCACTTTTCTTCACTGCCCGCAGTAGTGATAATTCTTGCCAGCTTCAACTCTCTGGCTAACTGAATAGCTGCAGTTCCCACTCCGCTTGCGCCGGCGTGAATCAAAATCGTTTCTTTCGGAGCGAGTTCGCCCAGCCAAATCACCGCCTGATAAGCTGTTAAAAATACTTCAGCAATTCCGGCTGCCTCTTCAAACGAAATACCATCTGGAATTTTCATAGCATGGCCGGCATGAATAACGCAATATTCCGCATACCCGCCGCCTGGCAGTAACCCAAATACGCTATCTCCTGCTTCAAAACCCTCAACATCTTTCCCAACTTTTTCAACAATTCCAGCCATTTCGAGGCCAAGAATAGGCGTTACTCCTTTTGGCGGTGGATATTTTCCTGCTTTCTGCATCAAATCGGCCCGGTTCAATGCTGTGGCCTCAATTTTTACAAGCAGTTCGTGAGCAGCAGGTTCAGGTTTTTGACAGTCACCGAGAATCATCACAGATTCCTGGTTGCTGTCATCAACAAGCAGAGCTTTCATTTTTTCCATTTGTGGTAGAAGCTTTTCAGAAGGTTATTTAAATCGGGTGATATGTTCAGATAGAATATTGGCCCCATAAAGAACAAGACAAACAGTACAGATTTTAAAGGCACATTCACCCAAACATTCCCGGTATCAATAATTGCATAACAAATGTATATGGAAATAGCCCCTGATGCCACCACGAAAAGCGTTACCAAAGAAAAAGGCTGTAAATTTTGGCGAATCAACAGGTAAAACCACTTTACCACATTGTGTGTAAAAAGAGCCAGCGCAGTTGCTATGGCCGCGCCCTCAATTCCATAGACAGGTATCAGAAGATAGTTGGCCACAACAGTAACCAACACCAGAAGAATATTTGTATAAAAACTAATTTTATAATGTTTTGAGTTGATCAGAATCAATCCATTCGCACCGGAAACCATCACGATCAACTTCCCGATGCCTACTATGAACACAACCCATTTACCCGCAGCATAGAACTCCGGCATGATGAGAAAGAGCAGTTCGAGATTAATCCAGATCAAACCGAAAAAGAGCAAGCCGGGAATAACCTGGTTCAGCGAAGTTTTTTTATAGATAGAATCTACTTCTGTCCACTCTTTATTTTTGATGAACGCCGCCAGAAGCGGGCCTGCAATTTTCTCTATAGACCGCTGAGGGATGGTTATGATCGAAGCCACATAGAATGCAATGGCATAGACTGCGGTTTGATCGAGGCCTGCCATAGAGCCGAGCATAATCACATCCACATTCCACACAATTACGGTGGTAAAGCCACCCAACATAGAGTAAACACTATATTTTGCCACACCCTTTACGAGTGATGTGCGAATGATGGAGAGATCGGGTATCAGTTTAAACTCCCGCTTTTTCCAGATTTGATAACCGATGATAAGGGGCTGAGAAATATAGCTGAACACAAAAAGTGTGATGAACTGCACGATGGAAATGAACCCGAAGAAATATATCCCAAGCAATCCGATGGCGAGTATTCGCTGGATTACCTCATTGGCGATGGAGCCTGTTGTAGAATCGCGAAGCGAGCGCAGGTAATTGTTCAGAATGTCGTAGTAGAGAATAAAGAGCGTGAGGGGAATCACCCATAGATAATACTCAACAAAGAGCGGGGAGCGGCCGGCATATACGTTTATGATTAGATCGCCCGCGAGAAGATAGACTGCTGTGAACAGAAGAAAGCCAATAATTGGTATACTCATCAGCCAGAATAAAAATCCGTGCTGATCGGGGTTGGCATTTTTGAAAAACGGGTAATACCGAATTACAACATTGTGCAGGCCAAAATGTGCAAACTGCGAGCTGATGTATGCTGCGGAGATCAGAACACGGGTAAGGCCATACTCCTCAGGCGTAAGAATGTGCGGATAGAGCAGAATGGTCAGCACAAAACCAAGAGTTATCCCTATGTAAGAGATAATGGTATTGGAAATACTCTGGCGTACAATGATACCCAAACTTACAACCCGTTAATTTTCTTGTTTTGTATGATTAATGTAGGCTGAATGGTACGGGTTTTGCAACTTCTATTGAAGATTGGTTTGCACACCGTGCATTATCAGGAATGGTACTTCTGCAAAAACCCGCGCAGCACCCAAACCCTGAATTGCAGTATGAATTTTGCTGCTTTTGAATTACCGCTCAGATAATATCCGGCCGAAAGTACAATACTCCAGACAAACTTGAGCAGTTCAACAGCAAACTTTTTAGCGGCCTCCACAGGCTGCCCCTCAAGGCGCAGGCGTTCGCTTTTGCCAATTCCCACAGACTGCTTTTCGAGATAATCTCTCTCCAGGCGCTTATAACCAATTCTGTGCGTAAGCTCCATCTCAGCCCAGTAGTGCAGCTCTACTCCGTTTTTTCGTATCCGCTCAAAAAAGGCTTTCTCTTCGCTTCCAAGAAGTTCCTTGCCGGTGCGCCCCAGTGTGGTATCAAAATACCCGAAAGCATCGAACACTGTTTTGCGGATCATCATATTCCCTCCTCTCGGAAAATTTGAGGATGGGTAGATTAGATTGTCATCCCCCAAATCGTGCAGGCCAAACATGGGCATCA
>SLLL01000227.1 GCA_007134085.1 Balneolaceae bacterium
ATTACCATCAATTGGGGAATGTTCAGATACAGAATGGGAATTTCGTAGCTGCCGATTCCAGTCTTTCGGCCGCTTTGCTTATCCGGCGTGCCAATCTTCGCCAGAATCACCCCGACATTGCTTCAACGCTTCAGCTATTGGGTTTTTTGAATCAGAGACAGGGCAACTTTCAGAAGGCCGAAGACTTGTACAGCGAAGCCCTTGCCATTTATGAAGAACAAAGTTCGGATGATCCCGATCTTGCCATGGAGGCTGCATCCCTTAAAAACAGTCTTGGCATGATTTATCTCGCCACCACCAGATATGAGGAGGCCCAAGAACTTTTCCAGGATGCTGTCTCATATATAAAAACGAATCTGGGTGACGATCATCCGCGGTTAATCAACTATCTGGCAAACATGGGGAATGTAAATTCTGCATTAGGAAACACCGAAGAAGCCGAAAGATATCATGTGCTGAGTGTTGAAACAGCCAGGAAAATTCGCGGTGATCATCATCCGCATACTGCAAATGCCCTCATCTATTATTCAAATTTTCTGTTTGGTCAGCGTCAGTATCTGGAAGTCGAACGATTATCCCGGGAAGCCCTGCAAATTTATACAGATTTTTTTGATGATAGTAACCCGGTAATTCCGGTGATTATCAACAATCTGGCCAACAGTCTTGACAACCAGGGTAAATTAACCGAGGCAGAAGAACTACACCGGGTAGCACTCGCCCAAAGAATGGAACTCTTTGGTAGCGAAAGTCATCATGTGGCTCAATCATATGGAAATATTGCAGCCACACTCCGTAACAAGGAAAAGTATGATCTGGCCCTTGAATATTACCACCGCGCTTTGGAAATCGAAGTCGTTGTTTACGGTGAAAACCATCCCGAAACGGCTTACAGTGCCCTTGCCATTGCCTACGTACATAAACTAACCGGCGAGAATGAAAAAGCAGAAGAATATTATCTGAGGAGCTATCAGATTTTCAGGGATCTTTTTGGAGATGACAATCACCAAACCAAAAATGCATTAGGCAGGGTTACCCGTTTTTATGAAGATACCGGGCAACCGGAGAAAATTGAAGCACTGAATCAGCTATAAACCTGAATTTTGGTACAACACTCTCAACTCAAGAACAATCAATCCGGAGTTCAGGGCAATTATTTAAGAGGTTGGCATCGCTCAGGAATCCGGCATATCCAACAGATCACCTTTTTGAAGCCTTCTTAACAGAAAACCAGCTTTTATTCTGGCATCTGCAGAAAAAGGCGGGTCTTTACTTCACCCTGAATCTAGGCTAATGGTTTATCACTTTCAGACACTACTTAATAACCTGAGTTCGATTAATAAATTGATTTTCAATAGTCCCCCTTATAAAAGGGGGAAACAGGGGGATGTTCACCTGATTTTAGCAAAATCTCATAAACACCCCTCTAGATCTCCCCTTGTTAGGGGAGACTTTTTCATGTGAAATTTATTAATCGAACTCAGGTTATTACAATCGAGCTGAAGCTATAAAGCAAACTTAGACTACTCGTTATTCACCACAACCCAGCGGTTTACGGTGTTGTGTGGAGCTTCTAAGGCTATTTTGTAAAAATCAGAGGGCATATCCTGAACATCAATTTCAGCGCTTTCGGCAGTAAGGGGAACCGTTTTGATGTGGGTATATTCATCGCTGCCTCCTGTATGAAAATGATTTGTGGTGGCAATGTGAATCTGCACATCTCCTTCCTGCTCCCAGGCTCTCCATTCAAGCTGAATGATTCCATCTTCACGGTGAAAAGTGATTTTAGGATCGCTTATGGAAACATTGCCAATCAACGGTATGCCGTCCAGCTCTTTTTCGTGATCAGCTGAAAGCGTAAGGCCAAGGTGCCGGGCAATGGTGGGATAGATGCTTGTAACGGGAGGGAATCCATCGTGAAACACCGCATTCATCTCTGCCTGGTTGCTTACAAACCAAATGGTGCGTTCGCGGCCGGAATGGCCGCCATGATCCCTGCCATCCGGTAATCGCCTGCCATGATCGGTTGTAACAATGAAGAGCCAATCCTCATTATGGTTATCCATGCGGTAGCGGACGGCATCGTAGATACGGCCAATCTGTTCATCGGCAACTTTAACCGAGGCGATGTGCTCTTCAAACTCGCCGTATGTGTGTCCGGTGTCATCGGGGTACCACAGATAAACCCACGAGAGATAGGGTGCATCTTTACGAAGGCTTTCGCCTGCTTTCTGCGATACGTGTTCATCAATCTTTTGAACAAATCCGTAATCGTGGGGAAAAGCAAGGGTATCCACATCAAACCCATCGTAATGGATGTCTATAGAAATGCCACCGGCTTCGGCAAGTCCGTCACCCACAAGTTTAAGGCGGTTATCTATCCACGAGCTGTAAACCGCAACCGGTTTTTCGGGGTGATGATGTTTAAACAGCCTGAATATGTTCCAGTAGTTGTAGTTTGGCTCTTCAACTTCGTTGGTGTACACATTGTGCTTGTTAGACCATACACCGGTAAGCACGTGATTGTAGCCCACCGCTGAAATAGTTGGCGATTGAGAGTACTCCCCCGCAATACCCCCAAGCCAGCCGCGCGTATAACTGCCGTCAGCAATAATTCTGTCAATATTTGGTGTGTCCGTGCTTTCGAGGATATCGGCAGAGATACCATCCACGATGATGAAAATGGCTTTCTGTTCGGGTTCGGTTGCCGTTTCGCATGCAGCCAGAATAAAAAGTGAACTGATAAGCAGAGCGAAAACTGTGATTAAAGATTTCATAACGTGTATAATTGAAAGGTTGATTTAAACATGATGAGGATGATATTCTCTCTCCACAACACCGTTTTCATATAGCTTAAGTATGGCATAACCCGGAGGTGTTTGGTGATAGTAACCGCGCCCGGCTGAGCGTTCATTTCCATCCCCCCACCAATATCCGCTAACAGCACCATTACAAAAATACCTTGTGCCATTATAAGTAGCATCATCTAAAAGATGCATGTGCCCGCTAATGCAGCATTTTACCTTTTCTCTGTGCTCATAAAAGAGCAGTGCCAGCTCATGTGCATCGGAGTGCTGGTCGTCAGGATAAAATTTTCCTGTCACTGTAAGAATAGGATGGTGAGACATCAGAAGTACGGATTGGCCATCAGGAAGTAGTTCCAATTCATTTTTAAACCACGCTTTTTGCTCTTCATCCAGTGTGATGCCGGGGTTATTTCCATCAAGTATGAAAAATGTCCACCCCGCCTTGGAGAAAGAGTAATAACGCTTAGGCACACCAAGACGTTTTACGGTGTAGCTCTTCCCATACATTTCATCTTGTTGATTTGGTGCCGCCCACCACATATCATGGTTGCCAAGGCAGCTGTAAACCGGCAAAGAGCCAAAGTTTTTGATGCACTCATCCCACGCTTCCCACTGTGCAAGTACTTGTTCGCGGGTTATGTTATCGTAATCGGCAGCAAGAATGGTATCTCCTCCATTTAATACAAAATCAATATTATGCTTTTTTATCTGATCGATACACTTATTGAACCGCTCCGGTACATTTTCTCCGGGACGAATGTGGACATCCGTAATATGAGCTACAGTTAATATCGGTTTGGCTTTTTTAACCTTTTTTTCTTTGAGAAGAGCCGGCATCCCTGCTACTGCAGCCGCAGCCATGCTGCTCTGTTTAATCCATTGTTTTCTATCCATAATGTCAATTTAAAAAAGGCTCCACTCTTATCGGGAGTGGAGCCTTGCCTGTTATTTGGAAAAATTTATTGCCAACCGAATATTTGAGTAAGGTTGGGGTTGATCTGCACGTGGCGATCAGGTATTGGGCGGTAATAGTGCTTAGGATCCTGGAATGTACCCATATCATCCCGTGCGAGGATAACACCGTGGTCTCCGTGCTCCAGCCATACCTGGGAATCAGACCCATAAGGCCCGGCGCGGTAATAGATAAGTGTCTGCCCAAGCTCGTTACGTTCACGATCTTCCGATTGTGGGATGGATTCGGTGTAAGGAATGAGCTTAACATTCGGGATGCCATCACCGGTTAAGTCGTGAGTGCCAAGCCCGCTGAAGTAGAGCCCTTTGGGAAGTTCTTCAAAAAGGTGGCCTGCACGATAACGCATCACATCGTTAAAACGGTGGCGCTCATTGAATAGCTCAACCCTTCTCTCCCGGCGAATTTCCAGTAAAACCGGTGAGTTTACATTCGGGTAGCGCTGCTGCATTACGGGATCAACCGGCGGTGTAACAGTTAGGAAAGGCATGCCTGCGCGATCCCGCAAAAGATTGATGGACATATCCAAATCACCCTGGGTTATTTCACCGAGTTCAGCTCGTGCTTCAGCGTAAATCAGGAGAATCTCTGCATATCTTAACACGGGTACATCAATGTTGTTGCGATAGGATGCACTTGGATTATTGATGAACCATTTAAGGGTGTGATACCCGGTAAAATTTTGGCTCATCTGCTGAATGTAAGGCTGGCCTGCTGTGCCTTGTGCAACAGTACTTGGATTTTCCAAAACCCAGCCCGGATAGGTGAAGGATTGACGTAAACGTGGATCACGATTTTGAAACTCTTCTACAAATGAGAGTTCCTGCCAGTTAGGCTGGCTTGAAAGATAGCTGCCATCTGCCATAAGATAGGTTTGAACCATAGCTTTGGTGTGGGATTGCTCAAAATGGCCAAAACCTGTATTTCCCCAGCCACTGTTGCGTTCACCGTCTATGCTTCTGTTCAGAAGAATAACCTCCGGGTTGCCCTGAAGATCGGTACTCTTGAAAAGTGCAGCGTAGTCAGCTTGCGGATTTCCGGTATTATGGAGGGCAAAACCGCCATTATCCATCACATATTTTGACTGATCCCGGGCAATTTGCAGGAATCGCTCATAAGGCAGGCCAAGGTAGTCATGATATTTCCTGAACGTACCTTCGTGCAGGGCGTGGCGGGCCATGTAGGTGCGAACTGCCATGTTGCTAACGGCACCCGTGGGTACAGAGTGGCGAACGTGCTCTGCAGCAAATGCGTAATCTTCAAAAATTCTGTCGATCACATATTGTCGGGGGTCACGGGCCTTAAACAGGTCTTCGTCGTCTGTTCCAAGTACCTTATCGTACCAGGGCACATCACCAAAACGCTGTACCATTTCCATGTAGAATCGTGCACGATGGAATCTTGCAACTCCCTCATAATGATTCAGCGCAGATTCTGAAAGATCGGCGTTATCAAAATTTTCGAGGAAGTAGTTAATATTTCTGAGCCTGCCCCAATTCCAGCCTCCGGTTATTTGCCGTGAGGTTACATCATTCCGCATGATTGTCATGAATTCTGCATTACCGGAAGTAGTGGCATCATCAGACTGTTCAATGTAGATGGCAGAAAAACCAATCCAGTTGATCAGGCTATTCAGATACATATCGAGGTCATCAGCGGAATTAAAGAAGTTTTCGCGGCCAATTTCCGTCTGTGGGTTAACATTCAGGAAGTTGTCGCTACACCCCTGATAAAACAGGGTTCCAAGCAACAGTGCTGTAAAAGCAAGTATTTTTTTCATGGTTGTTACCTAATAAACAGATTAGAAATTGATGTTAACGCCAATGGAGTATCTTCTCTGGAAAGGATACCGGTAGCCAAAACCATCATCCGTAATGGCTTCCGGGTCGATGATGTCAGACACTTCAGACCATTCAAAGAGATTTTCACCACTCAGATAAACTCTAAAGTTTGTGATTCCAAGCGTACTGAGAAGGCCTCTTGGCAGTGTGTAGCCAATTGTGAGGTTTTTCAGCCGGAGATATGAAGCATCCAGCAAGAAATTGTCATCAGGAATATTTCCGAGGCCGGATGTATTAACGTCGCGCTGCCATGCCTGCAAAACAGGGAAACGTGCATCAGTATTGGCATTTGCCATACCTGCATCAATATAGGCCTGAGAGTGGCGGCTCATCATCTCGGCTGAATCATCAGCTGCTCTGTAGAAATCCATCAGGTGAGTGTAACCGCCTGAGTATGGCTGCTGATAGAAACCCCAGAATAGGTAATGTTGAGGGAAGAAATCGCGCTTACCAACACCCTGGAAGAATGCCCGAACGTCCACGTTTCGAACCGCAAAGTCGAAGTTGAAGCCAAATCGATACCTTGCCTGGCTGTTTCCAATAATGGTAAGGTCGCCCGGATCGTCAACAGTATTACCTACCCGCACAAATCCATCGCCATTAAGGTCGGCAAACTTAGGCCACCCCGGTACAATATTTAGCGCTCCCCATGGCACGATGTCACTTTGGTTGGCGTGATTTGCAATTTCTTCTTCACTCTGGAAAAGGCCGAGGTAACGTAAACCCCAGATTTCACCAATTTCCTGACCAACATAATATTGATTCAGGAAACGCTCAGGATTATCGAACTTAGTGATAAATGAGCGGCTGTCGGCGAGGGTAAAGCGTGCACCGAAGAATACTCTTTCACCAAAAATCTCAAGATTATCACGGTAGTGAAGTGCAAACTCCCAACCTTTGGTTTCGAGATCGGCTGCATTTTCGTTCGGCTCTGATGTTCCAAGCACTGCTGGCAGTTCCCTGCCAAGAGTTAGCATTCCTTTAGTGTCTCTGATGTAGGCATCAAACGAGGCCATCAAACGATTTCCTAAAATGTCAATATCTACACCAAGGTTACGTGTAGTAACCTGTTCCCATGAATAATTATCAGAAACAAGCGGTGGTGCAGAGATTTGCAGCTGACGGGAATTATCGATCAGGTAATTGGTAGGGCTGGCATTCATTGAGGGAATGTGCCCGAAAACAGCTACAGATTGATTACCTAACGTACCGTAAGAAGCGCGTACTTTAAGCATATCCATCCAGTAGAATCGGTCCATAAAGTTTTCCTGGTCAATTCTCCATGCAAAGGACCCAGATGGGAAGAAACCCCAGCGGCTGTCGCTTGGGAAGCGGGATGAACCATCGTAACGGCCGTTGAACTCAAAGATATATTTGTCATCAAAGATATAATTCAGCCGGCCAAATACTCCCTGAACTGCCCAGCCGCGATAACGGTCTGTCGTACTTGGGTCGCCAAGAGAAAGAGACAAAGACGGCAGGTTGGATGAGATAACATTTGCTACATCACTGATGATTTGATATTCATCACTTTTCTCCTGGTTGTAACCGAGTATAGAGCTGAATTGATGCCTGCTGAAATTGTAATTCAGGTTGGCATAAATATTCAAAATCTGATAATCGAATGTGGTTCTGTTTCGCCATACCCGCGTATTTCCAAGCTCACGAATATCATCCGGCCCGTAGCCAACACGGTAACGGCGCTCATCCCAGTTCCAGTTCCGGTTTTCACTTCGAATGGTGTAATCTGCGTTAAGCGTAACCATATCTCTGTAAACATTGGAACGTGCCGTAAATGTAGTCTGGAAATTTTGATATCTGTCGTTTGAATTTCCACCTTCAGTTAACCTTGCAGCAAGGTGGCCTACACTGGTATTTGCCCAGCTTCCATCAGGATTCATATCCCATGCCATTGGCTCAAGGTCATAAAACTCCCACATTGTCCATGTGTCGGTGCTCATTCGTGAAGGCATTATACGTTCACTTCGGGCTATGTTGGTTCTGTTGCCAACTGTGAGCCAGTCAAAAGCATCATACTCCACATTACTTCTTACACTCCATCGCTCAAAGCGGTCTTCAGCCAGTTGAAGTGCTCCGGTTTGATCATCCATAGAACCGGAAAGATAGAAACGTGAGCTCTCTGTTGAACCATCTAAACTAAGTGTGTTGTTGTTAGAAACGCCGAAGTCGTCAAGGAAATAGTTGGTCCAGTTTTGATCACCCATATACTGCCATTGGCCCGGGTTGTTTGGGTTATCCCGCACAGCAGGCGTGTTGTTTGGATTGTCTGACCGCTGGCGTGCCCATTCGTACATGTCGTCATCAAAGTTGATGTAGTTCCAAGGGGTTGCGCTGGTACTCATATCCTGCCAGCGCATGTATGTGTAGGGGTCGGTAACTTTATCCGGAAGAATGGTTGGCCTGTCAAATGAGGTGCGGGAGGAGAAGTTTACATTCATGCCGGGCTGGGAACCTCGTTTGGTTTCGATCAACAGTACACCAAAAGCGGCACGGGCACCATATATTGCAGCAGATGAGGCATCTTTCAGAACAGAGATGCTTGCAATATCCATTGGATCAAGGCGATTAAGATCGCGCTTTTCGGCCGGAATGCCATCAATAATAAGCAACGGCTCACCGCCATTAATGGATGTGAATCCACGGATATTAATTCGTGGCTCAGTTCCGGGTGCGCCTTCAACATAATCTATGTTCAGGTTGGGCACCATGCCCTGTAAGCCCTGGGTTACATTCGAGATAGAACGCCCCTCAAGCTGGCGCATATTAATCTGATCAACCGCACCCGATAAATTAACCCGGCGCTGTGTACCAAAACCCACAACAACCGCTTCATCCAGCATTGCAATATCCTGTATCAGGGCTACATCAATGGTTTCTCTTCCATCAATTTCAACTTCCTGGCTTTGATAGCCAATGTAGGTGAAGATTAATGTATTTAGCTCTTCCGGTACATTCAGGCTAAAAAAGCCATTAGCATTGGTTTGTGTACCAATTATTGAGCCTGTAACGGATTGAGAATCTTTTACAATTACATTTACCCCGAACAAAAGTTCACCCGTTTCTGCGTCGCTTACTGTTCCTTCAACTGTTTGGCTGTTACTGTTTCCGCTTTGAGCAATAGCTGTATTTTCAGCTAACAGAAACACGAAGCCAAACACCGAAAAGAGAAGAATACTAACAGAACGGTGCCATTTCATTTGTATGTTTTTTGCATAGCACAAGCAATTATTAATTATTAGTTTATTAATCATTCAAACAAATGTGAGGAGGAGGAAGATTGAGTCACGTTTTATGTAAGAATAGACCAATATCACTACATCCCGGTATTGTATTGAATTGCAAAATTTAGCTGTGAAAAAAGCGGTGTGAGTAAAGCAATTGTTAACTTTGCATTAAGCTTTTTAGATATTTATTCAGCTATAAGTCAATGCTTTGATAGATTGTTACATCAATTGATAATTGGCTTTCAATGATTTACAGTAGAAGCGCAATCAAAAAATCAGAATGACATGACATTTTCAGAAAAGATTGTAGTAGTAACCGGCGGCGCAAATGGAATTGGCCTGGCCATTGTGAAACAGTTTGCAGAGAGCAAAGCGAAGGTTGTGATTGCTGATATGGACGGGAGTGCGGGTGAAAGGCTCGCAAATGAAATTACAACGAGTGGCGGAAAAGCATTATTTGTTGAAACAGATGTGGCAAGCCCCGAATCAGTCCGCTCACTGTTTGATGAGATAGATAAAGAGTGGGGAACCGTACACTGCCTGATTAACAATGCCGGAATTTCCGAATTTAAACCATTTGGTGAACTGACAGTTGAGGAGTGGGATCGTGTGTTGAATACAAATCTGAGGGCTGCTTTCCTATGTTCTCAACACGCTTCAGCATATATGAAAAAAGCTGGTGGTGGCTCAATCATAAATATTGCATCAACAAGGGCGCTTATGTCGGAACCCGGGTCTGAGGCTTACGCGGCATCAAAGGGAGGCCTGCTGGCATTAACCCATGCCATGGCCGCATCACTGGCGGAATGTAAGATCACGGTAAATGCGATTAGCCCCGGCTGGATTCACACCGGAAACTATAACAAGCTCAGAGAGATAGATCACAAGCAACATTTCTCTCAAAGAGTGGGGAAGCCGGATGATATTGCACGAGCCTGCATGTTTCTGTGCAATCCCGAGAATAATTTCATAACGGGAGAGAATCTGATTATTGATGGAGGCATGGCCCGAAAGATGATTTATGAGGGATAACTTTACGTTTATCTGAAGCTTTTCTAATCATATTATTTTAGACATGATGCCTTTTAAAACTGAGAGAGGTAAAAATTACTGCGGTTTGATGAATTGGAAACGGTTTCATCAAACTAACATGCAATTTATACTGAACTTTCTCGTGTGAATGAATTAGATTACACGTGCAAGATAAGATTCTTGGCAGTTTTACCAATTTGGTAATATTAGGCTCGGTTCATAAGCTTATGTTATGAGTTCAATTATCCAAGCACCAATCTAAGGTGCAATTCTCTTTGCTCAGCACCGATGAAATTTGATCAGTCTTTTTTATTAAAGCTTAAGGAGGGTAACAAAAAGGCGTTTGAGTCGCTCTTTCTGTCCACCTACGAATCACTGTGCGAATTTTCTTTTATCGTATTAAAATCAAAAGAAGATGCTGAGGGAGCTGTACAGGATGTATTTGCAAACGTGTGGCAAACCAGATCAGAGCTGGATGTTTCCATGAACATTAAATCGTACCTGTACCGCTCTGTTAAAAATCGCTCGCTGGATATTTGTAAACACAAAGACGTTCGCGAAAAATATCAGGAGCAAATTAAGCAGTTGTATCAATCAGCACAGCCGGGAGATACGGAATCAACTGTACGCCTGATCAGAAAAGTTCGTGCTGAGGTTGAAAATCTTCCTGAAGATGCTAAAATGGTGTACCTGCTACACCGAAGAGATGGGCTCACCTACAAAGAAATTGCGCAGGTACTTGATATCTCCGTTAAAACGGTAGAATCACGAATGACAAAGGCGCTAAAACAACTACGGTCAAAACTGGAACGTGAGGTTGACTTGAAAATGCTTCCTCTTCTGGCAATTTTTCTTCCTTAAAAAAACCACTCCATCAAGATGTTGTTATATCTATTCTTATGATCTTCTAATCAATAGAAAAAGATACCTTTCCTAAAAAAAAGAAAAATAATTTCAGGGTAAGACAATTCCCGGCCGTCTTTATAAGCGTAATCAACATTAATTTTTTGAAGACGCAACGTGGAAGTAAAAAATATACACCGTTATTTGGCAGGTGAAGCTTCACCTGGTGAGAGAAAAGTATTGGAGCGTTGGCTGGAAGAGTCTGAAGAAAACAGAAAAACATTCGAAACGTATCGTGACATTTACGAAGTAGAGATTAGGCAAAAATTCAGCTACAACACAGAAGAAGCTCTTGAGAAGTTCAGGGCAGTAATGGATGGCAAACCGGCTGTTCATAGAAAACCTACCTTAAGAAAATTTGAACACAAACGTCCGGCCAGATCCGGTATCTGGATAAAAGCTGCTGCAGTGATTCTTGTTGCTGCCGGGCTATCATTTTATGTGTTCACAAACTTCTATCCCTCAGAAGAGAAGATTGTTGTAGAGGCAGACAGAAGCACAATAATTGAAACGGAAGCCGGTGAACAGAAGGCGTTCAGGCTTAGCGATGGTAGCAGGGTTATGCTGAATGCATCCAGCAGAGTGTACATTGATGGAGGCTTTGGTAAAGATTCTCGTGAAATAAATCTTCGCGGAGAAGCCTTTTTTGAAGTTGCTGAATCAGATAGCCTTGAGTTTATTGTGGAAACCGCCACAGCAAGGGTCCACGTATTGGGCACCTCTTTCGCCATTCGCGCCTGGGAAAATAGGAATGAATCCGTAGTTGCAGTTCAGTCGGGCAGGGTATCTGTGGGTTCGTCCAATCCTGAAATAACCGAAAATACAATTCTTAACGCCGGCGAATATTCATTGGTCAGCAAAAATGAAGCTCCCGGCCCGGCCACACAGGCAAATATCAATCAGTATTTGGGTTGGAAAGACCAGATGATTGTTTTCGAAGAAACACCACTCGAAGACGCAATCAAACAGCTTGAACTTCACTTTAATGTGAAAATAAGCATCGAAGATTCTTCAACAATAAACGATCCCGTAACGGCTCGCTACAGAAACGAGTCGCTGGATGAAATACTCCGGTTCACATCCATTACGCATGGAATTGATTTTACGGTAGAAGGTAAACAATAACACATCAATCAAAACAACAGTAAGTCGGGTAACAATTATGAAATCCACAATAAACAGATGCAGGGCCGTTCGTAAGCGAACCTCCGGAAAAATCGCTGCATATCTGCTTTCGGTGATTATGCTTTTCAGTATTGGTCAGGCAGAAGCGCAATCTAATGTATATGCAGAAGATTTCCTGAGCAGCAACATGATGCAGGTAAGCTCAATGCCAAACCTTGGTGTTACGATTCATATTAACTTTAATGATACTCCTCTTCTTGAAGCATTAGCAGAACTTGCAGAGAAAGGCTCATTAGATCTGAATTTTAACAGAAGCAGCTTCGATCAAAACATCAGAGTTACGAAAAACCTGCAGGGAGTTAATTTACTTGAGGCACTGCATGAAGTAACCAGGGAAGCCGGTATTCATTTTTATATTTCTGACTCCGGACAGCTGATTTTAACTCCGCGGGAACTTCCTTCCAATACAGGTACACTTCGCGGGCGTATTCTGGATGCAGCAAACAGCGAGCCTCTTGTGGGTACAACGGTGTACATCACCGAACTGGAAAGAGGCGATGTAGCAGATATTGATGGATTTTTTGAAATAACAGGTATTCCTGAAGGCGACTATACCGCAAGGATAACATCGGTTGGTTACGAAACTAAAATGCGCCAGTTTACCATTGTTGCAAATGAAGAACTCAACCTGGAGCTAACAATGGCGCGCGACAGGCTTCTCCTGGATGAGATTGTGGTGACCGGTTACTCCATCAGGCAGCGCAGCTTGCCAACAGGCTCTCTAACCCGGCTTGAAGGAGCTGAATTTCAGGAAGCGCTGATTCAGTCGCCCGACCAGGCATTACAGGGACGAATGAGTGGGGTGCTTGTAAGCCATGCAAGCGGGCAGCCAGGTAGTGGATTATTGGTGAGAGTCCGTGGTATTGGTTCTATAAATGCTTCTAATGCGCCAATTTACATTATAGATGGTGTGCAGGTACGTACAGACCATACATCAGTTAATGTGCCTGATAATGCCCTGGCATCCATCAACCCGAACGATATTGAAAGCATTGAAGTGCTGAAAGATGCCTCTGCAACAGCACTTTATGGTGCGCAGGGTGCCAACGGCGTGGTTTTGATTACAACAAGACAGGCGCAAAGAGGGCAGACTCAAATTAACGTATCAACCCAGATTGGATACAATGAGCAGCCTAAACCACTTGATATTATGGATGGCCCAACATGGACCGAAACCATGATTCAGGGATTTGTGAATCGTGAGCTTGATCGCGGTCGTGATCCTGAAGTTAGTTTACAGCGTGCTATTGACCGCTTCGGCGACCCTGCCACTGCTCCTACGTACGACTGGCAGGATGCCTTTACACGTGCAGGTGCTTTAAATCAGTTCAATTTATCGGCTTCGGCGGGTCTTGAAAATACACGAATATTTCTTTCAGGAGCGTACGATTACGAGGAAGGGGCTGTTTTGGCAAGTGATTTTACCAGTTTACGATTCCGGTCGAATATTGACCATTCGTTCAGTGATCGGTTTACTGTTGCTACAAGATTGAGCGTGGCCAGTTCTACAGCGAATGGCTTGCGAGCTGGTAGTGCAAACATCACCAGCCCGTTCCACGGCGGGTATACTCAGCGCCCGATTGATGCTATTTTTACCGAAGATGGCGGATATAATCATAATGATTTTATCAGAATAAATTTGATTCAGCAATTAAATGAAAACATCAGGCGTACATCTACACGCCAGTTCAGAGGTAGTATAACCGGTGTGTATCGTTTTATGGAGAATCTCTCATTCAGATCACTTTGGGGGCTCGATTACAGAACCAACCGCGATACTAACTATACCTCTGCACTGCTGCCGAGATATGTAGATATTGGTGGTTCGCTTACGGAAAGATACAGAG
>SLLL01000209.1 GCA_007134085.1 Balneolaceae bacterium
ACCTAAAGAAATGGATGGAGCAGTGGGTTAGAGAAGGAAAAAAATGGCTCTGTTTTTCTTGGGTAACCTTTATCGGTGCAGGCCAGAATCATGCCATTATGAGTTCTTAAGGAGCGACTATATAATGGAAAAGATATTCTTTGAAGAATTTCCTGATAAAACCGATAACCAATTTTATAAACAGGGCAGCAGCCCAGAATTGCTTAACAAACTGTTAGAATTGTTGGAATCGAGCCATGCTACAGCTATATATGTGTCATTTTATCTTTTCAATAATTGGTATATCTATCAGAAATTAACAGAGTTGGCCAAAAGAGGAGTTAAGGTTCATGTAGTTTCAATTCCTTTAGAAGGGTATGATGGCAGTAAATCAAAGCATTTAGTAGGTTTTGCCGGAGGAAGTAAATCAAACAAACCCCATAGTAAAAAATCTCTTGCTGAAATAATTTACGCGGATTACTGCTCGAAACAGCATAAGAATTTTATGTTCTATGTTTTTCCGCATGTTTACGTTAGAAGTAAAAGAATGAGACGTTTTTCAAGAGGAAGCCTTCCTTACAGTTTGCACGTGAAGTCTATGCTCATTGTAGAAAAAAGTAGTTTTACAACGGTTTTAAGTTCTTCAAACTTTGCAGTAAGAGATCTTAGAAAGTTCGACTATTTGTACATAAGGAAAACGAATAAAAACCAATCTTCGAAAGAATTTTATACACAGTTAATTAATCACAGCATCCCACTTAAAGAGTTTGATGAAAATGAAAACTACGAATTCAATTATCCTATTAGAAAAACGGAGTGCGTACTGGGAGATAAGTCCATTTTTTCCGCTCCCTTTTTCTTTGACTCAAATTCCAGGATAGAATCACTTCTTATAGCCAAGCTTAAATCAGCAAAAGAGTTAATTGTTATTTGTGCACAACATTTGGCAGCATACCAATATAGATATCAAATAGAGGGTGAAAGTGTAAATAAAAAGGGCATTCTATTTGAAGCTTTAAAGAATAATCGTGCAAAGAAAGTTTTTATTTCCCAAACGTATTCAATGCAAGGAGTAAGTTTGCCGGATGTACGTAAGCCGGCAAATACAAAACAATTTCAGGCATTTGCTGGTGCTGTTCAAAATAATGCTGAATCAGCATATAGAGTAAACAGCAATATTCATAGTAAGTTTTTAATAATTGACGATGATGTTTTTTTATCGTCAGCAAACTTTACCCCTACTCAATTCATTTATTTGCCGGAAGTAAAAATTGGCCGGTTCGATTATGATAAAACCAAAAGTTATTATGGCACACATTCTGAAATTGCGCACTTCGAGCAAACAAACAATAAAGAAATTAGGGAAGCACTGTTAGCCCATTGCAGATTTATTGAAAAGCACCCAAGCACCCATATTGTTAAAAATATTGGTAAGTAAGCCTTTTCAAAGAATTAAAAACATTACTTTAGGCGGAGTAAATAGGCATGCAGCACCCTGATGATACAACCTGCATTTTTTAATATTTGAAAGGTAATATTGTGATGGAGGTGCGTTGAAGAGATTCGGGAAAAAACGTATACAGCATAAAAGATGTTAACAATTGAAAGCTTCAATAACCCTGAAAAATGAATAAATTGTACTTTAAAAATTTCAAATATTTGACCATATGAAAATAGTATCTCTTTTTTCTGGAGCCGGGGGCTTAGATTTAGGCTTTCGAAATGCTGGCTTTAATGTGTTATGGGCAAATGAATACGATAAATCTATTTGGGAGACCTATGAGAGGAATCATCCTGATACAGTACTAAACAGAGATAGTATTGTTGATGTAGATAGCTCGGCAATTCCGGATTGTGATGGAATTATCGGTGGCCCTCCATGCCAAAGCTGGAGTGAAGCAGGAGCATTAAGAGGAATTAATGACGCGCGTGGCCAACTGTTTTTTGAGTTCATTCGAATTTTAGTTGATAAAAAACCAAAATTCTTTTTGGCTGAAAATGTCTCTGGTATGCTATCAAAACGCCACTCAGAAGCACTGCTTAATATTCTTGAAATGTTTGAACGTGCCGGGTATGATGTGGACTACAAGCTATTGAATGCAAGAGACTTTAATACCCCTCAAGACCGAAAGAGAGTGATATTTTTAGGGTTTAGAAAAGATTTAAATTTAAAAGTGTCATACCCAAAGCCTGTAAAAAATCCTCCCACACTTAAGGAGGCTATTGGAGATTTAATTGATACTGTTTTACCGGCAAAAGATAAGAACAAGGCTAATGGAGAAGGCTGCATTATTCCAAACCATGAGTATATGACCGGAGGATTCTCTACTATTTATATGTCGAGAAATCGGGTACGGGCATGGAATGAACAATCCTATACAATTCAAGCAGGTGGAAGGCATGCTCCATTACACCCTCAAGCACCAAAAATGCCAAAAGTTGCTGAAAACAAACGTAAATTCGTTGAAGGCAAAGAAGATTTGTACAGGCGATTAAGTATTAGAGAATGTGCCAGGATCCAGACTTTTCCGGATGATTTTATTTTTCATTACAAAAATGTTGCCGATGGGTACAAGATGATTGGAAACGCTGTACCGGTAAACCTGGGATATTATTTAGGCAAGCATGTGATGAGTATATTAAATAGCGAAATTACCAATGAAAAAGAGATTCAAAAACAAATAGAATTCGCAGAGTAGAAGATGGCTGAGATTGTCTCAAAACATGGTTTTAAAACTACCAAAAGTAGGTCCAATACCATGAGGCAAATCCAATCAAAAAATACATATCCAGAAGTTCGTTTAAGAAAAGCACTTTGGAAAAGGGGTGTTAGATACAGAATTAATAATCAAGATATTACAGGCAATCCGGATATCGCAATTAGAAAATATAAACTTGCCATTTTTGTTGATGGCGAATTTTGGCATGGATACAATTGGGAAGAAAAAAGAGGCAAAATAAAGTCAAACCGCGAATACTGGATAAAAAAAATTGAGGGCAACATGGAGCGCGATCTAAGAGTAAACGAAGCTCTTAAAAGAGACGGTTGGACTATTCTTAGGTTTTGGGAGAAGGAAATTAAAAACAATTTACCCTCATGTGTAGATAAGGTATTGAAAGCCATATAGAGACTTATTACAACTTACAGTACCAAACGACCCTAAAGCCACGATTGGAGGGCCGATTATCGGACGCTCCAATGTGGCTGTATCTTAATTAGCTATCCGGCTGCTTTTATCACGCCGATCGAATCATTAGCTGCGGCGATGGTTTTATCGAGCATTTCGTAGGTGAGTGTGTTTGCCAAAAACCAGCTTTCGAATGGTGATGGCGGCAGATAGATTCCCCTTTTTAGCATTTCGTGGAAGAAGGTTTTGAAGAAAACCTGGTCTGTGGTATTGGCTCCCTTAAAATCTTTCACTTTTTCTTTTGTGAAGAAGACGCTGATCATCGATCCCACCTGATTCAGGTGGTAATCAATTTCATGCCTGTTCAGTACATCAATCAGATGTTTCTTCAGATAATCTGTTTTCTCTTCAAGCTCTACATAATACTCGGGATGTTTTTCAAGGGCGCCAAGCTGTGCGAGGCCCGCACTCATTGCCAGTGGATTTCCCGATAGTGTACCCGCCTGATAAACCGGCCCTACAGGGGCAATCACATCCATAATCTCTCTCTTTCCGCCAAAGGCTCCAACAGGCAGCCCGCCACCGATGATTTTTCCGAATGTTACCAGGTCGGCCCAAACATTAAACCGCTCCTGAGCGCCACCCCGAGCGAGGCGGAAGCCGGTCATTACTTCATCAAAAATCAGGACGGTTTCATGCTCATCGCACAGTTTCCTAAGCCCTTCAAGAAAACCGGGATCTGGGGGTATGCATCCCATATTTCCTGCAACCGGCTCAACAATAATCGCTGCTACATTGCCTTTATTTTTTTTAAGCAGCTTCTCAACACTGGCAAGATCGTTGTAATCTGCGTTGAGGGTGTCTTTTGCCGTCCCTTTTGTAACACCCGGGCTGCTTGGCTTGCCGAGGGTAAGCGCACCGCTTCCGGCTTTAATCAGAAATGCATCCCCGTGGCCGTGGTAGTTTCCTTCAAACTTGATGATCTTCTCCTTGCCGGTATAACCCCGGGCTACCCTCACGGCGCTCATGCACGCTTCCGTGCCGGAGTTTACCATTCGCACCCGTTCTATGTTAGGCACCATTTGCTGCACCAGTTGTGCCATCTTTATTTCCAGTTCGGTAGGTGCCCCAAACGAGGTAGAATTAAAGGAAGCGTCCTGAACAGCTTTCACAACAGGCGGATAGGCATGCCCAAGTATCATCGGGCCCCAGGAGCCTACATAGTCAATAAATTCATTGCCATCTTCATCGGTGATGACAGACCCCTTCGCCTTTTTGAAAAATACCGGAATTCCACCGACTGATTTAAATGCCCGTGCCGGTGAGTTAACACCACCCGGAATAAATTGCTGTGCTTTGTTGAACAGGTACTCGCTTTTGTTTAATAACATATGTTTTAGTCTTGAGTCTTGAGTCTTGAGTCTTGAGTCTTGAGTCTTGAGTCTTGAGTCGTGAGTCGTGAGTCTTGAGTCTTGAGGAAAATTCTCATGACTCAGGACTCACGACTATCTTCTAATTTTAATCGCTCATGTTTTGAAGTGCAGCAATCCGGTCTTCGAGTGGCGGGTGGGTTGCAAAGAGGGCTTTGATCCCTTTTCGCTTACCACTTGTGATACCAAATGCCTGCATGGATTCCGGCATCTGATTTGGCACGTTCATTTCCCGCTGTAGCCTTTGAAGTGCTGAAATCATACCCTGTCGGCTTCCAAGCCTTGCACCGGCTTCATCAGCAACAAATTCACGCCTTCTTGAGAACCAGAATACAATCATAGAAGCGAGGAACGCAAGAATGATTTCAGCTATAATGGTTGTAACAAAATAGCCGATGCCTAATCCCTGCTCGTTTTTCAAAACCACACGGTCCACAACAAAGCCTACAATTCGGGCAAGGAACATCACAAATGCGTTAACCACACCTTGGATAAGCGCCAGCGTAATCATGTCGCCGTTGGCTACATGGCCAATTTCGTGGCCCATTACGGCACGAATTTCCTCGCGGTCGAAGCGCTGCATCATACCCTCGCTAACTGCCACAAGAGCTTTGTTTCTGTTTGCACCGGTTGCAAAAGCATTGGCTTGCTGTGCTGGAAAAATACCAACTTCGGGCATGCCAATTCCTGCTGCTTTCGACTGCTCTTCAACAAGCCGCATCAGCCATTGTTCACGCTCGTTTCGGGGCTGATCAATAATCTGAACTTTGGTTGTCCATTTAGCAATTTTCTTTGAAAACAGAAGAGATACGAGTGAAATACCCATACCAAAAATCAGGCAGAATATGAGAAGTGCCTGCAAGTTCAGGTTGGTTCCGGTTTCATCAAGAAAAGAACCAACACCCAAAATTGACAGGGTTACACTTGCCACAATCAGTATGGCAAAGTTGGTAGCAAGAAATAATAGAATACGTTTCATTTTCGTCTGTTAATGCTTAGTTGGGTTATAAAATGTTTTTAAAAGTCCACCGCCTTAGGCGGTGGGTTTAGGGGTGTGTAAGAAACTGGTTTAGGGAGGTGTTTTGATTTATAAACACAACGTAGAACCCTAAACACACCCCTCGTTCACCGAATAGTCCGCATTAGGCGGGCATTCGGTTTCACATTTCCCCTCTCTAGAGGGGATTTGTAATAGTTTCCTTAACCATTCAACAACAATCGTGCCGCATCTTTTGCAAAATAGGTTGCGATGATATCAGCTCCGGCTCTTTTAAACGCAATCAGAGCCTCCATCATTGCATGCTCTTCGTTCAGCCAGCCTTTTTCTGCAGCTGCTTTAATCATGGCGTATTCACCGGAAACATTGTAAACCGAAACAGGAATATTCACAGCCTCTTTTACTGCACGAACCACATCCAGGTATGGAAGGCCCGGTTTAACCATAACAATATCAGCACCCTCAGATTCATCAGAAACAGCCTCTTTTACCGCTTCCCTTATGTTTGCCGGATCCATTTGATAGGTTTTTTTATCGCCAAATCCGGGTGCAGAATCCAGAGCATCGCGAAACGGGCCATAGTAGGATGACGCATATTTTGCACTGTACGCCATAATTCCGGTATTGTGGAAACTGGCATCTTCAAGAAACTCTCGCATTATCATAATCCGCCCGTCCATCATATCGGATGGAGCTACAAAATCGGCACCGGCTTCTGCGTGGCTTACCGCCATTCTGGCAAGCAGCTCCGCACTTTCGTCATTAACTATCTGCCCATCTTTTACGATGCCATCGTGCCCATAGCTGCTGTATGGGTCGAGCGCCACATCAGTCATTACCACCAAATCAGGAAACTCTTTCTTTATCGCACGTACTGTTTGCTGCATCAATCCATCCGGGTTCAGAGCTTCTGTACCTTCATTATCTTTTTTATTGTCGGGCACTTTCGCGAAGAGCAACACTGATGGAATCCCCAGCTTGCTGACCTCTTCCACTTCCTTCAAAAGAAGATCGGCCGTAAACCGAAAATAGCCGGGCATAGACTGTATCTCTGCCTTTTCACCTTTCCCCTCCATCACAAAAAGAGGAGCGATAAAGTCTTGAACTGAAAGTGAGTGCTCGGCTACCATCCCCCGAAGTTTTTCACCGGTGCGAAGCCGCCTGCCTCTGAAATAGGGATATTCTGAATGGCTCATAGTTGTGAATCTTTATCTTTAATAGGTGGTGGTCATACGCGATGGCACTACAAGCGTAACATCGGCCGATTGTAGTTTTTCAGGGTCCACATCAAGCGGATCATCAACCGTAATCGTGTTGATGGTGAAGATTTCGTAGCCGGACACCATTTCGTTGATGTACCAGATGATTCCTTCCCAATCGTTGGAGTGGTATGAACCGTTCAGATGTAATAAGCGGTCGTTCAATCCCATATTCAATATAATGAAGTGCGCCATGGTAGCATCTTTAACAGCCTGGGCGTAAATGAGGTTTTCGCCACCATGGCCGTGCCCCATTTGCAGCATGTTTTGGTATGCGGGCAGATCCTTATCCACCTCAATGGGGAGAGGAGCGATCCATCGTTGAGCGGTTGTACTGAGCGCATCAAGAGCTTCAAGCCCCTCCCGAAAAACCGACGAGGCATATCTTCTCGGGATATTCGTTGCTACAACTTTCAACCCGTTCGATTTTGCAAACTCTACAATGGGTTTATAATCGGTTTGATAGTTATTCCACAAACGGGCTTCACTCTCGAAGCTGCTCTGGCTTATTAAGCCGCTAAAGTATTCGTCAATCAAAATTTGCTGATCGGCTTCAAACATTTCCATCCCGATGATGGTATTTCGGGACGTATCTTCAGCCAGATCCCGTGCCATTTCATGCTGCAGCCAGTGTGCAATGGCGCTGTTATGCAGCTCACCAAAGAAAATCAGGTCGTTCTGAAGGGCTCTTTCAATTAGCTCAGAATAACTGATCAAATCTCCGTCTTTGGTGTAAAGAAGGTAGGCCGGTTTATCTGCTTTTGATGATGCCAACAGAAAAACCCCGGCAATAATTAAAAATAACAGCTGCTTCATAAGATTATTCTTTTGATACGTTTTGCTAATGATATTGATGTGATATGAATTGGCTGTTAAGTTGTTTTATTGAGCCTCTTCCAGCATCTGAATGCGAATTGCCTCAAATTCATCGCCCGGATACCACTCCATCATTTCGTTCGCGTTGATGATATCGAGAGATGCACGGAAGATAAGGCGAGTGTCTGCCTCCATACCGGCCATATCCCAGTACTCATTAATGGTATCTGAAAGGGCGTGGTAGTTTGCAGCAGTTACACTATCAACAATTGCATTGAAACCTTCGGGCTTATCAAGATATTCACGTCCCGGATTGGGAAAGATCGCAGGGATGCCAATCCTTGCATAAGAGAAATGATCTGACCTGTAGAAGAATCCCTGTTCAGGCTGCAGGTCGGGCACTACTGTTCTTGCGTCTCTTTCTGCATGCTCGCGGATGATTGGCGTAATTGTGTTTCTGCCATATCCTACAAGTACAAGATCACGCGTTTCACCATAAATCTGCATGCTGTCGAGGTTTATATTTGCTGAAACTTTGCCGGGATGAACCGTTGGGTTTTGCGACCAGTAGAGGGACCCCAAAAGCCCCATCTCCTCAGCGCCAACAAACATAAAGAGTACACTTCTGCGCAGATCATCTTCCACCTGTTTCAGCGCTTTCGCAACTTCCAGAACAGCTGCTGTACCTGATGCATTATCCCATGCTCCGTTAAAAATAGAGTCGCCATCAACCGGTTCAGGCGCAATGCCAAGGTGATCGTGGTGTGCTGAAAATATCACATATTCATCCCGCAGATCAGGGTCACTGCCTTCAATTTTTCCAATTACATTTTTGCCAGACATGTTGCTGTATTGCGCGCTCAATGCTATGTCCAAGGTAACTCCCTCAAGTACCACCGGATGGAAGTCGCGGTCAGCAGCGGCATCCAGCATTTCGTGCAGATCGAGGCCGGCATGGCTGAACAGCGCTTCGCTTG
Source organism: Balneolaceae bacterium (assembly GCA_007134085.1). GTDB lineage: Bacteria > Bacteroidota > Rhodothermia > Balneolales > Balneolaceae > Rhodohalobacter. The sequence continues at coordinate 8,587 of SLLL01000209.1, forward strand.
CCTCTTCTGTAAGCCAGCTGTTAAATGCCGGCCTGCCCGCAGGATCGTCCGTTCTTGGCAAGGAGAAGCGTTCGCGGCCCCAGCTGTTTTCCACTACCGGCCAGCCGTAACCCGCTGTTGGCGTTGTGTGAACCAGAATTGCACCCAATGCACCCATCTCTTCTGCTTTCTCAAACTTGTAACTCCAGCGCCCGTAATATAGCCGTGATTCGCCATCAAAAATATTGGGGTCGTGTGATGGATCACTATTTTTGAACACTAGCACTTTACCTGCTACATCCACACCTTTATAATCATCCCAGTCAAATTCCGGAGCCTGAATGCCATACCCCACATAAATTAACTCTGCTTTTTGCAGTGCAACCCGCTCCTCTTCATTGCTTGGCCACCCCATAAAATCACTGCCGAATGAGAAAATTTCAACATTTTGGCCATTTCGGTTAATCGTCATTGATGAGGCTGAACCATCTACACGCTGCCCCAGCAGTGGAAATTCCTGCACAAATGTTCCATCATCCATGCCGGGTGCAACACCCATGCTTTCAAGTTCATTTATCAGATACTCCACGGTAAGCTCTTCACCCCGGGTTGCGGGTGCCCGGCCTTCAAATTCGTCAGAAGAGAGAATTTCGATATGAGTTAATAGTGATTGCTCTGTAATGCCCGATGCCGCACGGTCTGTTTGAGATCCGCATCCGATAAGAAAGAGTACTGCAAAAGTTAATAGTAGTGTGCTTTTTTTCATGGTGTGATTATGTTCATTTTTGGTCAAGATTTACAAAATACAGCATTCCGAACCTCACTAACAAATGTTTGGTTTTTATACGTGAATGTCTGCCTTAAATTGGATCAATCAGGAAAAGTCATCACGTTACTTAAAGGGGTTTCTCACAATTCTGTATGTTTACCGATTATTTCTTTTAAATTGAGAGGACAGTTAACCCAGTCACTGATTACGCGCACCTATGAAATTAATCACTTTATTGCTTTCACTACTTTTTGTTCTCACTTTTTTTAAAGCCTGCACAGATCAACCCGAAATGACTGAATTTATATATGCCGGAACCTTCGAGGGCCGAGATAGCGAGGGAATCTACCTCTTTGGATTCAACAGAGAAACGGGCACGTTAAACCACATCGATACATTTACCGACAGAGTTGGGCCTAACTTTCAGGCTATTCACCCAAACGGTAAGTTTCTCTATTCGGTGAGTGATGACCGTTTCAATGATGAAGAACCTTTCGGAACTGTTTCAGCATATTCTATAGATAACCATACAGGAAATCTACAACTTATCAATGAACAATCGGTTAATGGACGAGGAACGGCGCATGTCAGTGTAGACCCGCTTGGTATCTATCTCTATGTATCCAATTATTCTGAAGGCAATCTTGCCATGTATCAGATTAATGAAGACGGCAGCATATCTGAAGCAGTAGATATTGCATTTCATGAGGGAAGCAGCGTAAACCAGTCTAGGCAAAATGCTGCCCACGTTCATTCGGCTATTCCCTCTGCCGACGGGCGCTTTCTCTACGTTTCTGATCTCGGAATTGATAAGATTATGATCTACCGTATTGACAGAGAAAACCACACCCTCGAACCGGCTGAAACACCCTTTTTTGAAAATGAACCCGGAGCCGGCCCACGCCATTTTACCATCCATCAAAATGGGCAGTTTGCCTATTCGGTTGAAGAGCTCACGTCAACCATAGCCGTTCTTTTAATTGATGAGGATACCGGTGCACTGCAACAAATTCAACGCATTGATATGCTGCCTGATGGTTTTGATGAGCCAAATACTGCTGCTGATATTCACATTTCACCTGATGGCCGTTTTCTCTATGCCACCAATCGCGGGCATGATTCAATCGCTATTTACGAAATTGACGAAGCAAGTGGCATGCTTACATTTATAAGTCACGAAGACAGCCGTGGCGGACACCCCCGTAATTTTATGATTGATGAACTTGGCGAATTTCTGTTAGTAGCTAACAGAGATGATGATAATATCACCGTTTTTCGGCGTAATGCAGAGACAGGCTTATTGGAATTTGTGAATGAACAAACCGGCATTCCGATGATTGTCTGCCTTACTCAGTTTATTCCCCAGGCCGCAGAATAATTACAGGACCCATGTCTTTAAAGAATTTCTATCATCATAAAACCATACTCATTACCGGAGCAGCGAGCGGAATAGGCAAACGTTTTGCCGAACGAATTTCTCAAGTTGCAGAAGTTACGCTGATTTTATGGGACAGAAATCCTGATGACCTTAAGCAGATTAAAGTGCAGCTTGCTGGTTCAGCAACAGTTTATACAGCAGGAATTGATGTAACCGATGCTCAGCGTGTTGAGTTTGAGGCGGATAAATTGATCAAACAGAATCTATTGCCAGATATCGTAATTAACTGTGCCGGAATAGTGATTGGTAAGTTTTTTCACGAACATTCTGTTTCTGATATCCAAAAAACAATGCAGATTAACACATTCGGCAGCATGTTGATTGCACGGGTTTTTCTGAATGAAATGCTGGACCGCAATTCAGGGATTGTTGTAAACCTTGGTTCTGCATCTGGTTATATCGGCAATCCCAGAATGAGTGTGTACGCCGCCAGTAAATGGGCTGTTCATGGATGGTCGGAATCATTAAACATTGAGTTGAAGCGTTTAGAGAGCAGTGTTAAAGTTATAACCGTTATTCCCAGCTATATCAATACCGGTATGTTTGATGGAGTGAAGGCTCCACTTTTGGTACCTATTCTCGAAACAGACGATATTGTTGATAAAATGATATCCGGCATACACAAAGGAAAGCGCACAATTAAAGCCCCTTTTATGGTTCATTTTGTCCCGCTTTTAAAGGCTTTGCTTCCTGCTTCGGTTTTCGACTGGCTTGCCGGACGTGTTCTTGGGGTATATTCTTCAATGGATCAGTTTAAAGGACGAAAACCAAAATCATCATGAGTATTGAGAGTATTGTATCACAACAAAAAGCTGCTTTTAGAGATGGGCGAACACGCTCCATAAAGGCAAGAAAGAGCATGCTAAAACAGCTTAGAAAGCTAATCTCCACACATGAAAAAGAGTTATGTGATGCTATAAAACAAGATTTCGGCAAGCCCTATATCGAATCATATGTTACTGAAATTTATACTCTTCTTGATGAAATAGATTACCATCTTAAAAATCTTTACGGCTGGATGAAGCCTGAATCAGTTGGCGGCCCAATCGTAACTTTTCCATCAAAGAATGTGATCTACAAACAGCCAAAAGGTACGGTTCTTATTATTGGTGCCTGGAATTATCCGGTTAATCTCACACTTATGCCGTTGATCGGTGCTATATCTGCCGGTAACACAGCTATTTTAAAGCCTTCTGAACTGGCGCCGGCAACATCAACAAAATTGAAAGAGCTTTTTGAACGTTATTTTAAACCCGATGTGATATCAGTGATAGAGGGTGGAGTTGATGTCACCACGGAGCTCTTATCCCAATCGTTTGATCATATCTTTTTTACCGGCAGTACGCGTGTTGGGAAAATCGTGATGAAAGCTGCTGCTGAAAACCTAACACCTGTCACTCTTGAGCTTGGTGGTAAAAGCCCTGCAATCGTTTTTGAAGATGCCAACATTGATGTTGCCGCTAATAGAATATGGTGGGGAAAAACCATCAATGGCGGACAAACCTGTGTAGCTCCGGATTTTGTTTTGATACACTCCTCTAAAAAAGAGGCGTTTATTGAAGCCTCGAAGAAGGCTATCTCCTCTTTTTTCAAAAATGATTACCGAATAGGTGAGAATTATACAGCAATCATAAACCATGTTCACTTCGACAGGCTTATTGATTTACTTAAGCAAAGTAATGTGATTTTTGGCGGCGATACAAACAGAGACACACGTTTTATCGAACCCACAATTATCGATGCTGAATGGGATGATGAGATCATGAAGGATGAAATTTTTGGCCCGCTTCTGCCTGTAATTACATACGATGATGATAAAGAAATTCCTTTACAGTTAAACAAAAAACCTGCACCATTGGCACTTTATATATTTACAGAAAGTAAAGAGAAACAGGAGTTTATTATTCAACATGTGCCTTTTGGCGGAGGGTGTGTGAATGATACAATAAGCCATTTGGGCAACCCTAATTTACCATTTGGTGGAGTTGGTTTTAGCGGAATGGGATCGTATCACGGAAAGTATAGTTTTGATACATTCAGCAGAGAACAAGGTGTTTTGAAAAAGCCATCCTGGCCCGACCCCGATGTTCGCTATCCACCCTATAATGATTTGACGCTGAGCGTTTTCAAGCGTTTGTTTTCTAAATAATCCCTTTTTTATATGGCTGATGAAAGCTATGAAGCTATTGTAGCAGAACAGGTTGGAGAGAAGTTTACTCAATCGGTTAAAGAGTGTCTTCTGTCTGATTTGCCGGATAATGACGTGTTGATTCGGGTTCACTATTCATCCCTGAATTATAAAGACGCCCTCTCCGCTACCGGGCATAAGGGCATCACAAAATTTTACCCATTCACTCCGGGCATTGATGCAGCCGGTATTGTGGCAATCAGCAATTCGGCTCTCTTTTCCGAAGGTGATGAAGTTATTGTAACCAGTTACGATCTGGGAATGAACACACCGGGTGGGTTCGGGCAGTATATTTCTGTACCGGCTGATTGGATAGTTCCTTTGCCCAAAAATCTTTCCCTAAAAGAGAGTATGACGATTGGTACATCAGGACTTACAGCGGCAATTGGAATCGATAAATTAACCAGACATTCATTTAACCAGGATAGTCCCGAAGCTCTTGTTACAGGGGCTACCGGTGGCGTTGGGTCTTTTGCTGTTGCATTGCTTGCTCATCTGAATTACCGCGTTGTTGCGGCTACCGGAAAAATGGATCAGGCTGATTTTTTAACCTCATTAGGTGCGGGTACAGTCATTCACAGAGATGATGTTCTAAATGTGCCCGAAAATCCGCTCCTTTCATCCCGGTGGCCAGCCGCAATAGATACTGTTGGCGGTAAAATACTCGATTCTATTCTTCGGCAGGTTTCTCATAACGGATTCGTTGCTTGTTGCGGCAACGTTTTGGGCAATCAGCTTGATACTTCCATTCTTCCTTTTATTTTGCGCGGCATTACCCTGGCTGGTATAGATTCCGGCATTGCAAGAATGGAGCTTAGAAAAACCATTTGGAATAAGCTTGCTGATGAATGGAAACCGGCTGCACTTCACAAACTTGCAAGGGAAGTAAAGCTCCATGATCTGCCAAAAGAAATTGAAGCCATTCTTAATGGAAAGCAGATTGGGAAAGTATTAGTTAACCTTTTATAACGTGATTTTTGATATAAAGCGTATCACATTTTTTTACCGTTATAACTAATATTATTATTTAACTCACATTTAAACATGAAGTTAACGGCCACGAGGGCTCGAAGGTACACGAAGTTATTCTCAAGTCCTCTTCGTGATTCTTTGTGCCTTTGTGCCCTCGTGGTAAATAATTATAGATTATTAATTTAATAAAATCACCCTGCTAAAAAATTAGAAGAATAATTCTCTATCTATTTTCACGATCTCAACCTTATTAAAAAAAAGTGTAAGGTTTTCACTTTTTCCGGTTCATACAAGTAAAGGTTATGATATGAACGGTTTGCACAACAAAATACATCAGTTTATAAACGGCTCGCTTTCACCTGAGGAATCGGAAGGCCTTCAAAAAACCATCCGTGAAAAAAAGTTGTGGCGCGACTACTTTATTACTGAAATAACTGCCCGTCAAAAAATTCGCGGTGATCTAAATGTCGGCCAGTTTGTTGATTTGATTTTTTCTGATTTCTCAGCCCAAAACGATCAGCCTTTCTGCTGATGTAGCATCTCCTCCAAAAGCGACTCTCTTTTTTCAATCAGCTCTTTTGGAGTGAGAACCTGAACATTATTGCCAAATTGGAGAAGCCACTCGTTCAGGAAGCCAAGATTTTCGAACCGGAACCACACTTTAATTTTTTTATTATTTTGAGCCTCTTCCTTAAAAATCTTCGTTGGTAAATTAGCTCTAAACGCACGATCTGCCTGATTGTCGACCAACACCACTACTTCCCGCCCGGATTCGTTAGATCCAAAAATTAGCGCCTCTGTGTCAATGTTCTCTTTTGCCTCAAATTTTTGGGGCGTTATCGACACATTTTCCATTCTATCGAGCACAAAATTTCTGATGGCATCTCTTTTGTGCGAAAACCCGATCATGTTCCAATGGTCACGGTAAAAAACCAGTAAGTACGGATCCACTTTTCTTTCAGAAATCGATGAGTTTTTCTGGCTTTTATATTTAAACGTAATCGTTCGCTTTTCTGAAATGGCATTGCTTAATGTGTACCAGTTTCCGCCTACTTTTTTTTCATGGCCAAAATGCAAAAATGGGTCAACCACTGTTTTGTTGTCGAGCGATTCCATATAGGTTTTCAGATTATCTGGCAGAACGTTCTTTATTTTCAGCTCTACTCCTTTGGCGTCATCAATCAGGTTTTTATCTACCTGAGATTTCACAAAATTTAAACCAACCAGAATTGTGGCGAGCTCTTTTTGGTTAAACATTAGTGGCGGAACAGAATATCCATCCATGATGCCATAGCCACTGTAATCATCGTATGTAACAGGTACCTGAACCTCCGATAAAGCATTGAAATCCCTGAAGATAGTTCTTCTGCTTACCCCAAATTCCCTTGCAAGTTTATCAACTGTAATCCGCTCTTTTGACTGCTGAAGTTTGAGAATGATTTTCATTCTCCGCTCTGAACTTTTTAATCTCGACATATGAATTTTTTTACTGTTTCGATTAGGTTAGCAAGTAATTCTGTTCCTGGATCCATTCTGAGGAAGTTAATCAAGAACAACCGATTATTTGAATTTTATTAGTACACTATCTTATATCCAGTCTATAAAAAAACCCTCTTCAGTGGTTGTATGAAAACTGCTTATCCATAAAAACGTGGTTTAAAAATAACTTTATTGCCACTGAAGCACGGAATATTCAGTGTATCCGTGGCAATAGTTCTCAGCCTTTAGGTGAGAGTTTATGGCTCCAGAACTACAATCGCCTTACCTTCATAGAATGGTTCACCTTTACCAAAATCAAACTCGTATATAGTAGCGTTCACTTTTCTTCTTGTTTGATGTAGTTCCTGCTCAGCATCTTTTGCGCCTTTCCACATAATGATCTCTTCCCAACTCTTTTTATCGAGAAGGCGCAGGAGGCCATCAATCTTGAATGCATGCTTCGTTACAATTCCCGTTCCTCTTTTAAGGTCAACAAGCGAAATGCTTTTTGCGGCAATATCTGCATTTTTCAATCCAAGCTTTTGAATGATATCATCCACAGCCCGCATTTTTTTCTTCACATTGTCGTTTATAGTCCAGTTAAAACCACCCTTACAAATTGCCAAAGGCACACCGGGAAGGCCACCGCCCGACCCTGCATCTACCCAGTTTTTGCATCCGTTTAGAAGGTGCAGTGCTTCGGGAATCAATGAATGAACCACATGCGCCCTCACTGTTTCACGTGAAACAGTGCGGCTGACGAGATTGATTTTTTCGTTCCATTCGAGCAGATAGTCAAGATACTCTTCAAGCCGGGTTTCATTTCCACGATACAGTTCTCTAGCTGATTGTAAAACTTCGTAGCCGATTCGCTTCTTGACAATTTGTTGTTTCACGTGAAACACCTACCCTTTTAAATAGACCATGAGAACGGCAACATCGCTCGCAGACACACCGCTGATTCTTGATGCCTGGCCAATTGTTTCGGGCTTAATCTTCTCCAGCTTGCTTTTCCCTTCGTTAGAAAGGCTTTTTATCTTCTCATAATCTAGCTTTTCCGGGATCCTGGTATTCTCCTGACGGCTAAGCTCCTGAACCATTTCAAACTCTCTTTGGATATAGCCATCATACTTTACCTGAATTTCTACCTGCTCAATTACATCTCTGCTTTCAGTAATTTCGGCTACTTTTGCATTTAGTTCTTCATCAGCATCAAGCAAATCCTGAAGATGAATTTCAGGACGCGGTATCAGCGATTTTGCTTTTACCGGCTGGCTCAATACAGACGTGCCTTTTTCAAGAAGCATGGAATCCATCTTCTCAGGGCGAACAGTGTAATCACTTATAAGATCATAAAGACGGTCAATTTCACTTTTTTTCTTTAGATATCTGTTATACCGTTGATCATCTGCCAGGCCTATTTTCTTACCAAGCTCCGTAAGCCTAAGGTCTGCATTATCCTGCCGCAATAAAATTCGGTGCTCAGCCCTTGATGTAAACATTCGGTAAGGTTCTTCGGTGCCTTTATTTATAAGGTCATCAATCAGCACGCCTATGTACGCCTCCGAACGTTTCAGAATAAATGGCTCTTTCTTTTGAACGTGAAGGGCGGAGTTAATGCCCGCCATCAATCCCTGACAGGCTGCCTCTTCATATCCGGTAGTACCGTTTATTTGTCCGGCAAAAAATAGTCCGCTTACAAGCTTTGTTTCAAGGCTTCGCTTTATTTGGTATGGCGGGAAATAATCATACTCAATTGCATAACCGGGGCGTAACATCACAGCATCTTCAAAACCGGGTATGGTTCGCAATGCATGGTATTGTACATCCTCGGGGAGTGAAGTGCTGAAACCGTTCAAATACATCTCATAGGTATTCCACCCCTCCGGCTCAAGGAAAAGCTGGTGCCTGTCCCTGTCTGCAAAACGGTTGATCTTATCCTCAATACTCGGGCAATATCTTGGCCCGATGGACTTAATGCGCCCATTAAACATAGGGCTGCGGTCAAAACCGGTTTTAAGCAGTTCGTGAACGTCGTTATTGGTGTACCCAATCCAACAGGTAAGCTGAGCTTCCACAGACGGCAGCTCATCTGTCATAAATGAAAATGGTGAAGGATCTTCATCGCCGTACTGAATCTCAAGCTTAGAATAATCGATGGAGCGCCCGTCAATCCTGGGTGGGGTTCCGGTTTTTAGCCTTCCAATTTCAAAACCAAGCTTTTCAAGCGAAGCGGAAATCCCGACAGAAGCTCTTTCACCAGACCTGCCCCCACCATACTGGCTTTCACCGATGTGAATAATCCCGTTTAAAAATGTACCGCTTGTTAAAACAACTGAATCAGAGCTAAACTTCTGCCCGGTTTGTGTAACCACGCCGGTTACACGTGTGCCATTTTCACTGGTGAGAATATCTACCACATTATCCTGCCTGAAGTGGAGATTGGGAACCTTTTCAAGTTCTTCCCTCATAATCTGGGCATAAAGAACCCTATCACTCTGGCAACGTGGGCTCCACATAGCCGGCCCCTTACTTCGGTTCAGCATTCTGAATTGCACGCCACTCTTATCACTCACAATACCACTCAAACCACCCAATGCATCAATTTCCCGAACAAGCTGGCCTTTTGCCACGCCACCCATAGCTGGATTGCACGACATCTTTGCAATGGCATCCATATTCATTGTAATGAGAAGAGTTTTAGCTCCCAGCTTAGCTGCTGCACCGGCTGCTTCGCTGCCGGCGTGCCCTGCTCCTACAACAATCACATCATAAGCAGGATATATACTATTCATATCTGTTTGTTTATGTTCAATTTGCGCGTTATAATTAACCTATTCTCAATGCCCTGAAAAATATTGTTTTTTATTGAATTAATAAATCATTTGATTTTTGCCCCATACAAACGAACTTAACGTTATAAACAGTTCAATCATATCATCAAAGATTTATGTGGTTTACAAAGAAAAAAGAGGCCCGCTCTAAAAAGTATTTTTCGGATGAGTGGGTTCGTGAATGGAAAGGTGCACTGGAAAAGAGCGAACACTATAAAGTTAAAGGCAAAGATTGGAATGCTTCGGTATTGCTGAGAATGGAGCCGCCATCAACTGCATTAAAAAAAGCTGAATCAATCGGTTTCTATTTAGACTTACAGTACGGAGAATGCCATGATTTACGATATGCAAAAAAAGCGGATAAAGATCTTGCGGAGGTAATTCTTAAAGCTGATGAAGCTACATGGCTTAAATTAATTGAGCAGAAAAAAGATCCTGCCATGATGATTCTAAAGGGTTCTTTGAAATTGGAGAAAGGTAGCCTTGTGATGTTAACCAATCAAAAAGAGGCAGCAAAAGCTTTATTACAAACGGCACCTTCTTATGGAAAAGAGGAACTTGATGAAGAGTATATTTCTGAAACTGTGGATAAAATACCGGCCAGGAAAGAGCACACTTCTTTCAATACCACAAAGAGGGGCCTCAATTTTGAAAGCTTCCCTATGAAACTGTTCCAAAAGGCAAAGCAGTTTGGAATTTGGGATCCATCTGCAATAAACTTTGAAAAAGACAGGGAAGACTGGAAAAAACTATCAGAAGAAGAAAAAACCATCATCATACATTTATCTTCTCTATTTATGGCCGGTGAAGAAGCTGTTACACTCGACCTCCTTCCCCTAATCCAAACTATATCAAAAGAGGGGCGCCTTGAAGAGGAGATTTTTCTCACATCGTTTTTATGGGAGGAGGCAAAACATACAGAGTTTTTTTCGCGGTTCGTAAACGAAGTTTTTGTTGAACGTCCCGATTTTGAACATTTTCATAAGCCATTCTACAAAAAACTTTTTTACAGACAGCTACCCGAAGATCTGAACAGGCTCTATACAGATAGCTCACCAATGGCACAGCTTAAAGCATCAGGTACCTATAACATGATAGTTGAAGGCACCCTTGCAGAAACCGGCTATGAAGCCTACCACAAAATGTTAAAGGAGAATGACTTACTTCACGGTTTACAGGATGGAATTATCAAGCTAAAGCAGGATGAATCACGGCACATTGCATACGGGCTCTATCTGATAAACCGGTTGCTTGATGATAACCCGGATTGCAAGGAGCCTTTCGAAAAACATCTTGAAGAATTGCTGGATGATGCAACCAATGTTATCCACGAAATTTTTGAACCGTATGATGTTGTGCCCTTTGGCCTGGAAAAAGAGTGGTTCCTTAATTATGCCATTAAACAATTTCAGCAAAGAATTGATAAACTTGGTATATACTAATACGGCAATCATTCAACGTTATAGAATGATCAAGAATTAAATTCTGTTCGTCAAAAAAACTTTCGCTAAATCGCTTACTTGTAAATTTCTTCAGATGGTTTATTGTACTAAACAGAAACTCTTTTTTCCGTTTATTTTCATCATTACACTAATCGTCTCTGTTCCCCTTTCAGCTCAGGAAATGAATGAGCTTTTCAGGGCTACGGATACTACGCCAGAAGGTTGGGCAGCCAAAGACAGATCTCACATTGCTGCTGACGCCCTGGAAATCAACAGCGAAGTACTTTATGGGCTTCGTGAAAATCAATTAAGAGATTTTACCATTATAAACAGCGCTGGTACAGTTTATTCGGTAGATGTTCAGCGGATAATTCACCATGACGAAAACAACTGGTCAGTAACCGGGCATATTGATGGAAACTGGCATAATAGCGTTACTCTTTCCTACTCCAATGGCAGGGTACTTTCAAACATCACAAATATTTCAAATCACTCTTTTTACAGAGTTCAGTTTGATAATACCATCCAAAATCATGTAATGCTTCACATTGACCCGCATGAAGCAGATGAAATCTCTTGCGGAGTAGATCACGATTTATCGTCAGAAACTATTCCGTCAAAAGAGGTTCAAAAATTACCCTCTCTGCCAGCTGATCCTGACAGGGTTGATGTAATCGATGTGATGATAGTGTATACACCGTTTGCTGAAAACTGGGCAAATTTAAATGCCGGTGGAATAGACAATGTAATTAATGAAGCGATGGCAGTAGCACAACAATCTGCTGACAATGGGCAGACTAACGTAGTGTTTAGATTGGTACACAGAGCACTGGTAGATTATCGTGAATTTGATGCACCTCGTCAAAATACTCCTTCTGCTACTGATTTACGCAGATTGACAGCTTCACCGTCTTTCAATCCATTTGGGCCGGAATATGCGGGATTCATGGAAGAGGTTCACGAGTGGAGGGATGAGTATGCCGCCGACCTTGTGGCAATGTTTACGTTAGCAGAAGATGTTGGTGGGATTGCCTGGCTTATGAATAGTTTGCAAGGAAGGCCTGAGCTTGGCTTCTCAATTACCCGTGTACAACAAGCAATGGGCACAACACATGCTCACGAAATGGGCCACAACATGGGAAACAATCACAGCAGAAACCAACAACAAAACGCAGCAGGCAGTACAGGTGGAATATTTGAATACTCAACCGGATGGAGATGGAGAGGCAGCGATGGCCGTGGTTATGTATCTGTTATGACGTATAACGACGGTGATATATCCTTTAATACCTTTTCAAACCCCGATGTACTTCATCTTGATGCGCCAACAGGTTCATATACCAGAGCCGGCGCCCCTGCTGATAATGCCCGAAGTATGCGGGAAATTAAACACATTATAGCAGATTACAGAGATGGTGACCCGCTCTTTTTTATGCCCACAGTTACTATAAATGATGTAAGGGATATAACATTAAACTCTGCCGTAATTGAGGCAGAAATTACCGATGATGGCGGTGAAGAGGTTATCACTAATGGCATTTGCTGGTCTGAGACGATTAACCCAACGTTATCAGACAATTGCATAGAATTGAACAGCAGCAGTAATGAATTTACTGCAACCATAACCGGGCTTGAGCAGAACACCACCTATTATGTACGCGCATATGCTGAAAACCGCGCGGGTACAGCCTACAGCCCAAATAGAAATTTCTTTACACTTGGCATAAACACCCCGGAAATAGCCACAAACAACCCACAAGAGATTGGTTATTTTGATGCTGTGATTGGCGGTACTGTTTTAGATAATAGCGGATCAGCTCTTACAGAAACAGGCGTTTGCTACTCAAAATTTGAGATGCCCGGTTTTGCCGATAACTGTGTAGCAACAGATATTCCACAAACTGATTTTGCAGTAACAATAACAGGCCTTGAACACAGCACCAATTATTTTGTACGGGCATATGCTACAAATCAGAATGGTTCTGCTTTTGGTGATGATGTTATGATTTCTACAGATATACTCCCTCCACCAGTAACCTTGAATGCCACCGACAGAACTGCAGTCTCATTCCGTGCAAACTGGGAAGCTGTAGATGGCGCGAATAATTACAGGATGGATGTGTCACTGTCAGAAGATTTTGAGAATTTTATATCGGGCTATCAGAACCGTAATGTTGGGGCTGGCACTGGGTTTACTTTAACTGGGCTTACCCCGGGAACCACTTATTACTACCGGCTTAGAACGCAGCTAGAAAACGGAACCAGTTTAGACTCTGAAGTTGTGGAAGTTACCACGGTAGATGTAAGTGCATCAGCATCGCGGGTTGCTTCTACCAGAGATCGTGTGCTTGCAACAGGGATTCAGGAGAGTGAGGTACGCGTGCAGGTTTTAAACAACAGAATGATGCCTGTTGTTGGGGTAGAAGTTTCCCTGAGGGCATCTGGTGGTAACCCAACAATTGTGGCAATACAGGATATAACAGACGAACAAGGAAGGGCAATATTTTCAATTACCCACACAAGGGAAGATAACGTAACATTTACCGCAACTGCAGCGGGCTTAGATCTTACAGAACGGTTTACTATAGAGTTTGTATTTGCAGACGGTGAGCTTACACTGGGTGATAACTTTCCAAACCCCTTCAGGATAGATACCACCATACCTATTGTTATACCCGAACCTACAAGAGTAAGAATAGATCTTTTCAACTCCAACGGTGCACATATCCGCTCCATAACCGATCAGGAGTTCAATACTGGCTACTTTGAAATACCCCTGAACATGAGTGGCTTGTCATCCGGAGTTTATTTCTACAGAATGGTTACGGATAGTGATGTAAAAACGGAGAAACTGATGCTGATACAATAGGGGCTTTTTAGTGCTTAAGGCTCACAAGGCAACTAATTTACCTCCAAAACAACATCCGCCGGGCGAACACCCTGCTTAAATTGTTCGCCAAACCCAGCCGGGTTGGGATCGTACTCACCAACGATATCTACATTCAATCCTACTTCCGGAATTTGATCTTCCATACCAAGGGCCCAGAAAATGCCCTGAATGGATAATCGCCTCATGTTTTCATCCAAAAAATCTTCAGGATGGCCAAGTGTGGTAAAAAACACCGGGCTAATGCCACGCACGCCTTCATAGGCATGAACCCAGGCAACGGCATGGGGATCGTCAAAATGACCGCCGCCGGGTTCTGCTCCTTGAACCGCTCGCCCATAGAGCAGAGTTTCCGCATTTTCAAGCAATGTTGTGGCATGATATAGCCAGCTGCGGGCATGAAAAGGTTCTACGCCACGTAAAATAGTGTGGGCTTGAGAATCTTCATAAATAAAAACATCCGTTGAATTTTGCCCTCCGTGATGACTAATCCAAGGCAACCCAAAAACTTGTTGCGGCCACTCAAAATAGAGATGGTGATTAGGGTGATCCTCTCCATAGCTAAAAGCGTGTGTTGAAGTTCGGAAACCAGCCATTGGCCTGCCCGATTCGGCAAAATCAAGAATGTGCTGAAGCTGATCTGCCGGAAGATTCCTGAACCGTGTGTACATTACCATCATGTCGGCATCTTCCAAAACCTCCAGCCCTTCGATATTATCCTGCCTGTTTGGATCGATGATTCCATCGCTCAAAGCGTAAGCAACTGTTACCCTAAATCCATAACGATTTGCCAGGATACGCGCCAGCATCGGCATACTCTCTTCGGAACGGTACTCTTCATCGCCTGTTACAAAGACAATATGGGCAGTATCTTCATTCGGGAAGTAGGAACTGGTGACGGAATCATCAGAAGCTTCACTTGTACATGCAATAAACAGGAGGCTGAGAAATGCGATATATTTAATCATAAAAAAGAATTTTAAAATAAGTGAAATTTAAAGGATGAAGACGCTTATTTTTGAATACTCGGTGAAATAAATAAGTTTTCGTCTTCGATTCGGTCAAAAAGCGGCCTCATCTGCGCCTGTCTGCCGACGAGGCAGGCTCAAACTAACGTCATTATAAGTTTACTCTAACACCTCCATAACGCCCCGCATCAGTTCACCATGTCCGGGAAATGTGCAAATAAACTGATACCTGCCCGGAGTGGATGGAGCCGTAAATTCAAGGAGTTCACTTTCATTATGCCTAAGCAGACGGCTGGCAATCAAAATATCGGGGCTATCAGGTACAAATTGAAGCTCAAAACCCAGCCCGCCAAGGTCAATGGCCATTTGGTAAACTTCATCAGCCTTTCCCGGTTCGGTAAACAGGATATTATGCGGCATAAAATCGGGATTATCAAATGTGAGGCGAACGGGCTGATTGCTGCGAACGGTGAAACGTGCCACATCAAACCGCATCTGTTCTATAATGGCTCTGATTGTAAACTCCGCAATATCCTCATCGGAAAAATCGAGCTCCATCCCGGCGCGGTCAAACGAATCGGCCAGTGGAATATCGGGGTCTGAATAATGGTGGGGCGAAATCAAAGCGGGGTCGCGTTCACTCCAAAACCACTCTACCTGTTCTGCAGCAATGCGCACATTCTCCTCCGGCGAATTGAGCAGATGATACAACAGTTCATGATTTTGCACATTATGCTGCTGATGAACCCAAAGCGCCTCAAGCAGGGGATGCGCATCATCAATATTATGTGGATCAAACTGATCAGCCCATTCCTGAACGGCTGAAATCACATCACCTGTATTTCTACCGCTCAGCTCTACCCGGACTCTGTGGCGAATGCTGTTATCGGGATGGTTTAGTAGCTCTAGTAAATTATCAATCGGCTCATTATAAATAGGAATTGGTTCGAGCAGCGGACGATCTTCAGCCGTGACTCTGAAAATCCGGCCATGTGTATGATCTCTCATCGGGTCGCGAAGATTGTGCTGCATATGGCCAATGATGGCGTTGTGCCAGTCGCTAATGTAAAGCGCACCATCATTACCAACAACACCGTGAGTTGGCCTGAAGTTGGGATCTGTTGAATAGAAAAGGTCCGGCAGCTCTTCACCCCAAACCATACCATCGTTGTAGGTCAAATCATATCGCTTTGCACCGAGGAACCCAATCACATTATAGATCAGAAAATTGTCTCTGAACTCTTCTGGAAAATGGCTTGTGGAAAGCACCTGATTCCCGGGAACGGGGCGCACCGTATGATCGAGCAGCGGACGTTTTTCGAAACGCCCTCCATCAAGATAAACCTGATGAGCCGTACCCATAGTACCGTCTGTGATGAACAGGTTTCCCCACTTATCAAAACTGATGCCGTGCGGGTTGTAGATGTTTTCCACCACAAAATCGAACTCGAAGGTGCGGGGGTTGAAGCGATAGAGCCCCGAAACATCCGACTCCATATTTTTCCGCCACGGAGATTCTACATTGTTGAGATGAAACACCCCGCGCTGGTAATAGATCCAGCCATCAGGCCCGTAGATTACATTGTTTGCGGTGTGATGGGTATCTGCCGAATCGATAGCGCCCATCAGGCGGATGATAACATCGGCTTTATCATCTCCCGTGGTATCTTTCAGGAAAAGGATATCCGGCGCTGATACCACAATCACCCCGCCGTTCCAGAATTCGAAACCGGTAGGATTGTGGATCTTCGCAAACGTGGTGGACTTGTCTGCAACGCCATCTCCCGTGGTATCTTCGAGAATCAGCAGCCGGTCGCTCATCTCTTTCATTGGCTCCCATTTTGGATAGGTTGACCATGCTGCAACCCAAATCCTGCCTTTGGCATCAACCTGCATCTGAACGGGATTTACCAGTTCAGGGAACATCTCTTCTGAAGCGAACAGATTGGCCTGCAATCCATCAGCGAGGGTAAGTTTTTGCAACGATTCTTCACCGCTGAGATAGGTTGCATCACCGGTAAAATTGGTTTCAACCGGAGTGGGTGGAGGTACGTTGCTGTCATCAACAGTTTTTTCATTTCCTCGAGCTTTTACCCAGATAACTTGGTCGCGATTGGCGGTCATCACATCGAGCATTATAAGTTCATGTTGCAAGGTTTCGTAGTTGCCGTGAAGTTCGGCCCGCCCGCCCCAAACATCATTACCGCTGGTGGCACGGTATCGGTTAAACCAGTGCCAGTTTTTATTAAGTACAGCTTCGCGGATGCTGGCAATTCTGTTGCCACGCATCCGGGGTAAACCACCAAAAAGATCCTCCACAATAATCTGCGAAATTTGTCGGTTTCCCTCCGCTGAGAGATGCACGCCATTAATGGTTAACGGTTCACGGGCTTGCATGTACAAACGTTGCGAGGCGTGGAAGAGGTCAACGAACGGGATATCATAATTATCTGACACCTCCTGCATTACATTCGTGATAGCTAGCAGGCGCTGATTATTCTCTATGCCATCAGGCAGGTTTGGATCGTTCAGGTTCTCATGGGCAATTGGGGAGAAGAGCACTATTTTTGGTTCGGTTTCACCATTGTAGCTCTGACTGCGGGTATGCTCAATCCAGGCGATGAGGTGTGCGCGGAACTCTTCAGGCCTGTCATCAAAAGATTCGTTGTAGCCAAACATGGCAAATATCACATCAGCCTCAACTCGGGTAAGGTGAGAATCGCTGTCGCCAAAATTTTCGTGTGCCCTTGGACGATGGTGGATCTGATCACCCGTAAAACCAAGATTTCGAATCACAAGATTGTGTTCGGGGTGAGCTGCGTGGATGTAGGTTTCAAGCCAACCGTCGTGCTGCATTCTATCAGCCAGCGAGTTGCCAATGATAGCGATGGAGTCACCTTCTTGGAGCTCAATTTTTTTCTCAGGTGTGCATCCTGTAGTCCAGAGAATTATCAGAAAAAGAATTACAGCAGAGAAAGTGAAGCGGGAATAGATCATGGTAAACAAAAAAGGTGGATTGGGTTGCATGAATAAGCAACGAGATTAGGGAATTTCATCACGGCATTCAACAGTTGATAAAGAGTAGTCACAACGATATTAATTTATACATCACTAAGATCCATCATTAAATATTATTTTAGTTTTTTGGATAAATAGGGAAGGAAATTAACAGATAAAAAGTGTTCGACCTTGAATCAATTGACGGGTACAGGGTATTTTCAGCGGCGCGTGGCAGCATTTTTTACCGGCTCGAACTTTAATAGATATTTAGAATGTTGTGGATCATTAAAATGATGCCGCGTCGATGAAAAACCCGCCGGCAATTGATTCGCAGTCTTGATTTTTTGGTACTTTTGCATCAAGGCAAAAGTACAAGAAGTTACAAGGGAGGTAAGATATTTCTATATGAAAATAATGAGTGTTAGTACTCTTAATGCAGAGCAGATACTTCATGAAATGTTTATTCAAAGAGTCTATCTTTACTGGCCTGTAATTTGAACAACCATCATGAATAAACCTGCCCTTGCTACCGTGTTTCTGGTAGTGGTGATCGATCTTCTCGGTTTTGGAATTGTATTGCCACTGCTGCCTTTCTACGCGCAGGAATTTGCCGCATCGGCCGTGATGATCGGCCTGCTTTACAGTGTCTATTCGTTTATGCAGCTCATTTTTTCGCCAATATGGGGTAGTTGGTCCGACAGAATTGGCCGCCGCCCCATCATGCTGCTTAGCACATTCGGTGCAGTGATTGCCTACATCATTTTTGGGCTGGCCGAGTCGCTAGGTGTACTTTTCTTTTCACGGGTAATTGCTGGAATGATGGGCGGAAACATATCCACAGCACAAGCTTACATAGCCGATATAACGGATAGCGAAAACCGTGCCCGTGGCATGGGGCTTATCGGGGCGGCATTTGGAATTGGGTTTGTAGTTGGGCCTGCAAGTGCCACGGCGCTAATTCATCCCACTTTTCATGAATTAGTTGCCAATGCCGGTTTTGTTCAGTTTGCCGAATGGATGGGGGAAAACCGTTTTGCCCTGCCCGGCTTTTTTGCTGCATTTTTGTCGCTCTGCAGTTTTATGATGGTGATGTTTCTGCTGCCCGAAACAGTGGATACATCTAAAGCGAAGGCTGCTGCATTCAGGCGCCCGAGTGTATTCACGCCAAGATTCTGGAGGCTGCTGAAAGAGCAGAAAGGAAAATCTTCAAGAGGGTATCTCATTCCGCTTGTTATCGGTTTCTTTTTGCTGTCGTTTGGTGAATCAAGCCTTTATAGTTCATTCCCGCTCTTTGCCGAGGGCGAGCTGAATATGACGGCAGAACAGGTTGGCGTTCAGTTTTTCTACATCGGGATAATAGCAGTTGTTGTGCAGGGCTTTTTAATTAAGCCGCTCACAAACCGGTTTGCCGAGGAGAAGCTCTTTATGGTAGGCAATGTGCTGATGGTAATTGGCCTCGGCTTAATACCATTTGCGCACAACACGCTAACACTGGCACTATTTCTCGGTTTGATGGCGCTTGGTAAAAGCCTCAATTCACCCACCATTACAAGCCTTATCTCGAAAGAAGCGGATGAAGATAATGTAGGCGCAGTGATGGGGGCGGCACAAGGCCTCTCGGGTCTTGGACGCATGATTGGCCCAACCTGGGGAGGAGCGCTGTTTGCTGTTTACTTTGGGTTGCCGTTTGGTGCTACTGCCCTTATTGTTGCCACCACCATCTGGATTGCAATTGGGCTGATGAAAAAAGAGAGTTCAGCCCGCCAGTAAGAATGGTTTATCACTTGCCAGCCATTCGGAAAGCTCACATTAACTCTTTGTTACACATTTCAGGATGAATACAGGTTTCTGTACCTTTCATAAATGTCATATAACTAAATAGTAGAAAAATGAGAGTATATATTGCAGATAAACTACCCGATGAAGCTGTAAGCCAGCTCAATAAATTAAAACAGGATGTTATATCGAACCCAAAAGCCACTTCCTCCGAACTTGATGCCGGGGTAGGCCAGGCGCAGGTTTTGATCGTCCGGTCAACGGTGGTGAGTGAGAGCTGCATTAAAAACAGCCCGGAGTTAAGCCTGATTATTCGAGCAGGTGCTGGGGTAAACAACATCGATATGGATGCCGCAAGCAGTATGGGCATCTACGTGGCAAACTGTCCGGGACAGAATTCCATCGCTGTGGCAGAGCTTGCTATGGGGCTCATTCTGTCGTTAGACCGGTTTATTGCAGATAATGTATCTGATTTCCGGGCTGGCCATTGGAACAAAGCTGCGTTCAGTAAAGCAGATGGTATTTATGGAAAAGTGTTGGGTGTGATTGGCACAGGACAAATCGGGCGCGAACTTATTAAACGTGCACAGGCTTTTGGAATGCCGGTTGTGGCATGGTCGCGCTCACTGACAGATGAACTGGCCGAAGAGCTCGACATTGAACGGGCAGGAAGCATCAAAGAGGTTGCGGAGAAGTGTGATGTTTTATCTATACATCTTGCGCAAAATGAGCATACAAAAGGGATTATTTCAAAAGAAGTGCTCGCTTCGTTAAAAGATGGCGCAATGGTTATCAATACATCGCGTGCCGGTGTGATTGATGAAGAGGCACTTTTCGAGGAGCTGAAGGCGGGCAGGCTCCGTGCCGGGCTCGATGTATTCAGCGACGAGCCGGAGTTTAAAGAGGGAGAATTTACATCCCGCTTCCAGGATCTGAAGAATGTGTACATCACCCATCACACGGGTGCAAGTACAACCCAGGCGCAGCTTGCAGTTGCCAATGACGCCGTGGATATTGTTCGCGGTTATGTGCAGGAGGGCCATGTTCGTAACTGGATTAACCGATGCGGCCAGACCGAGGCACCATGGCAGCTTGTGGTACGCCATTTTGATAAGCCGGGTGTAATTGCCAACGTGATGACAGAGCTGAAAAAAGCCGATATCAATGCACAGGAGCTCACCAATGTTATATTTGATGGAAAACGAACAGCCTGCTGTACTATTCAGCTTGCTTCAAAGCCATCCGATGAAATGATGGAGAGTATTCGCACCCGCCAGGATGAGGTGATTAGTGCAACACTGCTTCCGCGGATGTAATTGATTTGGAGGTAGGTTAATTGAGGATTTTTTCCAGTATTTCAGGTAAGATGCCTTAGTAAATTGTAACAACCGCTCCCGATACAAAACATATCGGGACAGGCTAATGGCGCGAAGAAGCGCAAAGGTATTTTGAACCAGATTTGGGATTTTGGCGAATACTATGGTTGCGGGCTCTGAAGCCACGTTTCTGGGTTAACCATACGGCTGCCTTCACCAATAAGGAAGAAGAGAACAGGCCCGCGGATGGAGTTGGAATCACCGGAAAGGCCAATGATATCTCCTTTTCGGAGTACCTGATTTCGGCGGACAAAAATATCGCTGAGATTGCCATACGCGCTGTTATACCCTCCGTGATTTACAAAAACAACATCACCGTAACCGGTCATGTTTTGAATTCCATAAACATAACCATCACTTACAACCTGAACATTCGATCGTGGGCTGGTTGAAATATCTATCCCAAGATTTTGTGTACGGGTGTTATAAACAGGGTGAATTCGCTCACCAAACCGCTCGGTAATGGTGCCATTCGCTACCGGCCAGGGAAGCTGGCCACGCTGTTCCCGAAATTGCGCCTCGAACTGGTTGATCTCATCCTCACTTACGGCAATTTCCCTGCGGATAACTTCAGCACCGGAGGCTTCTGCACGGCGTAGCCGTTCCATTTCCCTAAGAAGGTTCTCCATGGTTGATTGCAGGTTGTCGCGCTGTTGCTGTGATTGATTTCTGCGCTGCTCAAGGCTCGAGATATCACCTTGCAATGTCTGCACTATGCGTTGTTGCTGTTGCTGCTGCCCTTCGAGATTGGTTGTTTCCCGCCGGATGGATGCAAGCGACTGCTCATTGCGGGCGCGGCTTGCTTCAAGATCGCGTTTTGTTTGTTCGAGGCGGGCTTGTGTTTGCTCAATTTCTTCAACTTGCCCCTGCAGGTGTTCATTGAATTGAGCCAGGTAGTACGAACGTATCATCAATTGGTTAAAAGATGTTGCCGTGAGAAGCAGTGCAAGTTCTGTAGTTCGCCCGTGTTTGTAAAGATAGATAAGTGTTTCCTGATACTGCTCGATCAGATCAGCAAGCCGGCGTTCAAGCTGAGCCAGATTTCTTTCGATTAGCTCTGTCTCCTCAGCGATCTGATTCTGCTCGCGGTTCATCTGCCGCAAGCGCTCTCTCTGAAGGGAGATAATGCGATTTAGTTCTTCGAATTGTCTGTAAATCTCATCGTACTCCTGAGATACTTCATCAAGGCGGGTGGTTAAACTTTCTATCTGGCGATCCAGATTTTCAATTTGAGAGCGGGTGGATTGTTGCCTTTCAAGCAGCTGAGACCGCAGCTGATCGTACGATGTTTGCCCTGTGGCCGCATCAGCCAAAAAGAGAAGAAAAACCGATAGGATTAAGAGAGACTGTTTAATCATGGCCTGTTAATGGGAACGTCGTCGGGCAGAACGATTGAAAGTTCGGGAAGTTCTGTGTTCACATCAAGCCGCTGCACTAATAAAGCCGCACGCGACTCCCCATCCCGGCTGTAAATGGTAATTCGCCGGGGCAGGCGGAAGCCTTCAATGGTTCCATATCCATCATATTCAATGCGGCTGTACGGGGCACTATAATTTTCGATTGCATGTACAACTTCAAGAATGGTTCCGTTTGCCTTGCTGATATTCAGAATGGTACGATTTGTGAGAAGCGCAACAAAGGTATCTCTGTCATCAAAAATCTGCTCAACATCAGCAGCCTCGAAGGTATAATTAATGAGGTCGAGAATGTTGATGGAGGCGATGGATCCCACACTGCTGAGGCGGCCATCACGCAGCGGCACTTTTTCAGCGATTCTGTCGATGCGATTGTAGATGAGCAGCGAATCTGTATCCACGTAAATTTGCCCCCCCTCAATACCAACACTGTTCCGTACAGTGATAAGGCTTTCATTTCTGTTTGATTGAAACTGCAGGGTAACCCGTTCGCTGTTTCCCGGCTCGCTAACAATAGCGCGCCCGCTGCCTGAAATGGTGATCAGTGTTTCTGAATAGTTTGGAACCAGAGCCACAAGTTCATCAGCCGTCAGGCCTGCCGGCTCCAAACCTTCAAATGTGGTTAAACCCCTGGTAGTGCTGCATGCCGATACAATCAGCAGTAGAAAAAAAAGTACCGGTATCTGTTGGGATAATTTCAAATACGTTCCTGCAAATAGGTGCGTTCGGGGTCCATTTCAAAGGCTTTTTTCCACCATTTTTGTGCGGTTTCAAGGTCAGAAAGGGCTTCGTAAACGTCACCAAGGTGCTCGTACACTTCAGCGCTTGCATCGCCCGTATCCACCGATTGTTGAATATACTCACGCGCCTTCTCATAGTTTCCTTTTTTGAAATGAATCCACCCGATGGTATCGAGATAAGCCGCATTGCCGGGATCCATCGCCACTGCGCGCTCCGACATTTCGAGCGCTTCATCCAGCTGTTCACTACGCAGGGAGAGATAATAGGCATAATTATTAAGTGCGGTATGATTGTTGGCATCCAAACGGAGCGCCATTGTAAAAGCATCCACAGTTTCATCCCATTTGCCGAGATCATGGCGAACATCGCCCAGCGTGCCGTAAATGATGGAGCGAAAATTTCGCTGAGAAGGGGCAATACTTGCATTTTCAAGCCATATTTCCGCTCGCTCATTATCATCAGAAAACATGTGAGCAGCGCCGGTAAAAAACTGAATAAAGGCATTATCTGGAGCGCGATCGTTGGCTTCATCGGATAGAGCAATGATCTCATCATATCGCCCAAGCTGAAACAATATCTGCATCCTCTGGCTCCACGCATCGGCTTCGGAGGGCAACAGCTCATTAACACGTTCAAGTGTTTCGAGCGCTGCTTCGGGATTATTTTGTTGCATGTGGTAATCAACAGCCACAAGCTGGGCGGGGCCGTAATCCGGCTCATGCTCACTAATGGCAAGAATCACTTTTTCGGTTTGCTCCTGAAGCACCTGTTCCTGCGGCATGCTTTGCTGCTGTAAATACATAAAGCGGACGATTTCCATTTTTTGGGAAGCAGGCACCAGCGGGTCTTCTATAATGGTGATGAAGGTATCGCCCAGTTTTTCCCATTCTTTTTCGTCGATGTAAATCTCTGCCAGAAGAATTTGCGTTTTGGGATCACGGGGATTGCGCTCGCGGGCCTCGTTCAGAACTTCGCGCGCGGCTTCGGCATCACCCATCTCCATGTAATACTGGCTTATAGTGTGAAGCGTACTGAGATTGCCAGGGCTCAATTCCCTCATTTTTTCAAGTTCAGCAAGTGCACTTTCGCGGTCGCGGAGGGCATTGTATGTTTGAAATTTTCTTAGGTGCACCTCGAATATGCCACCACGGATAGTGAGAATCTGATCGAGCACGTTGTTGGAATCTTCAAGACGTCCGGTTTCGAGGTAACTCTCTGCAAGCAGAAAAAGCACGTCAACATCACCGGGATCCATATCCAGAATACCCTTGAGTGCGTTGATGCTCTGTTCGTATTGGCCGGAGTGACGATAAATTTCGGCCATATTGAGCCGGTACCATCTGTTTTCGGGGTCTGAATCAACGGCAATTTGGCCGTAATATGCCGCATTGTTGAGGTCGCCCATGGTGAGGTACACATCAGACAGCGCATAATTGATGCCTGCATCATCGGAGAGAATCAGATGGGCAGCGGTTAATTTATCAAGTGCCTGTTCAAATTCACCATTTTCAAAATGGGTAATGCCATCAATAAAATACCCCATTGCACGGTTTTGATCGGCATTGGATGCGCCATTTTCCTGTGCAAGGACAGCAGAAGCGGCAAAAAGAAAAAGAATTACCGGCAGGGTAAAGCGGAGTAAAAAGTGTTTCATCTGAGTGATATTGGATAATGTAATACTACCTGAATGAACGGAGTTGAGGTAAAGTAATTATAGCTGAAGGCAGATCAAAAGCTGGAATTGATTTTGGCTTGTAAATGGCCACAGAAGCACTGAGGTTTCTGTATTAGTGGCAATAATAATGTCAAGCATAGCCCTATCAAAAAACACTCTGGATATTCCATAAGTGGTATGATCACAAAAGGGGAAAAAACCGAGTAAATAGTTTAAAAACAACTATTAACAATAGTTAAGATATAAAAATGGGGGGGGGGGTAATCCACACTGTAAGTATCTTAAAAACAGGTTGTTTTCTTTTGGAATGGGAGCAGAATATTTTCCTATATTTAGAAAAAAGTTTAATCATCCGCCAAATGAGTGCGCAGATTCGCCCGGTAACGTCATTCACATCCCTTCTATTCCTACTGTTTTTTGGATTTCAAACATACCACATAAACGCTCAGTCTGTCCACCTGAATGAGGTTATGGCATCGAACAATAGCACCATTGCAGATGAAGATGGTGATTTTGAAGACTGGATAGAGATCTATAACTCCGGTGATGAGCCCGTAAACCTCTCCGGATTTGGCCTTTCGGATGATTATGACAACCCTTTCCGATGGGCTTTCCCCGATACATCCATCGCCCCGGGCGAATTTATGCTGATCTGGGCATCCAACAAAAACAGGCAGCAGCCTGGCGCACCGCTTCATACCAATTTTGCGATATCATCATCCGGCGAAGAGGTTATTCTTACCAGCCCTGATGGTGCCCGGATTGATGAGCTGGAGCCTACTGAGATACCCACGGACATCTCTCTCGGCCGCCAGCCCGATGGAACCGGAGCCTGGGTATATTTTGATGAGCCAACACCCGGCGCATCCAATACCACCCAGCCACTTGAGGATATTCTTGAGCCCGCTCAGTTCTCACATCAACCCGGGTTCTACAGTAGCTCTTTTTCTCTGGAGCTTTCCCATCCCGAAGAGGGCGTTACACTGCACTACACGCTGGATGGTTCAACTCCCACAACGGAATCACCCATTTACACCCAACCCATCCAGATTCAAGACCGCTCACCTGAGCCGAATGATATTTCTACCATCCCAACAACGAATGTAACGGACTGGAGGGAATTTAGGCTACCACCACCGGGAATCAACAAAGGCAATAGTGTGCGGGTACTTGCTGTGAAAAATGGCTATAAGCCGGCCGTTAGTACCGGCACGTTTTTTGTCTTTCCTGAGGGTGCCAATACCCACAACATTGCAGTGATATCTATCAATACAGACCGCGAAAACCTTTTTGACCACGAAAGAGGTATTATGGTTCCGGGTGTGAATCATCAGGAAGGGGTGCATCATACCGGCAATTATGCTGAGCGTGGCATTGAATGGGAGAGGGAAGCCGCAATTGAGTTTTTTGATGAGGGCGGCGAGTTGAGGTTTGCTCAAAATGTAGGGCTCAGAATCCATGGCGGATTCAGCCGGCGATGGGCACAGAAAAGCTTCAGAGTGTATGCACGTAGTGAATATGGAGAGAGCAGAATTAATTACCAGATATTTCCGGATCAGGAGTATGATTCCTACAACCGGCTTCTTTTACGAAATTCAGGCAATGATTTTGCACGCACCAAACTACGTGATGCAATAGCCCACAGGCTGGTTCGACATTTGAGTTTTGATACGCAAGCATACAGGCCGGCGGTGGTGTACATTAACGGAGAGTATTGGGGAATAAAGAATATTCGCGAACGGTTCGACAGGCACTACCTTGCACGCAAACACGGTGTAGACCCCGACAGGCTTGACATTCTCACCGGCCGCTGGGATGTAAAGGAGGGAGATAATGATGCGTATGCTTCTCTCTGGTATATCTTAAGAAACCACAGCATGGCCGACCCTGAACGCTTTCAGGTGGTGTCGGATCGTATGGATATCGATAACTTTCTCGATTACTACAGCGCTCAGATCTATTTTGTAAATACAGACTGGCCTCATAACAATATTGATTATTGGCGAGTGAGGCAGGCATTAGATCCTGATGCACCCGCACCACATGATGGCCGTTTCCGCTGGCTATTTTATGATATAGACTTCACCTTTAGGCTGGTTAGAGACGAAAGTTTCGACATGCTGAGCTGGGTAACAAGCCAGTTTAACCCAAGACAAAACACAGAATGGCCAAATCACTTTTTACGAAATCTGCTTGAAAACGATGGCTTTAAAATCGATTTCATCAATAGAATGGCAGATCATTTGAATACCGCCTTCAAATCGGAGCGTGTATTACCTATAGTAGAAGAGATGAAGAGTGTTATTGAGCCTGAAATAGAAAGACACGGGCTAAGATGGTTTTTTCCACGAGGGCTTAATGAATGGAATCAGTTACTGGATGATATTCGTGGATTTGCTGAAAACCGGCCTACTTATATGCGGCAAAATATCATCAATCATTTTAATTTGAGTTCGGCATCAGACATAACGGTTGATGTGAACAACAACAAAATGGGCAGAATCAAAGTAAATTCGATAATCATAAGCCCCGATACTCCCGGGATAGATTCAGAGCCATACCCCTGGGCCGGCACTTATTTTGCCGGTGTGCCCGTGAAACTTGTGGCAGAACCTGCGGAAGGGTTTCTGTTTTCTCATTGGGATGTGGATGGTGATATCCATCACTCAGAAACACTGGAAATTGATCCGGAAAGCACAAATAAAGCAACGGCTCATTTTTCCACAACTGAAATAGAAGATATTGACCCCTTCAAACTTTCTGAGAACTACTATCTTTTCACAAGATGGGGCTCAGGTGAGGATGCCGGCAGTTATCCTGAGTCTATGATTTTTGTTTACATGGATGAAACAGATCCAGGCCTTAACGCATCCATTTCAGGTGCAACCTTTGGCGCATACGATTTTAGCTCACGAACACGCATTAATGGATTAGGGGATGATGGTTTCTCATTCATCAACACCACCAACCCTGATGGCAATCCCGGCTACCCGGGAACACGGCTTGGCGGAGCTATTTTGGTGCTGGATACTCAAAACATTCCCGGGGCAGAAGTGGGCTGGGAAGCGGGTACAGTAACACCAAATTCCCGCATCTACAATTTGAGGCTGCAATATCGGGTTAGCAGTGAGGGAGAGTTTCAGGATGTTACAGATAGTGAAGGAAACCCGGTTGAATACCTGCGCAATGAAGAGGAGGGGCACACCGAATTTATAGGCCCGGTTGCACTGCCTGAAGATGCCATTGGCCAGCCACGAGTGGAGCTTTTATGGCGATATTACTTCACGGGTGTGCAGCTCGACCCCGAGAGTAATCAGCGTTCGGAGCTCAACATTTCAACCATTCATGTTGCTGCTGTGCCAGAAACAGTGCAGCCCGAGGCGCATAATCTACGTGAGGGAATGTACGAATTTACCTCTTGGCCGGAAGATGCGGAAGCAGGAACCGCACCGCCATCCATGGCATTTGCCTATATGAACCTCGCAGAGCCGGGGCTCGATGCCTCTATTCTTGGGTACACATCCGGCGCGTTTGATCTTGATTCACGAACCCGCATCAATGGAATGGATGATGGCGGTTTCTCATTCATTAACACAGCGAACCTTGAGGGGAATCCCGGCTATCCCGGAAGGCGCCTTGGCGGAGCGGTACTGGCACTCAATACAGAGGGGCAGGGTTCGGTTGAAGTGAGCTGGA
>SLLL01000057.1 GCA_007134085.1 Balneolaceae bacterium
AGCACGACAAAATCTACATCGGGTATACTCAGGATCTGGAAGATCGCCTTAAATCACATAATGAGCTGGCTACTAAAGGGTGGACTCTAAAATTCCGGCCCTGGAAACTCATTCACACCGAGACATATCAAACCAAACAACAGGCTCTCAAACGTGAAAAATTACTTAAGGGCGGACAGGGCCGAAACTGGATTCGAACCTCACTACTCAATCAGTAGCTCGCCGGGCCCATATCCGCCTGAGGCGGACGCGGCTCGATCCTGCCCCCGCCACTATCAGTTAAAGGCTCAATTGCTCACTGCAGTTGAGCCTTTTTCATTTCCGGAGGATTCTCATGTACACAGTCTACGTCTTACACTCTCACCAGCACGACAAAATCTACATCGGGTATACTCAGGATCTGGAAGATCGCCTTAAATCTCGTAATGAGCTGGCTACTAAAGGGTGGACCATCAATTTCCGACCCTGGAAACTCATTCACACCGAGACATATCAAACCAAACAACAGGCTCTCAAACGTGAAAAACTACTTAAGGGCGGACAGGGCAGAAACTGGATTCGAACCTCACTACTCAATCAGTAGCTCGCCGGGCCCATATCCGCCTGAGGCGGACGCAGGTTCTCCCACAGGGACTCCTTCGGAGGAATCCTGCTCCCGCCACCATTTACAAAGGCTCAATTGCTCACAGTGATTCAGCTTTTTTGTTTGCTGAAAACGCCTATATTTGCCGCCATTTACCTATCTTTACAAATTCTGAATGAATTCAAATTTTGCGTTACTGTTATGATATCATCCAAAGAAGCTATCTCCCTTGAAAACAGATATGGAGCTCACAATTATCATCCGCTTCCGGTAGTTCTGGCAAAAGGGGAAGGTGTTTATGTGTGGGATCCTGAGGGCAACCGCTATTACGATTTTTTATCCGCTTATTCTGCTGTAAATCAGGGGCATTGTCATCCCAAAATTATCTCTGCATTAAAAGATCAGGGAGAAACACTTACGCTTACTTCCCGTGCTTTTTATAACAATGTACTTGGAGAGTATCAGCGGTACGTTTGTGAAATGTTTGGCTTCGAAAAAGTTCTGCCCATGAATTCGGGAGCTGAGGCTGTTGAAACGGCTATAAAAATTACCCGTAAATGGGGCTACGAAATAAAAGGCATCCCACAGGGTGAAGCTAAAATTATTGTCTGTAATAATAATTTTCATGGCAGAACTACTACCATAATCTCTTTTTCTGATGATTCCGGAGCGCATGATAATTTTGGGCCCTATACCCCCGGTTTTGTTAAGATCGAGTACAACAATCTTCAGCAGCTTCAGAGCGCTTTAAAAGGCCCAAATGTTGCAGGCTTTCTTGTAGAACCCATTCAGGGCGAAGCAGGTGTGATGGTACCGGATGATAATTTTCTCAAAGAAGCAGCCGCACTCTGTAAAGAAAACAATGTGCTGTTTATATGTGATGAAATACAAACCGGAATTGCGCGTACAGGCAGTCTTTTAGCTTCATGTGGTAATTGCACCTGTACATCAGCCTGCGAGCGTCAGCCAGATCATTATACAAAGCCTGACATTCTGATACTTGGCAAAGCACTGTCTGGCGGGGTTTATCCCGTATCAGCGGTGTTGACTGATGACCGCATTATGGATGTCATCATGCCTGGGCAGCACGGCTCAACTTTTGGCGGCAATCCACTGGCCTGTAAAATTGCGATGGCTGCACTAGACGTTGTTTATGAGGAAAAGCTTGCTCAAAATGCTCGTAAACTTGGAAAAATCTTCAGAGCTGAGATGGAAAAATTAAAAAGTGAGTGCAGTCTCTTAAAAACAGTACGAGGCAAAGGATTACTGAACGCTATTGAGATCAACGACTCGCCGGAGAGCAGCACAGCCTGGGATATCTGTGTATCACTTAAAGAAAACGGCCTGCTTGCAAAACCTACTCATGGAAATATCATTCGGTTTGCACCACCACTGGTAATGACCGAAGAACAGCTTCTCGAATGTGTAGCCATCATCAGAAAAACATTTTTATCGTATGCAGCCTAAGGATAAGGTTTCTGAGGTGTACTCTCTTATTTCCTTATTTTATACTTTTCAATAAGTAGCTTTGCCTTTTGCGCCGCTTCTTTCTTATCCTTCCGTTATTCTAACCAACTTAACATCTACCAGAAAGCTATATGCCGAACACAATAACACCTGCCGACGTACGCCCCACACTTCAGAAACACCTTCTTGCTGATGGCTTTGAGATGGTTCTCGACCTCAAAAAAAGCAAAGGGCCCTATCTGCTTGATTCTGTAACAGGGAAAAACTATCTCGATTTCTTCACATTTTTTGCCTCCAATCCGCTTGGAATGAATCACGGCCGTATGGCGGGTGATCCTGATTTTGTTGCGAAACTTGGCCAGGTGGCGATCAATAAGCCCTCTAACTCTGATGTGTACACAGAAGAGATGGCGCATTTCGTGCAAACTTTTTCACGTGTTGGCATACCTGAATATTTGCCATACACCTTTTTCGTTTCCGGCGGTGCTGTTGCTGTAGCAAACGCACTCAAGGTGGCTTTCGACTGGAAAGTTCAAAAAAACTTCAGAAAGGGGTACCGAACTGAAAAGGGCCACAAAGTGCTTCATCTCGACAAAGCATTTCACGGGCGCAGTGGCTACACACTTTCCCTAACCAATACAGACCCTACGAAAGTTAAATATTTCCCGAAATTCGACTGGCCACGAATTCACAATCCGGCTGTGAAATTTCCTCTCACAAAAGAGAATATTGAAGAGACAGAGAGGCAGGAAAAATTGGCCCTTGCTCAGGCACGACAATATTTTGAAACTCATAAGGATGATATTGCTTGTATTCTTTTGGAACCCATTCAGGGAGAGGGCGGCGACAATCATTTTCGCCTTGAATTCCACAAAGCCCTGCGTAATCTTGCTGATGAGTTTGACGCACTGCTGATTTATGACGAAGTACAAACCGGAGTTGGCTTAACAGGTAAATTTTGGGCACATGAGCACTATGTAAAGCCCGACATTATTGCCTTTGGTAAAAAAGCTCAGGTATGCGGCATTCTTGCCAGTAAACGTATTGACGATATAGAAACGAACTGTTTTCATGTATCATCCCGAATCAACTCAACCTGGGGTGGTAATCTTGTTGATATGGTTCGCTTCGACAGAATTCTTGAAGTGATAGAGGAAGAGAATCTTGTAAATCATGCCCATGAAACCGGAAATTATCTGCAGAAAAAACTATCTGAACTTGCTCAACAGCACGAGCATTTCAGCAATGCCCGCGGTGAAGGCTTGTTTTGTGCCATCGACCTGCCAAATACTCACGCAAGAAATGCCATAATCAAAGAGTGCATGGCAAACCAGCTTATGATTTTGGGCTGCGGCACGCATACACTTCGCTTCAGGCCGCCGCTTAACATTACAAGAGAACAGCTTGATGAAGGCCTTGAAATCATAAAAAAAAGCTACAAAACCACTCTGGAAAAGTGCCCAGTGGCAAGCTAAACTGAAAATCAGGTATTTTAAAAACCGGATTCAACAGGTTTTTAGAAATGGCAGGCTTAACACTCAGCCCACTGAAAGAGGTTATACACAAAAATAACAATTACTTATTGTGTTTCTATTAATGTTTAAGTAAGTTTGCTCATCGTATTACTTATTCAAAAT
>SLLL01000004.1 GCA_007134085.1 Balneolaceae bacterium
ACCAGTAAGCCCTGAAAGGGCGCAGGCCAGTATGGATGTTGTGCCAGGCAAGAAACCATAGGCCGAAAAGAGCCCGGTGAGGCCAGCGCCCGCGTTGGGGCTTTTGGGTTGGGTGCTCGGCACGAGCCATCGCGCGCTGCACGATGTTGTTGCCAGCGCCCGCTTCGGGGCTATTGTGGTTTTCCGCCTCCGGCGGATTAGGTTTTGAACTCTTAGCTGAATATCGGCCAACCGGAGGCTTTAGTATTTAACCAGATCGCAAATCAGACTTTCCTTAATCTTGTCCTTTTAGGAGTAATTGTGTAGAAAAAATGACCCTGATTTTGTTGATTGTGCTCTATCGAACTGAGAATTTTTGTTAGAAAATTAGTATCAGGTGGCGAATTGTAACGAAGTAATATTACAGAACACTCTTTGATATTATGAGCAAAAACAAGCTCTCCAAAATCTTTATCCTCGGTTATAAGAAGGGCTTTATTCTTTATCGCATCCTTAATTACTTCTGAGTCACTAATCCCGGGAGATTCCTCTCTGATTGCCAGTATCTTATATTTATTCTCTCTCAGGTGATCGATAATTGCCTGATCTACATTTTAATCCGCAATAATCAAATCGATTCAATTATCTCTTCGTTAGCGAGCATATCTGCAGTAAATTCAAGCGCAGCTTTTATCTGATCATGCGTAAGGTGAGGGTAACTTTTTAACAGGCTTTCAACCGTATAGCCACCTGCAAGTTTTAGCATAACATGCTCTACAGTAATGCGCGTACCTTTAATAATGGGTTTACCCATCATAATCTCAGGCCGGCGTTCAATATGTTCCTGATAATTCATGTGTGTCTATTTATGAGATAAGTGATGGTTTAATATACAATTTAGATCTATTCATTGTAAGGAAATGAAAGCATTTCTATTTCTAATGTTTAACCGTGAGATTTTTGATAGTCTCAAACCGATGATTATGGGAGAATTGAGAGAATTGGGATTTGTCGCATGGGGATCCCTATGGGAAAAATTTACCAACTATCAATTACCTTTTGTCAACTCGCCATTCACCATCTCGGCTTAAGAAGATGCCACCCGGTTGAAAGCCACATCCGAGCGTCCGAAAGTCCTCGGTTCGTGGCGGATTCAAAGCCCATTATTCTAAAATCGAATTCGCTGCCCTCAATCCACAACGCTGCGAGGGCCGTTGGACGCTCGCAGGTTGTTACTGCCGAACCCATCACAATTAACTTGCGAGACATCTCCTTTTTCTACCTCAAATCCCGATAACAACCCCTCGAATTCACCCATTGCCCCGCAATAGATCGATACTCGGGGTTTCCTGGTGTATTTCTTTTCATCCCCGGGTTGCGGGCAGGTTCGCAGGCTCCCTGCTCTTACCCGGGGCTATTGTGTTTTCCGCCTCCGGCGGGATCCCTGCGGCTTGTCCGCCTTTGGCGGATGAGAATTGCCAACTGTAAATTGCCCTTTGTCAACTCTTCCCTACTGCCCATTGTCAACTTTCCCCTGTTGCCTTTCGATAATTTGATCCATCTTCCTACTCCAAAAGCCTTTTCAAATACTCTCCATATCCATTCTTTTTCAGCGCTTCGGCCATGCGCAGTATATCATCATCGTTAATCCAACCTTTGCGCCATGCAATCTCTTCGAGGCATGCAATTTTCAGGCCCTGCCGCCTTTCAATGATCTCAACAAATTGTGAGGCTTCGAGCATAGCATCGTGCGTGCCTGTATCGAGCCAGGCAAAGCCGCGCCCCAGTACCTCTACCTTTAATTCTCCCCAGCCGAGATAGGTTTGGTTAACCGTGGTAATTTCCAGCTCGCCACGGGCTGACGGCTTTATGCTTTTGGCCACCTCCACCACGCGGTTATCGTACATGTAGAGGCCGGTTACGGCAATGTTACTTTTTGGCTCAGCGGGTTTCTCTTCTATGCTTACAGCCCGGTTATTTTCGTCAATTTCAGCTACGCCAAACCGCTCGGGGTCACTCACACGATAGCCAAAAACGGTGGCACCATTCAGCCCATTAACGGAATCACGCAAAATGCCGCTAAAGCCACGCCCGTAGAAAATATTGTCGCCCAAAATCAGGCATACATCATCATCCCCAATAAACTCCTCCCCTATGATGAACGCCTGTGCGAGGCCATCCGGGCTGGGCTGCACCGCATAGCTGAGTGAAATCCCCCAATCGTTTCCATCACCTAACAAGCGTTTAAAGCTGCTGCTATCTTCAGGCGTGGTTATAATCAAAATCTCTCTGATTCCAGCCAGCATCAACACCGAAATAGGATAGTAGATCATCGGCTTATCATAAACCGGCATCAACTGTTTTGAAATTGCTTTCGTAACTGGATAAAGTCGGGTGCCGGACCCCCCGGCGAGTATAATTCCTTTCATGATTTTCAGGTTGAAGGTTACAGGTTTAAAGTTGCAGGTTGTTGAGGGTTCAGTGGTTGTTGAGGCTAAGGATTAATTCAGGCTCTTCATAATTTTGTTGAGTTGGTGAATGAGTTCGTCATACTTTATAATGAGTTCAGTTACCTGCTCTGCATCAAAATAGTGAACATCTTTCCCATAAAATAAATGGCTTTCTGTTTCATAAGCTGAGCCGCGTGAAATGGTATAAAAATGGCTTTTATCTTTTGATGTATTTCGCCCAAATCCTTCTGCAATATTCGCTGATACACTTGTTGCCGATCTTCGTAATTGAGAAGTCAATGCATAATCCTCAGAGCGTGGAAGATTTTTTGTAATTTCAAAAATCTCCAAAGATAATTGATGTGATAACTTCCACACTCCCATATCAATAAATGATTTAATCATAGCTGTCACAATTATTTAAATGTTAATAGATTATTTAATTTGTATCTAATCTCATACTAAACCTTAGCCTCAACCTTATCCTCAACCTAAACCTAAACCTCAACCTCAATCCTCATCAACCAAACTCATAGCCCTGAATTCTGCGCTGTTGGTAAGCAGTTCTTCGTATGTGCCTTGGGCAATAATTTCGGCGTCTTTCATCATGTAGATTGTATCGCAGTTTTGCACGGTTGTTAGGCGGTGTGCAATCATGATAATGGTCTTATCTCCGCGCAGCTCTTCGATAGCTTTTACCAGATAGCGTTCGGTGATGTTATCAAGGGCAGACGTGGCTTCATCCATCACCAACACCTGAGGGTTGTTGTACAGCGCACGGGCAATGCCAATTCGCTGCCGCTGCCCGCCCGATAAGCGAACCCCTCGCTCCCCAACGATGGTATTTACCCCATCTTCGAGTGAATCAACCAGTTCAGATAACTGTGCGGTTTCAATCACGGATTGAAGCAGGTTATCATCAATATCTTCGTCTGCAATGCCAAAGCAGATGTTGCTGCGGATCGATTCATCCAGCAGATAGATAAACTGGGGGATATAACCGATGTTTTTCTGCCAGGCGCGAACATCATCAAATACATTTTTGCCATCAACTGATAATGTACCTTTTTGTGGTTCAAGCAAACCGAGTATCACATCAACAAGTGTGGTTTTGCCCGCGCCGGAAGGCCCAACAAAGGCGATAGCCCTGTTTTTAGGTATGGTTATGGAAATGTTTTTAACTGCCGGTGTTGATGTTCCCGGATAGCTGTATTCCAAACCATTTAACTCAATGGATTGCTGAAGCTCCATCGGTTCTGATGACGTTTCCAGAGGCAACTTATGTGCCTGCTTCGATTCAAGATATTCAAGGTCATCAAAAATCGCCTCTACTGAGTAGGCATTATATCTCAATATATTTGCGTTGTTGATCACCTGATAGATGGAGGGTTTTAACTTTACAATGGCTGCCCCAAAAAGTGCCAATACGGTTATGATGGAGTTTAACTCCCTAAACTGCAACACCATAACTATCGCAATGAAAAGAATGCCTGTGAGCGCCATTAGTTCAATCAGCTGTACCGGCATTGAGTTTATAATACCTTTCCAAAGGTCGTAGAACTTATGCTTTGATGCATGAAAGTTGTACTCTTTTAAGAAATGAGGCTCTCTGTGCAGCACTTTTGCATCTTTAAACCCCCCAAGCCCCTGTAAAATCGCATTATTCATCCCCTGCCTGTGCACGAGCGACTCCCTTCCAAATAACTTAACTTTGTTTTTGGTCAACTTAAGAAAAGCCCATGCCATGCCGCCAAAAAGTGCTATGCCTACAGCTGTGATAAACGGCTCTACAATTATGAGGCCTATTACAATGACCACAGTTATGATTGAATGCAGCGAAATAAGCATAAATGGCTTTAATGTACCGGTAATTACCCTTTCAACCTCTGAGCCCACATTTCGCAAAAGCTCGGATGAATTTCTCATAATAAAGTAGGTGTAGGGAGATCGCATGTAGGCGTTAAAGAGTTTGTTTTGCAGTATCACTTTCCGATTTAACATGTACTTGCCTCGTACATATTCAAAAAAAATCATATAGACATTTTTTAGAAGGTATACGAATATCAGAAGTGCAGCGCCTGCCAATACAAGCCTTTGAGGTGTGCGAATTCCCCACCCATCAAGAAAAGGCCCAACTCCGGGCATAGCCAGTACCCGTTCAGAATCTATCACCACAGATACAAAAACAGGAACGGTACCAATGCCTAAAACCGCCAGAAAAGATGCTATAACCATCATAATAAAAAGGATGGCAAGCTTATAAAAATCACCATCAGGCAGAAGCTTGTACACTTTTTTAAGTGATTTGAGCATAATATCAGCAGGTGTTAATTAAACGAAACCAGTTTTCGGGTAACTGGATATAGTTGTGTTACTCTTAGCATTTCAAAAGTACTGCTTTTCGTGTGCAATGGCATAGATGATTTGTTAATGTTCCGAATTCGGCTTATCTCTAACCAAGGGCTTGTAAAACCAACTTTTTGCCCAACCTCATCGTTATCGGGATTTTAAAATCCCTTAAGCCTTGATCTTGGCCAAAAATCCTGGTTCTTCAAAGCCTCCCTAACTTTTATTCACAGACAAAAAGGCTTGGTTGTCTTATTTGTTAAAATATTTTAATGTATCTTGAAATATATATTCTTGTAGATGTTACCAAGTTTGATTAGAGTAAAGTATGAACAAAAAGGTAATTCTTATTATTGATGATGAAAAAACCACTCACATCATTCTGAAAGCGATGTTGAGCGGCCAATTTCATCTTATTTTTGCCAGCAGTGCTCAGGAAGGAATTGACCTGCTCGGTGAGAAACCGGTTAACCTTGTGTTGCTCGATATTCAAATGCCGAACATCTCAGGCATGGAACTTCTCGAATCTTTAATGATCGATACTGAATTACGAAATGTACCTGTGATTATAATGACAGGCAAAGCTACAAAAGAGATTGAAGAGAGGGCTCGGGAACTGGGTGCAATTGAGTTTATGAGCAAAGAATACCTTTTTTCAGAAAAAGAGAGTGCAAAACTGAAAATATCTAAACTTGCCCTACCCAAGGCACAGGTTCCTGAAAAATTTGGCGGCTACAAAGAGAAGTTACGTGCACTCATGAAAATTCTGTTGAATGACAGCCTGGATGGAGATTTCATCAAAACATGCAGGAAAATGGGGACACATTTCATCCATACATTTGGTATTGAGTACATCTCATTTTGGACAGTTCACAGACACAGGGTAAACCTGATTGTATCACTTGGTGATGCACAACCGGAAAATTTTGGGCCAGAAGAAGCGAAAAATGAGCAAAGTTTTGTGCAGTTAGCCAAACGCGGCAGGCCTTACCTCACCAACAATCCGGGTTCAAAAAACAGGGGCTTTTTTGGAAATACGTCTCTTAAGAAAGGGCTGAACTCTGAAATTGGTGTGCCCATGTTCAAAATTACGAAAGAACAGCTTTTATATAATAACATGAAGATTCCAGAAAATACCGAAGTATTTGGCTTTGTTATTTTAAAGCGCAACCATGTTTTCACAACAAAAGAATATCGAATTATTTCATCTTTCATTTTACAATCCAGCACTATCTTTTGGATTATGTATCAGCGCATGCTGAAAGAGCTCTCATGATTTCATCTGTAAATCTATGTAACTCTCGCCTTCCCATCACAGATTTTCCTGAAAATTTCCTGCCTTTCTGTTACATTTTCAACGCTACCATGAACCAAACGATTTAACTTAACCGCTCTATGAAAATGAATAATAATCTATCAGAAAATTCCATTACCAGAAAAACAGCTCTCAAGCACATAGCTGCCGGAACAGCTGCTGTAGTTGCTGCACCATTTGCTATTCCGTCATTCGCATCGGCTAAATCCACTGCAAGAAATCATCATATCACATTGGCTATGGTTGGCGGTGCACATATTCATGCACCCGATTTTGCCAACAGAATGGCACGCGCTGAAAATGTTACCACAAAATACATTTGGGATCCCAGCAGGGATACCGCGGAACGGCGCAGAGAGGTAACTGGTGGCCAAATCGCCGAAAGTGTGTCGCAAATTGCCAACGACCCGGAAGTGGACGGCGTTGTAATCTGCTCGCAGACCAATCTGCATGCCGAACTTGTACCTGAACTGGCACGTGCCGGCAAACATCTTTTTATCGAAAAACCGGTTGGAATGAATGGATCAGAAGCGGCCGCAATTGCTGATATCGTGAACGAAACCGGAGTAATTTTCCAGACCGGCTATTTTATGCGGAGCCAGGCTGTGAACCTAAAAATAAAGCAGCTTATAAAAGACGGAGCTCTTGGAGATATCACACGCCTTCGTTTGAGCAATGTGCACAGTGGTGCCATTGGCGGCTGGTTTGATGAAGAATGGCGCTGGATGGCCGATGTGGAACAAGCCGGTGTTGGAGCATTCGGCGACCTGGGTTCACACGCTTTTGACCTGTTGCTTTGGTTTATGGAGGGTGATAACCCTCAAGCCTGTACAGGGCATATTGGAACTGTACTCGAGCGTTACCCCGGATGTGACGAATATGGCGAGGGTATGGTTCGCTTTGAATCTGGTGCCGTGGCAGTGGTTGCCGGAGGCTGGGTAGATCATGCCAACCCAAATCAGGTAGAAATTTCCGGTACAAAAGGCCACCTGCGTGTAACAAACGGGCGCCTTTACCTTCGAATTCCGCAAATGGAAGCCGATGCATCACAGGCTTGGGATGATCTTCCCGAAAGCCTTAAACACCCAATCGAACTCTTCTTTGATGCAGTTGCCGGAGCCGACGTACCACTGATCTCTGCCGATGAGGCTGCTAAAGTGAATAATCTTGTAACTCAGGTTTACAGAGGATACGAAACCAGCAGCTGGGTTGAGGTAGGGTAAGGTTTAGGGTGCGGGGTGCAAGGTTCAGGGCTCAGGGCGTGGGCCATTGCACATTTCTGTCTTGTCTTTTGAAAACATGGTATTTCTTGATGAAGAACTGGAAACTCTGTTCCATTTCGGAATTGATGAAGGTGATAGGTTTAGATTCCGGAAAATGAAATACCATGTTTCGCCCTTAACTAAGGCCTCTCACTTTCGACATTTTACCATCATCCTGCGACTTTTTTCAGAATAAATGCCGTCAGGCATGGCCAATGTCGTAGCCCCGGATTTTCGCATAGCGATCCCCTTGGGATAATCCGGGGTTATAATTTGGCACAAAACCATTTCAGTGCCGTAGGCACGTTTCAATTACGGGGTTGGTTTACGATGTGATTTTTGTTTTAAAATTATGCAGCCAAAAAACGTAATGAGCCAAAACAGATATTCGCCGTACCTACGGTACTCAACTATGTTGGAGTTCTCACACTGTCCCCGGATTTAAATCCGGGGTTACGATGTCTGTCATCCGCAGGCGGATTGTATTTGTTTTGGTTAAAAGCTGAAAGTCAAAAATCAAAAACTGTGGTTGGGCTGGATTCGAAAAACATAGTATTTCTCGTGTTGGATCAACTTTTTTCTGACATAGCCATAAGAACCACACCGTAATCTCGAGACTATATCGAAGACATACCATGTTTCAGACAGGCCTTCTACTTCCCACCTTCCAACCCGCAACTTTCGACTATTACCCTTCAACTAATCACTCATAAAACGAAACGGCTTTCTCGGGGCTCATTTCCGGGTTTTGATAATCTATACCCATCAAATCCGTCATCAGATAAAACAGATCGGTGTTGTCAATAAGCCCAAATGGTTTTGCATCAACACCGTTTCCGTAAATAGCAGCCGGTACGGCACCGGCGGTGTGCTGTGTAGTGCCGAAATTTATATTGAGATGTGTTGGCACATCGTTCGTCCCTCCTTTTAATACATAACCCAACGTTGCAATTGGCTGCCTCGGGAATGCGGCTTCATCCGGCATAACAAATTCACCGGAAATAGCTTGTTGAAGCATTCTTGCGTTATTGTCTGATAATTCCACCCCGGTAGCATCATTAATGATTTCTTTGATGAATTCTTCTGAGGGATTGCGCCCCAACTCACTCATAATCCAGGAAAAGGATGCGGTTCGCTTATTGAGCAGATCATGAATTTCTGATGATGATCTGTACCTCTCTCCCACTCCGTAAACGGAAGCACCGCCTGTTCCATGATCGCTTGCCATAATGAGAACCGTTTCTGGTGTTTTATCTACATAATCCATGAGCATGCCGAGTGTCTCATCTGCGGCAAGTATCTCCCAAAGTGAAGCTCCTGCATCTGTTCTGTGGTTGGCATGATCTATACGGCCGGTTTCTATGTGCAACACAAATCCGTTTTCTGATCCGTCAAGAATTTCTAACCCTTTTTCAGCCATCTCTCTGTGAGTTGGTGCACTCACACCCCGAAATCTTCGGTCTATTTCGTACGGTACATGATCTTCACTCAGCACAGCCAGTATTTTATCGGGTTGAGCCATTCTGAAGTTATCCAGATCAGTAACCACACTATAACCATCATCAACAAATGGTTTGAAAAGATCTTTACCGTCGCTGCGCAGATTGGGGGCAAACGCTTCAATACCACCACCAATCATAACATCTGCCTTGAATGCTGCATATTGTTCAGCAATGTTTTCCTCATCACGCCGGTTCAGGTGTTTGGCAATCCATCCGGCTGGTGTAGCATGGGTTATCGTTGTATTCGAAACAATGCCGGTTGCTTTTCCCTTCGCTTTGGCAAGTTCAAGGATAGTTGTGAGCTCTTCACCATCCGGGAAGACAGATAATGAGCCATTTACAATCTTGCGGCCGGTTGACCATGTTGTTGTAGCCGCAGCCGAATCTGTTACCATACTTGTAAGGCTGTGGCTCTGCATACTGCCTGCTGAACCACGATGAAACAGTTTTTCCAGGTTTAGAGGCTTTTGGAAGTTTCTTCGTGAAAACTGTTGAGCTGATGAAAAATCTTCCCAGCTAAATCCATCATAAGAAAAGAAAATGATATTTCTTGCCTTCCCGATAGCCGAAATTGGCTTGCGTGAATTGAAAGATGGCAGAAAAGTCCCCACTCCGAATGCGAGGCCGGTTTTAAGGAATTCTTTACGTTTCATCATAGAATGGTTGAGTAAAAATTGAACAAATAACGGTTTCTGATTATAAAAAAAGGGATGTTACCGATATAACATCCCTTTGAAAAAAGAACTGCTCTTTATGGCCTGAAACGAATACCCATCGTTGCATTCATGTGGTTGAACGATGAACGGTAATGATAATCACGGCCGCCATCGTACCATAACTGAGGTGAATTTGTAAGGTTACGTGCATCAGCAAATACCTGAATGCTGCTGGAAAGATCGTACCTAAGGGTAAGATCAACCCGTTCCTGCCATCTCATGTAACGGTCATTTGTTGGGAAAAGGTGACTTCTGTGATTTGAAACCTGAGTAGTACTTACTTGGTAGAGGTATGAACTCTGGTAATTATAAGAAAGCATGCTGTAGAAGTTGCCTCTTTCAAATGTAAGAGATGCATTCACAACATGAGGAATTTGTCGCGGAAGCTCTACTTCCCTGTCAATTCTGAGCTGTGCTTTGGACGTTGCGTAGGTATAATTTGCATAAACACCAAGGCCATTCAGGAAACCGGGAAGAAAGTGCAGGCGCTGCTGCCAGGCTGCTTCAAATCCAAAAACCTCTGCTGTAGTGCCATTTTGCGGCATTCTTGCTTCGAAGCCTGCAAAATTACCCTCTGTAACAGTAGACACTTCCTGGAATACGAAGTCTCTGAGGCTCTTATAGAAGATACCTGCCGAAATAATACCGATGCTTCTGAAGTACTGTTCATACATCAGGTCGAGATTCATAACACGAGAAGCCTTCAGGTTTGGGTTGCCACGGCGAAGTGTTTCACTTTCTACGTTGGCAATTTCGAATGGAGCAAGATCAGTAAATGATGGCCGGGCGATGGCGTTGGTCCATGCCAGACGGATATTTGACCGGTCAGTGAGGTTGTATCGCACATGCGCCATCGGGAAAAAGTTGAGGTATGTATTGCTCTCCTCCATTTCCTGCCTTCCTGCAAACTGGCCATTCTCGTCGATAAGGGTTCTGTTGCCTCTGTAGGTAGTTCCGGTATTTTCGGCCCGAACACCGGCAAGGAACAGCCATCGGTCGAACTCAATTGTGGTCATTACGTAAGAAGCTGCAATGGTTTCTGTAGCTCTGTAGTCGGCAGGGTCTGACACGAGATAAAACTCCAGTTCATCATCCGAATCCATCGTAAAATTTTGACGGTTGGCATCAACAAATGGGCCGCCTAAACTCCAGTCAACGGTGTGAAAGATTTGATATCTGCCATCTACAAGGGTTCTGTGCATGTTTGTTGAAGCAACTTCACTCATTAAAAATGTGCCATTTATGTTATTGTACTCAATAACTTCATGATTTCTGTCTTTTTGCTTGTGAAAGAAGCGGCCTCCAAACTGGAAGTTACCTGCTGCATCACCAAGGTTGTAAGGCATTCTGAAATTCACACGCGTATTGAGGTCATTATCTCGTACATCATCTATTCTGTTTTCGTAACGGGTCATTCGGTAGTTAGCAGGATCAGCTACAATCGCTTCAGAACCATTTATCCAGTTGATGTTTGCAGAGTTTCTATCGGCTACATCATACGTCATATCCATTCCATTTACACGGTATCGAAGATACTCCTGGAATGGAGAGTCATGTGAACCGTATGAGTAAGTAACACTGTAATCCATATTGAGATTTCTGAAATCACTCTCACCCCCTAATGTTATGCTGCTTAGCACATTGTTGATTTCGTTTCTACGGCCTATCGGCTCTACACGTACACCTGAGATATTGTACTGAGTGCCATTGAGTTCAGTAATACTGCCACGGTCGGGCCGTAATCTGAACTGATGACGAATACCGGTTTTCGCTCTCAGGTTGTACATACCTCTTACAAACATAGAGTGGTTATCATTAAAGCGGTAGTCGAGTCGGCCGGTGGCTGCATATCGGTCGGTTTGAAATTCGTAGGCTCCAATACGCATTTGGTCTATTCGGTCAATCATCTGGCCGTTAAATTCCTGCTCACTCCAGAAGTGGCGAATATCGTCCATTCTGCGGTTTTCGCGGCTGATGTTTGTGCGGATGATGTAGCTAAGATTTCCGCGAGACTGACCAAAATGTACACTCGCTTTCGGATTGCCAAAACCGGCATGATTGTGCCATCCGCCTGATGCGGACACATTAAATACTCTTTGGTTACCAACCGGGCGGTTTACCACCATATTTACAGAACCACCTACAGCATCTGCGTCCATATCTGGTGTAATGGCTTTAGTCACCTCAATCGCTCCAACCAGATCGGATGAAAGCCCGGTAAGTGCTACATCTCTGTCTGTAGTACCTGTTGTTGCAAGGCGTTCGCCATCAAGAGTTACTGTGTTTAGTCCTGGTGCCATACCTCGAACATACATTGCTGTAGATTCACCTCTAAATTCTTCAGTAGAAATACCCGGCATTCTGCGAAGTGCATCGGATACGTTGAGGTCAGGAAATCTTTGGATTTGCTCATCTGATGTTACATGCACAATATTTGGTGCATTTCGCTGTCGGTTGTAAGCACCTGCCTGCCCTAATGCCTCAGCAACTACGTTTACACCCTCCAAAGTAAGCGTACTAATGGACAAATCAGCATTAATTTGCGTAGTTGTTCCCGGTTCAAGCACAATTTGCTTCTCAAATCTATCAAAGCCTACAAAGTTAATTACCAGTGTGTGCTCGCCTG
This sequence comes from Balneolaceae bacterium, assembly GCA_007134085.1. Lineage (GTDB taxonomy): Bacteria > Bacteroidota > Rhodothermia > Balneolales > Balneolaceae > Rhodohalobacter. The sequence goes on from SLLL01000004.1 coordinate 12,197, forward strand.
CCGGTAATCTTCGTAACCTGTATCTGCCCTCTACATCTGTTGAAGTACCTGTGCTGGTACCGAGAATTAAAACGGTTGCACCGGCTAACGGATCTCCGGTGTCTGCATCAGTTACAATTCCATAAATAGTTGACCGGCTTCGGTCTTCCTGTGCGAAGCTGTCTTTTACTGCAGATGTGAAAATCAGTAAAAGAGCGGTTAATGTGATAATAATAGTTCTGTTCATTCTTTCTTTCTGTTTTGGTTTTCGTTAAAAAAACACATCGGAGAAAGAAAGCGAGTTGGTGTTACCTAATTGTTACGGCAAGATTATTAGGTTGTTAATAGAAGGAGTGGCAACTTTTTGTGGAGGGAATATAATAAGTATTATCAGACGGATAGTAACTTTAAGCTATATCACCTGCTTCTGGCTCCTAAAAGGGTGATGTTTTTAAAAGCCTTAAAAAAATACCGAATATCTGTTTTAATAGGATTTTTCCGATAAGATTCAAGATATTTCCTCTCTGATTCCAGTATTTCATCCAGCCCTTTTGGCATATCGGCATAGTAAGGTGGCACAAGGCCGGGCTTTGTTTTTATACGCAATTCCTGAAGTTCATCGGGATAAAGTAAAAAATATTGTTCACTCAAAGGGCGTACCCCTACAAGTTTCATCTCTCTCTTTAGCCAGTTGAAAAGCATTGGAAGTTCATCAATCCAGAAACGCCTGAAGAAATCCCCATATGAAGTAGTACGGAAGTCATTTTTAAATTTTCCTCCCTCCTCTAAGGCATTCATTTTAAATATGTAATCTTGAAGGTATTCTGAATAGGGATACATCGTTCGCACTTTATATACATTGAAAACCCTGCCCTCATAACCTACTCTTTTTAGCTTTACGATAGCACCATAGGTAGGCTGCATATCGAAATAAGGTTTTCTAATTTTTTTTGATATGATGTATGTAAGGTTCCCTATAACTTCGTAATCAACAATTTCAAACCCACAACTTACAAGCCTGCCAAGTGCTTCAGTGAGCGATATCACCCGGTTTCTCCCTTTTGTAATCGCAAAATAAATTTTTCTGGTAGGCTTGGTTTTAGGAAATACCCGTTTCAATATAAAATCGAGTGTGTAATATGGGTAACTTATCAGGCTGGGAAATTTCTTTAAAATGCGTTCTTTACGTTGATCTTTAGTTTCGAGATTGATGACGAGGTATTGATCATTTTGAAGATGCTCATTTGCCGCTTCAAAAAATTTATTTACCCTGCGTATACTGTTAATTTTTGTTGTACAGATATATCCGTTTGTCTCTTTTTCTAATGCATTGATGTGCCAGCCATTATCGGCATTAGTACAGGTAAATTTACCGCTTTCTAACCCAGTTTTCTCCTTGATGAAGTTGGTAAAATTTTGGCGGGATTTTTCAGATAACTTCGTTTCCTGGCCCTTTTCAGCCAGTGAAGAACTACTAATTAATTGTTCTGGTATGATAACGTCTTCCGCCAAAGTAATACCGAATATCGGTTAAGAAACGATCTGCCCTTCAATAATAT
>SLLL01000129.1 GCA_007134085.1 Balneolaceae bacterium
AGTGCCACCACTTCGTAGAGCGGACGGCTCGGCAAATCATACGTGTTCACCGCGTAAAATCCAGCATGGGTTCCGTCGGCAGCACCACGGCTGTAGTAGGCTGTGGCTGTTCGGGGGGCGAGGTAATCAGGCACTTCCATAATGCCGTAAGGGAGCCTTGGCAGGGTTTTGAAGAGCAACGGCAGTTTACCGTCCATCATTTTCAACACATAAGCCGTCTCTTTCATCAGTTCCTCAGCACTCTCTGCGTAGAACTGCGGATCCGTTCGCAGAAAGTCCACAAAGCCGTCAAAATCATCCCCAAAGCCGGACTCCTCCACAATCTCCATCATTTCAGCGCGAATACGTGCCACCTCATTGAGGCCGGTTTGATGGATTTCGTCCGCGGTTATTTCCATGGTTGTGTACATCTCAACGAGATAGTTGTAGTACCCCTCACCTCCGGGAACTTCCGTTATTGCTATCGTCTCGGTAGCTGCGGGTATGTATTCATCACGCAGAAAATCATGAAGGCGGGTAAATTCCGGGATTACGGTTTCCCGAAGAATTTCTTTCGCCCGGGCTGTAAGTTCTTCTCTCTGCTGATCGGTAACGGATGATGGGAAATTTTCGAACGGTTCAAAGAGGCGGCTGTTGGTTACATCATCGGTGATGTGAGCTGCAACAGAGGCGAGGTAGTCATCAAAAACCGTTTTTGGGCGAACAAACCCAATTTCAATGCCTTTTTCCATTCTCTCAATGTAGCCGCTATTATAATCAGGGAAAGCCTGCAGGCGGGCAAGGTAATTTTCGTAATCTGCTGTGTTATTGAGTGGTACGCGATTTCCCAGATCGGCAAAAGTGGCATGGTAATCCCACCAACCGTTCAGCGGCAGCAGATGATCGTAATTCTCATAAGAACGGATAGCATTTTCGAGCTGAATTTTGAAAATATCGTAATGTACCCGGTTATCATCGCTGAGCTCATTCCGGTAAATGTTATCCATCCGGCTCAAAAATCGCTGCGTTTCGTGATAGCGAACTTCAAGTGCTTCGAGCCCGGTTTGCGGCAGCTGATCGTTAAACCGGTGATCGCCCTGTCCTGTTGCAAAAAGGGGGTTGGTTTGAAGTGAATACTCCCAGTGATCATCGAACAGAGTAAGGAGTTTATTCGTATCCGTTTGAGGCTGAGCCAGCTGAAAGAACAAGAGAAATGATAATAGGTAGAACATTTTTTCCGGTATTAGAGAATAATTCAAAACATGATAAGCAGCAGAGAGATTGATGACAAATCAATGAGTTTTGCAGGGATTCTGCGTGCATATTTCAGTCAACAATCGAAGAAATTTTTGCTTCTTTTTTTCAGCATAAAAATCCGTGCCAAATCCTTTATCTTTCAACAAGAAAATCAAAAACAAAAAATAACATGAGAACCTATGTCTAACGCTTATTTTTATATTAAGGAACCAAAGAACGAACCCTACAACTCGTTTGCACCGGGCACACCGGAAAGAGAGTCCCTGAAACAGCGGCTTAAAGAGCTGAGATCAGAAGTGATTGAAATCCCCGCCATTATCAATGGGCAGGAAGTGCGAACTGAAAACACTTCAGATGTAGTGATACCGCACAACCACGGGCATAAACTGGCCACCTTGCACCAGTGTGGCGAAAAAGAGGTGAACATGGCTATTGAAGCAGCGCTTGAAGCTCAAAAAAAATGGGCTGTGATGCCCTGGGAAGAGCGCGTAGCTATTTTTCAAAAAGCCGCTGACCTTGTAACCGGCCCATGGCGCGATACCATGAATGCATCAACAATGTTGGGGCAGTCGAAAACTCCACACCAGGCAGAAATTGAGGCTGCAGGAGAACTGGCTGATTTCCTGAGATTTAATGCCTGGTATCTTGCAAAAATAATGCATGAGCAGCCCTACTCGCCTGATGGGGTATGGAACCGTGTAGAATACAGGCCTCTTGAAGGATTTATCTTTGCCGTAAGCCCGTTTAATTTCACGGCAATTGCGGGCAACCTGCCAACCTCACCTGCAATGTGCGGAAATGTGGTTCTTTGGAAGCCGTCAACGGATTCGGTTTACTCCAACTACTTTTTCATGAAACTGCTGAAGGAAGCCGGGCTGCCGGACGGTGTTATCAATTTTGTTCCCGGCCGGGGGGCATCTGTCGGAGACCCTGTTCTGAACAGTGAGCACTTTTCCGGAATCCACTACACAGGCTCTGTGCCAACATTTAACCGCCTCTGGAAAACCATCGGCGAAAACATCGATATTTACAAAACCTACCCGCGTGTAGTTGGGGAGACCGGTGGTAAAGATTTTGTTTTTGCGCATAACAGTGCAAACGTCGATCAGCTTGTAACGGCTACGCTTCGAGCAGCATTTGAGTATCAGGGGCAGAAATGTTCGGCCGCATCAAGGATGTACGTGCCGGAATCAATCTGGCCGGAATTCAGTGAAAAATTTCTCGGTGAAGTTGCCAAAATTAAAGTGGGTGATGTAGAAGATTTCAGCAATTTTATGGGTGCAGTCATCAGCAGAAAAGCATTTGATGACATTACAGGCTACATCGACTATGCGAAAGAAGCCGATGATGCTGAAATTATTGCAGGTGGCAACTACGACGATTCCGTTGGATTTTTCATTGAACCAACCGTGGTATTAACCACCAACCCAAAATTCAAAACCATGGAAGAGGAGATTTTTGGGCCGGTTCTAACTATCTATGTGTACAAGGATGAGGATTTCGATGCTGCACTTGATCTTTGCGACAGCACCTCACCGTTTGCCTTAACGGGAGCCATCTTTGCGAAAGACCGATATGTAATCAAGAAAATGTCGGACCGTTTCCGTCAGTCCGCTGGCAACTTCTACATCAACGAGAAGCCTACCGGTGCCGTTGTAAACCAGCAGCCTTTTGGCGGTGCAAGAAAGTCGGGCACGAATGATAAGGCCGGAAGCATCATCAATCTGCTGCGATGGCTATCGGCACGGGCAATCAAAGAGGTTACCGTTGCCCCAACTGACTGGAGATATCCTTATATGGATGAGGAGTAATCCTCCTTAACCATCACTGACGATTCATGTATTCCAAAAACCCGGTTCTGCCGGGTTTTTGTGTTTTTGGGCTATGTGATGAAATTCGCTTAGTACATGGCACCGGCCGCGTTGGGGCTGGTTGGGTTTGGACTTCTTTTTGTCATCTCGCTTTGCACGATGTTATTGCCGGCACTCCGTTGGAGCTTGTTCATTGATAGGTAAAAATGTACAATGCAGGATCAGCCATATCACACCCCGAATGGGCACCGGCCTTTCGATGTATGCCATCCTTGAGAAACAAATTCAAACCATAGGAATAGAATAAAATTCATTTATCTTCAACTAACTGATTTATATTGATGAGGCACGTAAGCTTATCGATCCATTCAATAATCAAATCTATATCCATCATGAAATCAAAACTTTGTTTTTTTGCCGTTTTACTGCTTTCTACGGCGCTTATCAGCTGTAACTCTGAAGTTCGCACAGCAGAAACATCAGACTCCCAGACGGTATATCCACCTGATATGCATACTTCTCAGCTCGCTATTGATTTTGAAGGCACGTATCGTGGTATCCTGCCCTGTGCAGATTGCAGTGGTATTCTCACTGAAATTACCCTTGATGAAAATATG
>SLLL01000110.1 GCA_007134085.1 Balneolaceae bacterium
GGTTTTGCAATTGGGGATGAAGGCAGTGCGGCTGACCTTGGTCGAAGGCTTCTCAAACTCTATTTCAGAAACAGCGGGCAGGAAAAAACCCTTCGATTTATCGGTGAAAAGCTAAAGTATAAAGATTATGCAACCATGATGAACCGAATCTACAGATCAGGCAAGCCAAACCGCGAGCTGGCTTCTGTAGCGGGCGAGGTTTTGAATAACCCAATGCCACCTGAACTTTTGAACCTTATTCGTGACGCATTCACCGATTTCGCTGACAATCAGCTGGCACAGCTCAGCCTCGCAGCTGATGAAGAAATCGTATTCACAGGTAAAGTTGCTCAGGTTCATAAAGAGATTTTAATTCCACTGTTGAATCAAAAAGGGTTTAAAAATGTATCCGTTCGCTATCCGGTTATATCAGCCTGGCGCGAACGGATAAAAGCAGGAGAGGATTTTTCGTAAATCTATAAAACTCAATCTACCAATACTTTAGAGAAACGTTTTTTTGATTATTACAGACACCCACTGCCATCTCTACCTCCCTCAGTTCGAACAAGATCTTGATGATGTTCTCGGCCGGGCAGCTGCCTCGGGGATAAAACACATTTTTTTACCGGCAATTGATTGGCCTTCTATCGATGCGATGGCTAACCTGAACCACCCTAAAATTACCTTCTATAAAATGGCCGGTATCCATCCATGCAGCGTTGAGGATAATTTGCCAATTGATGATGAAAAACTGTTCAAACTTTGCAGCTCTGATGATTTTGTAGCCATTGGCGAAACCGGGCTCGATTATTACTGGAGCTCAGATTTTGTGGATGAGCAGAAAAAAAGCCTCCGAATACATTGTGATGTTGCCCGACAAACAGCCAAGCCGATTGTGCTTCACAACCGCGACAGCACCAGTGATCTGCTTGATATCATCGAAGAAGAACAAGATGGCAGGCTTACAGGCGTTTGGCACTGTTTTACCGGAACTGTTGATGAGGGCAAGCGTGCGCTCGATCTCGGCTTAATGCTTGGTGTTGGAGGCGTTGCCACGTTTAAAAATGGCGGGGTTGATAAGGTGTTGAAACATTTGCCTCTCGATTCACTAATCCTCGAAACAGACGCCCCATATCTTACACCTGCACCAAACCGCGGCAAACGAAATGAACCGGCTTACATCAAGCTTGTTGCTGAGAAACTGGCATTTATCAAAGACCTTTCCTTGCAGGAAATAGCTGAAATAACCACTTCGAATGCATTCCGGCTTTTTGATATTGAACCTTGAAAGATTGCTATTCGGCGGATAGAGCCTGTTTGCCGGATTCCTGCCTCAAAAAATTTAAATCAGCAAACGCTGTTATGGTGTGGATGTCGTCCTCTCCTCTTGTACTTAATAGTGTTTCATAGCTTTTTGCCAGCAGTGGCTCAGCTTCCTGCAGCCTGCCAAGCTGTATCAAACAGCGGCCCAGCCTCGCCTCCGATTGTGCAATGCGCCAGTCGGTTTCTTCAAAAGCCTGCTTTCGGATGTCAAGTGCTTCGCGCAACATGGTTTCGGCTTCAGCAGCTTTGCCAAGTTCTATATACATACTGCCAACACCGTCCAGCGAGGTCGCAAGGTCGGAATGGGTAGGAGGCAGAGATCGCCGCCTTAACTGAAGCCCGTTTTCAAACTGTTGAAGTGCTTCTGCATAGTCTCCTAATTCCTCAAAAACTTTGCCCAGATTGTGATAAACAACCCCAATAAACGGGTGGTTGGCATGAAAAACCTGCTGCCCGATTTCAAGCGCCTTTAGTAAGTCGCCCATTGCCCTGTCGTAATTTCCCAGGCCCTGGTGCACACCTGAGTAACCATTAAGAGTAAAAGCCATATATGGGTGTACGTCCCCCCAGATCTCCCGTATCACCTCTATGGCTTCTTCGAAAAGCTCACCTGCACCTTCAAGTTCACCGGTTCTGTGCATCAAAATGGCAAGGTTATTTAAGTTAGCTGCAAGATTGCTTCCCGGTTCCGGGTCTTTACGCCTGATTTCAACCACACGCCTTAGCATGTTTTTTGCTTCTTCCATATTTCCCCTGCCTTCATAAATTATCGCCAGGGTGTTTAAAGTACTTGCAACTTCGGGGTGATTCGGCCCATAAAATTCCATATTCAATTCAAGCACTTCCTGCGTTGAAGATTGGGCGCGATCGAGCATTCCCATCCTATATTCAAGGTTTGCAAGCTCAAGCAGAGCAGAAACATATTGAGGCGACTGCTCTTGGATAGACCGAAATCCTTCTACCGACATTTCCAGTGCCGGCAAGGCCTGTTCGTAAAGCCCAAGGTTTTGATATACTTTGCCAATCATGCCAAGCATTTGGGCCTGAACTGCCGTTTGCCCTTCAAGCTCCGTCTGAACTTTTTCAAAGCCTTCGTCAAGCATTTCCCTTGCCGTTTTTGAGCCGTCATTGGCTTTAGTTGGGTCAGATTCCTCAAAAAGCTGAACCAGGAACTCAGCAATCTGCTCTGCCTGCTGGGCGTGAATCTCAGCCCGCTCGGCGTTTAACGTGGCCTGATGAGCCTGCCATAACACCCCGGCAACACCTACCAGCAACGCAACAAAGGCAATGGCTGCAGTTGCTGCTGCAACTTTATTGCGATAGATAAATTTCTTAACACGATATCTTAGTGTTGGCGCTCTTGCTGATATAGGCTCTCCATTGAGAAAATTTTCGAGATCTTCGGCTAAGGAAAGTGCAGAAGGATACCTCCGATGCGGCTCTTTCCACATAGCCATTAGAATTATTCTGTCCAGATCGCCGGATAGCTGTTTGCTTATCTGTACAGAATCGTATCCATTTCTGCTTTCACTTAATGCTGCCTCACTGGGTTTGGGTGGTTCCGTTTCGCAAACAATCTTTTCAATTTCCAGCATCGACATGGTCTGGATCTGGTATGGCTTGCGGCCGGCTAGCAACAGGTAGAGCAGCACACCGAGCGAATACACATCCGATACCGTGGAAATTTGGATACCCTGAACCTGCTCGGGGCTTGCAAACTCAGGGGTCATAATCCTCATTCCGGTTCGCGTTTGAAAAACATTGGCACCTTCCAACTCCGGTTCCAGAAGTTTTGCAATGCCAAAATCAATCAACTTTATTTCACCCTTCTCTGTAACCAGTACATGTTCCGGTTTCAGATCCCTGTGCACCACAAGGTTCTGGTGGGCATAATGAACTGCCTTGCAAACATCCTGAAATAATCGAATCCTCTCTTGCAGATTGAGCCTTTTTTTATCAGACCACTCATCCAGCGGAACGCCGTCCACATATTCCATTATTACATATGGAGTGCCCTGTCTGGTTATCCCGCCATCTATCAGCCGCGCGATATTTGGGTGATCCAGTGAGGCAAGAATCCTCTGCTCCGATTCGAAACGATGCCGCGAATTTGAATCGAAACCAATACCCCTGAGAAGTTTAAGAGCTACATACTCACCATTGGCATGCCGGGCTAAATACACCGTTGCACTGCCACCTTCGCCAAGCTTTTTTATAATTTCATAATCATCTATTTGCTCATTTTCCTGCTGATCTGAGGTGATGGACGACTTTGTGAGCGAATAAATTTTGCGCTGAAACTCCTCTACAAATAGCCGTGCATTTTTATTTTTTTTTTTTTTTTCTAAAACTTTCTCCCGCAATGATTCATCACCATCACACCATTCATCCAGCAGGCCGTCCCACTCTTGTTCCGGAATATTCGTCAGTTTATCGGCAAGCTCTTTAGCTTTTAGATTGTGATCCTCATCCATACTTTTTCTCCTAGATACCGGAAATTGAGGTATTATGGCTCAATTTCCCAGTTTTTCATAAATCCAATTGCAGGCAGCCTGCCAATCTCGTTTTACCGTTGCGGGGGAGATATCCAGGGCAAATGCGGTGTCTTCTACCGTCATACCGCCAAAAAACCTGCATTCAAACACTTTACTTTGCCTCTCATTTACCTTCTCAAATTGTTTGAGAACCTCATCCATCTCGAGTAATTCGGCAGCGGTTTTTTGATCACCTATCAGGTCTAAATCGTAATCTTCAGCGCGCTGGTATTCACCTCCTCGCTTTACCGAAGCTGTTCGCTCGGCATAATTTATGAGAATTTGTCGCATGGCTTTCGAGGCAAGAGCTAAAAAATGACGCTTGTTTTCAATTTGGTTCGGCTGGTTTTTCCAAAGCTTGAGATAGGTTTCATGAATCAGCGCAACGGTATTTATTGTTTCAGCCCCGTTCCACCGTCCCCGTTGTTTTTTTGCAATCGAGTGCAGCTCATCATATACCAATTCAAACAGCTCATTTAAAGCAGTGCTATCGCCATCCGAATATTTCTGGATTAGCAAAGTTGGTGTATGAGTTTGCATCCCGCTCATCATTCCTCAATCCATTTTAACTGCAACAACCTGGGATAAGCATTTATATAGTCACTTTAATATCACAGAATTTCAAAAAATGTAATAAAAACCCGCCTATTTATGAAAATGAATGAGCATTGAGCCCTCCTGATGTTTTTTTCTGTAACTGATTATAAACCTAGTGAATTCTTCGTCTCCAAAATGAAGCAGTGCATGGAGTTAGTCATGGGTAATTAAGTCTTTCAAACCTTCATAACCATTAAAATTCTTCTCCTGATGAAACGACTATTTCGATATCTGCTAATCATTGTTCTGATTTTCACTGTTACTATCGCTGCGATTGCAAGTTATCTTGCCTTCTTTCTGCCAAATGTTGGGCCGGCCCCCGGCCTGGAAATTGAAATTACAGAAGAGAGAATTGAGCGAGGTAAGTATTTGGCAAACCACGTTATGCTCTGCATGGAGTGCCACGCCGTAAGGGATTTCAGCCTTTTTGCCGGGCCGCCCATTCCTGAAACACTTGGCGCGGGGGGGACCGTTTTTGATCAAAAATTGGGGCTTCCGGGAAGTTTTGTTTCAGAAAATCTGACCCCATACAAAATGGAGAGTTGGACCGACGGCGAACTCTATCGTGCCATTGTTTCCGGTGTATCTAAAGATGGAAGGGCTCTATTCCCGATTATGCCGTATCCGAATTTTGCACAAGTGGATGAAGAGGATATTTATGCTGTAATAGCTTACCTGAGGACACTTGAGCCCATTGCTGCTGATCATCCTTCATCAAAAGCTGACTTCCCTATGAGCCTGATCATGAACACCATTCCGGCAGCTCCTTCACATCAGCCACGCCCCAATAAATCTGAACTGATTGATTATGGAAGGTACCTGGTAACAGCCGGAGTTTGCAACGATTGCCATACGCGAATTGAACGTGGTGAATTTGTGGGGGAACTTTATGCAGGAGGTAATGAATTCCCAATGCCGGATGGCTCAGTAGTACGGGCTGCAAATATTACACCTCATGCAACGGGTATTGGCAACTGGACGGAGGAACAGTTTGTAACTCGCTTTAAAATATATGCTGATACATCGTACGTGCCTCGCACGGTTCAACCCGGCGAGTTTCAAACCATTATGCCCTGGAGCAAGTATGCAGGTATGGCCATTGAAGACCTTCAGGCAATTTTTGCCTACCTGCAAAGTCTGCCGCCTGTTGATAACCGGGTAGAGATCTTTTCACCAGCTAAAGACATCAACTAAAACTAGGTATACATTTATGAAAACAATAAACAACCATAAACTCAGTCTCCTTTGCCTGGTTGCAATTTTTAGTTTTTCTGGCATCATGTGGGGGTGTAGCGACTCTTCCACCTCAGCGGATGAAGAGATCGATGTAGACAGATTGATCAGTGAAATAAGAGCTGCTACGCAGGCATACCGTGACATTGAAGCAGCAAAAGCCGCAGGCTGGAATACGATGTTGTCGCCTTGTGTGGCACACCCTACCGAGGGCGGCATGGGATATCACATGGGCAGGATGCAGTTTTTCGATGGCAGAACCAACCACCTGGAACCACAAGTTCTGCTATATGAACCTACCCAGGGCGGTGGTATGGAGTTCATCGGGGTTGAGTATATCATCCCGTTCGATATTCTGCCTGCTTCTTCGGAACCCCCTATGATTCTTGGCGAACATTACTATCAAAATCATCAATTGGGATTTTGGGCTCTGCATGTTTGGACCGAAAAAGACAATCCATCAGGTATGTTTGCAGACTGGAACCCCAGTGTTTCGTGCGAATTTGAGGTGGATGTAATGCTAAATGAAGTGAGGGCAGTAACAGAAGCCTATCATAATATAGATAATGCTATGGCCGCCGGCTGGGATACATTCATGTCCCCTTGTGTGGAGCATCCTGTAGAAGGAGGAATGGGTTATCACGTTGGAAGAATGGAGTTTGTTGATGGCCGCACAAACTATTTGGAACCACAGGTATTACTATACGAACCTCTTGAGGATGGTAGCATGGAGTTTATCGGGGTGGAGTATATTGTACCTTTTGCCATTCATCCGACTGATGCTGAGCCGCCCATGACATTGGGCCAGCATTATCACCAAAATCCGAATCTGGAAATATGGGCTCTTCATGTTTGGACTGAAAAAGAGAACCCATCGGGTATGTTTGCCGACTGGAACCCGAATGTTTCATGCCAGTATGCTGATGATTAATCAGCCGGGAACATAATCAGGAGATAGAGGTGGGCTGCATTTTTTGAGAAATCAGCCTGCCTCCTTTTTAATCTACCTTTCTTTTATTTGCTCCTAATTATCTGAGAACCTCCCCATCTTTCCTTGCCTGTTTTATCACATTGCCCGAAGTAATAGCATAAAACGGAGTAATGGGATAGCCGGTTTGTCGAAGTGCGCGTGCAGTCCATGTGTTTGATGTTTTCGGGATGAAATATCTGCCCCGAGCTTTAAAGAACGTACTGTTTCTGTAAAGTCCTTCTGCAGCGAATTGCGGTATATCCTCACGATTAAGCCGGAATCGATCCCCGATAAATTTAGCCAGTTCTTGTGCTCCCTCCTCTGTTACCTGCACCCTCACAATCGTACTAGCCGTAAAATAGCGTTCAACAGGCATATCAATTCCAACTACGTGAATTACACTTCTTGTAGGCAGTAGCGCTGCACGCATCATCAACCCAAAACCTGCCTCAGAATCAGTGTAATATCTTCCATCACCCCAGCCAAACTTAAATATCGCAGCTTGGGGCATTTTTTCATGCTGGGGAAGAAAAGGTTCAATGTGTTCACGTTCAATGGCAATTCCTACATGCCAGCCATGGCTTATGATATACACAGGCACAGGCCGTAACTCCTCATCCTCCGGGTAGAGATGCTGCACAGGCCCCAAACACCCGCCCAGCCACACTAAACAGAGAAGAAGAGGGATTAAGAATCCGGACATTCTTTTTACACCATTTCTAATATTCAGCATCTGTAAACCAGAGATTAGGTAAATTTTCAGGTACCATGTAAAGACATCAGAAGTGCATCATAAACTTTCGTTCTTTCATCAAATTATTCTAAAGTACTGTTTTTGTGATGAAGCTCGAAAGTAAATAAGCGCTTTTGTACTTTAACGGTGCTAAACTGTTCACCCATATTGTTTTAATGGCAAAATCAAAAAGTTTAACCTACACATCTTACCTGAAAGTAAAAGAGCTGCTCGAGCTTCAACAGCCCGAATCTAAGCCTGCCGAGCACGATGAGATGCTCTTCATAATTATTCACCAGGTTTATGAGCTTTGGTTCAAACAGATTTTGCATGAGCTCGATAAGCTCAGGAAAGATCTTAAAGCAGGTAACAGCTGGGCAGCAGGCAAAACGATGAGACGTGTTTTGACTATTCTTAAAACCATGGTTTCTCAGGTTGATATCCTTGAAACGATGACACCTCTCGAGTTCAACAGTTTCCGAGGGTTTCTGCAAAGTGCCAGCGGATTCCAATCCGTGCAATTCCGGGAAATGGAGATACTGTGCGGCATGCGGTCAAAACATATCATTGATGTACATAAAGATCAGCCTGAGCTTCAACAGAACCTCTTGAATCGGGAAAACGAAGATACTCTCTGGGAAAGCTTCTGTGCATTTTTACAAAAAAGGGGACACAACATCAATATACCGCAGCGGATGAATGAACATGGGTTGGTACATGAGCCATCAAAACATAATCAAAATATTCTCGTTGAGATTATGAAAAACGATCCCGAAGCGGCCCATCTCTGTGAACTTTTTGTGGATTACGATGAAGGGCTGATGGAGTGGCGATACCGGCATGTAAAGATGGTTGAGCGCACCATTGGCACCAAGCGGGGTACCGGTGGATCGGATGGGTCGGCATATCTGCATAAAACGCTGAATAATCCTATATTCCCAGACTTATGGGCAATAAGAACTTTATTTTAACTCTAACCATATAAATAAACCGACATGCTAAAAAAATCACTTCTTTTACTTGTTTTAGGGTTTTGCATATTTATAGGATGTACTTCTACTGATGATGAAAGCCCGTGGCAGCTGGTGTGGTATGATGAATTTGATTCAGCGGAACTTGATCTGGAAAAATGGACGTTTCAATATGGAACTGGTGAAGAGCAAGGTTTAAGCGGGTGGGGCAATTATGAACTACAGTACTATACGGACCGTGAAGAAAATATTTTTATAAGTGATGGCAAACTGCACATTGTAGCACTTGAAGAGTCCTACAACGACGAAGATTTTACTTCTGCAAGAATCAAAACGAGGGATAAGGGTGACTGGACATTCGGCCGGATAGAAGCACGAGCCAAGCTGCCACAAGGGCAGGGTATGTGGCCGGCAATATGGATGCTCTCAACCGACGAAGTGTACGGTGGGTGGCCCAAAAGCGGTGAAATTGACATTATGGAACAAATAGGCCACGAACCGGAAACCATTCATGGCACCGTACATTTTGGAGAAGATTGGCCTCAAAACCAGGAAAATGGTGCATCATTCACATTGAGCGAAGGAACCTTCTCGGATGATTTCCACATTTTTGCCATTGAATGGGAAGAGAACGAAATCCGCTGGTATGTTGACGATATTCATTTTCATACCGTAACCCCCGCCGACCTCGAGCCATTTCACTACCCGTTTAATGAGCGGTTTCATCTGATTATAAACCTTGCTGTAGGAGGAAATTGGCCCGGCGATCCGGATGAAACAACTGAATTTCCGCAATCTCTTATTGTAGATTATGTAAGGGTATATCAGCTTAAATAGCAGGTATATTTGGCTGCGCTTGTTCTAATCTCTGCAGCCAACAAATCTGCACAAAACAACAAATAAATCTATATTCTCATTTTGTAGACACTAAGAACCAAAATTAAATCCCTCTTCATGATCAATCCCAAAACATACCTCTCTCTACTTATTGCACTTTTATTTTTCACCTTCTCTTGCGACAGCAGTACATCTCTTGGTGGAAGCGCAACAAATGAAGGCGATGATATCATCCCAACTGAGCGAGAATGGCAGCTTGTTTGGTCGGATGAATTTGATGGAGATACTTTAGACATGGAAAAGTGGTCGTACCAGTTTGGCACCGGCAGAGAACAAGGTTTAACCGGTTGGGGTAACAATGAACTGCAATATTATACCGACAGGGAAGAGAATGTACGAGTTGAAGATGGGAAGCTTATTATTATTGCTAAGGAGGAGTATTATGAGGGTAGAATGCACACATCTGCCCGGATAAGGACCATAGACAAAGGCGATTGGATGTTTGGGCGTATTGAAGTGCGTGCTAAGCTGCCAACAGGACAGGGCATCTGGCCAGCTATCTGGATGCTTCCATCCGGAGATAATAGATTATGGCCCCGCGATGGCGAGATCGACATCATGGAACTGGTAGGGCATGAACCGGCAGAAGTACATGGCACCGTCCATTTTGGAACAAATGACCCTTATAACCATCAATTCGAAGGAACTGGTTACAAATTAAGTGAAGGAACATTTGCTGATGATTTCAACATCTTTTCCATAGAGTGGAAGATGGATGAAATTAAATTTTTTGTAAATGATAATCATTATTACACAGTAAACCCCGCAACAACAAGTCAGCATGGAATGCAATACCCTTTCAACAATCCCTTTCATCTTATTTTGAATGTAGCTGTTGGTGGCAACTGGCCCGGCTCTCCTGACCACACAACCGAATTTCCACAGCAGATGGTGGTTGATTATATACGGGTTTATCAGTATAAATAGTGAATTATGAGTGTGAGGTTTGGCAATTTTACATCACTCATTCAAACCTGATAACAAGCGGAAAATTATCCATTTCTTCGGGTTTTTCCCGTAAAAAGAGAAGTTCGTACAGCTCGCCTGTTCTCCATGTTTCTACAAACTCATCGTATGTTTCTGAAAGTGGATTGCCGGTTTGCCCACCCGGATACACTCCATAGCCTCTTACCCCCTCCGGGTCAAGCTCTACAATCATTTTCCATGATGGCCCGTGGCTCCCAAAAATTGCATTGACCGATTCGGGCCCTCCGCCCGTAAACAGATCCATAATGCCCATCCCGGGAATTTGGCCTATATGATTGAGGTTGGTGTTGTTTACATACCCCCAAAGCCAATCATCCGTTGACTCTCCAAACCTATTCTGCAGATAGGCAATTGCGTTCTGAAAGGAGATAAAAATCAGATCATCCAGTGTTTCGGTTTCATCAGTCAAAATATTATTGAATATCGGCGAATCTGGCTCATTCAAAATCAGTTCAACCGTAATATCTCTCCATGGGCGGCGCATAGGGAAGCCTGTATCGAATTTGTTATCCCAGATTTCACGGTTTAATTCAACCCACCATCGCCTGAAGATTGAAGGCTCGATTTTGTCACCATCATTCATGTAATCCCACTCTAAAAGCTGATTGAGGAAGCCCCTTTGATACGCCTCAAGTTTTGTGCGTTCCGGTTCAATTCGCTCCAGCAAAACCGGCAGCAAATTGTAGGCATGGTAGCTGAAATTATCCATCAGCATATTTTTGAAATCTTCTGTGGTGATGTTATCCATCAACGCAAGCAGATCGTTAATTCGCCGGCCACGTTCAAACGGAGCAAAATCATCTCCCAAGTAGTAGGGATAATCAACATCTGCCGGATACTGATTTGCTGCGCTCAGAAATCCCCTATCAGGATTTAATGAAAAAGGATTGTGTTCATAAGGAATAAATTCGTTCCAGCTGTATCGGGGATCTGACCCATCTCCCACCGTTCTTCCCTGATATTGCCATTTCACCGGAAACAACCCACCGGTTTGCATGGCTATGTTACCATGAATATCGGCAAAGTTCATATTCTGTGCGGGAGCTTTATACGTTCTGAATGCTTCTCTGAAATCATCGTAATTCTCGGCTCGGTTCAGCAGGTAAAAGGTTCGCAGTTCGTTCGATGGCTCATGTGCAATCCATCGCAAGGCCAGATCTTTCTGAATGGCTTCGTTTATGGATGTTTCAGTTACACTTTCATAAACCGGGCCGTGATGCGTAAAGATTATTGTATCTGAAACGGCTTCTCCGCTATTTGTATAGATCGTTTCGATTCGGGTTTCTGTGGGCAGCCACTCGCCATTGTATAAGTATTCGGTTTTTTCGTCATCACGAAAAGTAATTTCAAGCCAGTCCATCACAGAGGCGCCGGTATTGGTTGATCCCCAGGCAATCTGCTCGTTAAATCCTACAATTACTGTGGGAGCCCCCTGCAATGTAACTCCATACACGTTGTGATCAGGTGTGTTCAGCTGCACTTCATACCAAATAGCGGGTGCACTCATATTCAGATGCATATCATTTGCCAGAATAGGGAACCCATCGGCCGTTTTCGATCCATCCACAACCCAGTTGTTGCTGCCGTTAAACGGATTCGGCTTCCATGGTTCTATCTGTTTTGTGAATGTGGGTTGAAAAAGAGTATCCGGCTTTTCTGCCAAAATCGGCTCGAAATTCCATTCTGTGCCCGGGGGTATGATGGGATCCATCAAGTCCGGACGCTTACTCAGGTAGCGGTTCACGAACTCCTCTCCGTAATAAGCAATAACATTACTGGCTTCAACTGCATTGTTATAGCCGGCAAGCATTTGAGTCATATATTTAAGCAATAAGGCTGTATTGAGGGGTTTCCATTGCTGCGGTTCAACATTCAAAACTTTGTACTCTACGGGGTATTTTTCATAATCTAATGTTACGATATAGGCATTCACACCTGCGGCATAAGCTTCAATAATTCCAAAAATTGTTTCATCATTTTTGATCTCCTCGAGTGCTTTCTCAGCGCCATTTAGCATACCAAGCCTTCGCTGGTGGCGGTCGTATCCAATCAGATCATCTCCCAGCCACTCAGCCAAAAATCCCCCTGCTGCGCGTATCTGTAACTCCATCTGAAACAGCCGGTCTCGTGCCGTAACGTAACCTTGTGCAAAGTAGAGATCATGATCGTTTTGTGCGAAAATATGTGGCACTCCCCGCTCATCAAAAAATACATCAACCGGTTGCTGCAACCCCTCAACCTCGAGTAGAAGCTCACCACGTACCTGTACTTTCTCAGCGTTTGCAAGGAATCCAGTTGAAGGGTGAAAAAACTGGCCAACCGGAGGTAGCGGGCCAATCGCTGTAGAGTAGGTGAACCAAATAAGTGCGCCGAATAGAATTGCTGCTAACAGAGAGAGTTTTTTTGCCATCAGGTAGAAATTATTTTGCCGTGATGCTTGAATAGTAAACGTTTTGTGACCAGCTATGCAACTTGATTTATGGAGGAAATCAGATCCAACCCCCGTAGCTCGAAGCTCCCGCATCGAAAAGCTCAAACTCTGCATCAATATCTCAACCCTCCCCGAACGAGGACGTTCGAGGCTACGTAGATCGAAGCTCCTGCTTCGAAAATCCTTACAGACCACGATTTTCCACACCTACCGCCGTTTAGCCAACAAGAAATGACAACGCTCGCGATATGCCATTGATCTTAGCTAACCTATACTTCCATTGGCATTGAGCCTTAATCCATCCCAAAATCCAGCCCGGTTACGGGCGGCCGATATCGTAACCCATGGTTTCCGCAAAGCGATCCCGTCGGGGTAACCATGGGCCTGGAAGGCACCCCAAACTGCAAAAGTGCCATAGGCACGATCCATATAGGCAACGTCCCGAGTTACGATCAATTCGCATCCCGGTATCCAAACCATAACCAATCGTATAAAGTGTGCCTGACGGCACTCTTTGGGTTTTGGGGCACACCCAATCCAGGGGATAAATCCCTTGGCTACGACGTGTATCGTCCGCCAGCGAACTTATTTGATACATGTTTACGCGTAAATCGAAGCTCTTGCCTCGAAAAGCTCAAACTCTGCACCAATATCCCATCCTCCCCCGAACGGGGACGTTCGGGCCACGTAGATCGAAGCACCTGCTTCGAAAAGCTCAAACTCTACATCAACATCCCAACCCTCCCCGAACGGGGACGTTCAGGGCTACGTAGATCGAAGCTCCTGCTTCGAATATCATTTATTAAACTTCTCTTAAAGCATCATTCATAAAGTCAGAAAGAGATAATAATCCCATTTTTTAACTCATAGGTAAGTTTTGGGATGTCTATTACGGGATCTGAGTCGTTTGTGAGCACAAAACTAACGGAAAACAGTACCCAGCGGCTCATGCGGATATTGAGCTGATTTTCGAGCGTTACCCTCGGTTCAAAAAACCGGGATGGCCTTGCCTGATAATACCCGATAATTTGAAGTGAGGTTTGTTCGGAGAGATCCCCCCGTAGTGAGAGGTTGTTTGTACTTTTTATAAAGTTGTTCTGAATACCCTCCTCCCCTGAAAGCCTCCAGTTTTCATACTCGTGCATCAAAGCAGTGCTGAATCGCCCTGTAATCGCATCGCGTGACAGAAAGGTATATCGAATACCAGCACCTGCAAGGGCACGCCCCCTCAACCCGAGATTGTTGTTGTATTGATGCTGCACAAACAGTTCGGGAGAAAGCGTTCTTTTTCTCAAAAAAACTGCCCTCAGATGTGCGTAACCACTGCTAACCAACGATGACCCATCAACATTAATAATTTCAAGATTTGTTAAAAAAATGTAGTTATGCAGGTTAGAATAGTAAGCGGCATTTGCTTGATTACCCAGTTTAAAAATCCGGTCTCTGTATTTATTAACAGAAAGATCAAACCCAAGATCGCCATGCCAGCCGGTGGTATCGGCTACGGTACGTATTCTTTCAACATTTAATAATTGCGCCTTTAAAGTGGAAAAACCTGCCAGAAAAATGATGCAGAATAAAAGGGTACTTCTCAAAAATATCATTCGTTTGATTTACTTGTGAAGGTATTTAACCGGGTTACTCAATCGGGGAAAGTACACCCGTTGTATGGATAAAAATAAAGGCATCGTAACGATCTGCAAGCAGCGATGGCACATAATTCCCCTGATCTCCTGCCGGATTATATGTAACACCAATTGCCCTGTGGGGCACAGGGTTTTGAAGCTCTGCAATCAGATCATCCTGATCAAAGATTAAAAAGAGCCGCTCAAGGCCTGTTTCCATCAGTATATGCTCCCAGCTGCCGGTTTGTGCATTCGGGGTTTCCATGGCCTGCATGGCTCCTTCCCAGTTACTTGCGGCAAGAACCTGGCCGGTGTAGGTTCCAAATCCTATCGCAAATGTGTTTTCACGGCCGAGCGCCTCACGGCTAAGCTGCCCAATATTTAAAACACCCATTCTCCCCATGTCCGTTGCACGGGCATCGCCAATATGGGTATTATGTGCCCATATGATTCCCCTGCTGTTTTTACTATAAAAATCAAGAAGCCTTTCTGCGGTTAGGTAAAAGTGCAAGGCACGGTAATTCCATGAAGCAGCACCACCCTCCAAATTTGCCCGGTAGTGTAGCTCGGCATTTACAGCCACTTTTGCGCCGTGCTCTGCTCTGAAAAACTCCCAGGCATCAATTTCATCTGCATTGCGCAATGACTGTACCGTTTCGAGTACCCCTGCTATGTCATCTCCGCAATGCTGGCCGGTTCTCGCTACCATCTGTATGTAGTTCCCGATGTCGGCGTGGCGTGTCATACAGGAGTAGGCCCGTTCTGCACTTCTTCCCAAACCTGAATCTACACTGTTTAACCAGTTGACCACGTCCTGCATAGCCGTTTCGTGATCGTAAACATCAATGCCGTACAATCCCACTCTCTTGTCCATGTCAAGATTAGCATTATACTCGTGTAACCACTCCACAAGCGCTTTAAATTCGTGGTTTTTCCACATCCACAAAGGCCAGCGCGTTAAGGCATTCATAGCATCATCTATGGTAGCCGGTGCACCCGGTTTATGTTTAACAAACTCATTGATGCGGGCCATTGCCGCCCAGTCTCCCTCAACGGCAATAAAGTTAAACCCACGCTCGGCAACTAAATGCTTACTCATTGCCGCGCGTTTTGTGTAGAACTCAGAAGTTCCGTGAGAAGCTTCTCCCATAAGTACCAGCCGCTCTGATGTGATGGCGTCTGTTAAAGCGGATAGTTCAAACCGATCTTCAAATGGAACTGCATGTTGCAAAATCAGATCGGGTGATTGCGAAAATGCTGCTGATCCAAATAATAAGAACAGTAGAAGTAAGCATAGTTTTTTCATGAGCAGATGATTAATTGGGTTTCATAAAAAGATAAAAAAGCTATTCCGAGCATTGAAATGAATTCCTAATAATCGGACAGCAAGAAGATTAGTACATAAAATAAATCAATAGCTCATCGCAAGCACCTGTTCCGCCTGCCAGAAGTGCCTTCTTTGATGGGCATCCCAAAGAAGAATGAACTCGGTAAGTGTCATACGAAACTTAAATACACTGTTTTTTCCTTTGATGCGATTCAGGTTTAGCCTGGCTTCTTTGGCGTTACGTATAATTTGTATGAGCTCTCTGTTTTGGCTGATGAGTTCATCAAAATCCGCACTAAAATCTTTAACCTCAGTCTGAAGAGGCTTCATTTGTGTGATGGTTTTGATCTTCAGTTTATATGGGGGGTCAAGAAACCGGATGAAAGGGTTCATCAGAAAACGTGGCGAAAAAGAGTGCTGACCGGCCGTTGGTTTGTCACTTTTAGAAAGAGCTTTTCCAATAAACCTTAGATAAAGCTCATTAAACCTCACAAGGTGCTGCACAACTTCGCCTGCACACCATGCCTTTTCTGATGGCTTGAAAGAGAGTTTTTCAGGAGAAGTTTCTTTCAATTTTTTTATCTGATTGATACAATTCTCAAAAAGAGTAATCAAATCGTCGTAGGAATAGGATTTCCCCATCTATTTCCATGCGTTTTTAGCCGCCATTATTCTGTTGTAAGACTCCCGAATTCTCTCCTCAGAAATAGCACCCTCTTCGATCAGGTCTTTAATAATTCCAGTTACGCGCGGTACAATTTCGGGGTCATACACCGAATTATTCGCAAATACCAGCACATCAACACCGGCCAAAATGGCATTTTCAATAGCCATTTCGAGTCCATAGTACGACCTAATTGCATCCATCTGCATATCATCAGAAAAAAGCACCCCGTTAAAGCCAATCTCTTCCCTAAGCAACCCGGTTTGCACAGCTTTTGATAGTGTTGCCGGCACATCCGCATCGAGGTTTTCATTAAAAACGTGGGCTGTCATAACAGCGAACGGAAAATCCCCTGCAGCAAGGTTTTCATATGGAAGCAGCTCAACTTCTTCCCAGGTATCGGTAACATCCGCCATGCCCACGTGAGAGTCGTTCCAGGCGCTGCCATGGCCGGGAAAATGCTTCAGCACACCCAAAATATTTTGTTTGGTGAACTCCTCAAGAAAAATGGATGAATGAAGCGTTACATAATAGGCATCCGCTCCAAAACTACGGTCAAGCTGGCCAATTACCGGATTCTCGGGATTGGTATTAAGATCAACGACAGGGGCAAAATTTACATTAAAGCCCAACTCATTTAGTTGCTCTGCCATTACTGCTGCATAATAGCGTGTTGAATCGGGGTTGTTCAAGGCGCCCAGAAAATCAGCTGATACATGGTGCACAAACCCTCTTTCTGTTTTTAAACGGGCAACACGGCCGCCTTCCTGGTCTACCGCCATAAAAAGTGGTACATCCGTTAGGCTTTGAAGATCGGCAATAAGCTGTTTTACCTGCTCCGGGCTGTCAATGTTTCTGTTAGGTGTGCGGGTTGGCATATCGTAATCAAACAGAATAATTCCACCAGTATGGTATTCCTGGATATCACGGATAATGTGTGAGGTATCAGCAACCTGAAATCCTTTAAAACCCACCATAAGCATCTGGCCAATCTGTTCATCAAGTGTAACCGGGGGAATAGTGTCTTTGCTTTCTGAACATGCCAGCGTTGAAAAAAGTGCAACGGTTGCGGCTAAGAATAATGCGTGCATTTTTGCCATAATGGTTTAATTTATGATTGGAAATTAACTGAACTTATCGCCCGAAATCATCCTCAACCCGGATGATATCCTCTTCGTCTGAGGGATTTGAAGGGTCGCTGTGTTCCCAGATTTCAGCGACTATGCACCAGTCATCAAGCCCGATTAACCTGTGCCTTATACCACACTCAAGGCGGATGATGCTACCCTCTTCCAGTAGTTGCGGAGGGTTTTGCGAATCATTTTCGCTGATTACAACATGCACATCTCCCTGAAAAATCTTCCAATATTCCGACCTTCGGTTATGATATTGCCATGACAGCCGCTTGCCCGGTTCAATCAGTAAAATTTTTGGGCTGAGTGTAAGATTATTCAGATCTCTTGTTGAGAGTTCTCGCGCAAAGAAAAGATTGATGAACGTTTGGAGGGAGTCATCAGAAATAACAAAAAAGCCGCCCCATGGCCTCGACAAATCTTCAGATAGAACCCGAAGGCCCATTGAATGAAGTTCACTTTTAGTATCTGAAAATAGCTCAGCTTTAGTTAATACCATAGTAATCAGATAGGTTTGCAGGTAAACGATTTCTGCCCAAAGGTAAGAAAATTGTTTGTTGAGTAAAACTGAAAATACGGCTTGCAGCCTAACTTTCCCGCAATGGCAGTGTGACCGTAAATTCCGACCCTTCGCCTTCTTTACTTTCTACTTCCAGTCTTCCGCTGAAAAGATCTACAAATCGCTTAATTATGGTAACCCCAATTCCGGCGCTCTCTGCTTTAATTTTATTGTTTGTTTTACCGATAACTTCCCCATTTAAAACCATCTGAACGAGCTCGTCGCTCATACCAATACCATCATCTTTCACTTTAAGAATCAGGCTTTTAGTTCCGTTATGCCCTACAACTTCGATTGTACTCTTAACAAAACCTCCATTTTCGGTGTACTTAATGGAGTTTGATAACAGGTTTCCAAATATCTGCTCAAACTTTTCTTTGTCGATTACTACATTTCTAATTGAATTGCCGCCTGTAATCTCAAGCTCAATATTCTTAAATCGTGCAAGTGGTTCATATAATTCTTTAGCTTTTGTTATACTCTCATTAAGATCATTCTCTTCACAATTCAGCTTTACCCCATCGCTTTTGATAAGTGCATAGTTCAAAATTCCACTTATCATCTGCTTTAACTGTACAGCACTTCGATTAATCCCGGAAAGGATCTCTTTAGTTTCCTCTTTTGTGAGGGCATCGTTATCAGAATCTGCCAAAAGCTCAGATAAACCGATAATTCCGTTAAGCGGAGCTCTCAAATCATGGCTCAACATTTTCATCAACCGTACCTGATGGTGATTGAGTTTTTGTAATTCTTCGTTCTGCTTACGAATTTCGAGGTGAGCCATAACCTGATTGGCTAATATTCTAAGCTGATTTTTTTTATCTGTATCAAGAGTTTTGGGGACATAGTCTAAAATGCAGAGCGCGCCAATAACATTACCCTCACTATCTTCTAATGGTGCTCCAAGATAATATCTGAATTTGGGATCTTGTTTTACATAGGGCATATCTTTGAAGCGCTCATCTGCTGAAAGGTCAGGCACTTCGAAAAGATCATTTTGTTGAATTGCGTACTGGCAAACCGATTTGCTACGTGGAATTCGGCGAAAGCTTGCAGCTATTCCATGTACAGATTTAGACCACTGCTCGTCTACATCAAGAAAGTTGATAAGAGAAACCGGAGAGTTACATATAGTTGCAGCAAGATGGGTTAACTCATCGTACTCTTTTTCTGAATCGGTATAAATTATTTTGTACGACTCGAGGGCTTTAACACGCTTTAATTCTTCGCTATCCACCATCTTTGCTTCATTAACCCAAATTATATTAATGTTGATTTAAAATATTTACGCTTGAGAGCAGATCACGCAGTTCGCCCTGGCTAAACGGTTTTACAAGGTAACCAAGATAGGTTGTATTTTCCATTTGTTTGGTGTAATGCCTGTTGGAATTGCCTGTAACATAGATTACCTGAATTTCATTATCACCGCTTAATGTTTTAACCACATCAATACCGGTTAACTCCTCCTCCAGGTTTATATCTACAAATAAAAGGTTAGGCTTAAACTCATCAATTAATCTGATGGCTTGTTTATACGAATGAGCTTTTTCTATCTGCTTAAAGCCCATCTTGCTTACCACTGTCTCTAAATACAATGCCTGTATGGCATTATCTTCTATGATTAAAATTTTCATTACTTATTTCTCTCTTTTATCTAATTAATAGATTGTCCCTATATGTGATTGCACTGCTCGACCCTCTAAGGTCCTCAGTACGTTTGAAATAGATAACCACGTTGTTGGTTCCATTTGTGGTGTAGCTAATTTCCCCATCCATCTGCTTGATGAAAGTATCAATCAATAGTTTATGAAATGTTTGTGATTCGTCTGCAGCATCTAGCCCATTAATATTCTTCTTAAGGCCTTCAATTTCGAGTTTAACATCATTTTCATCATAAGTTAGATTGATATTAATTGTATGATTTGAGCCTGAACCTTCTGCTGCTTTCATTTGAATAAGCTCATTAATCACAAGCCCCAAAGGAACAGCCTGGTTTAGATTGAGCATTATTGGCCTTGAACTTTCTGTTCTTTTAATGTTTAGTTTTTTCTCTCCGGCTACGTAAGACATAGATCCAATGATAGAATCCAGATACTCATTGAATTCTATCTGAACCACATCTTTTTGCTGATAAAGCGTTTCATGAATTTTTGCGATTGAGAAAATACGGCTGTGGGCCTCTTCAATTTTTTGTTTCACAGCCTCATTTTTCTCGTAAATAACCTGTAGTTCAAGCAACCCGGCAATGATGGCAAGATTGTTTTTCACTCTGTGGTGAAGCTCCTGCAATAGTACATTCTTCTCATTCAAAGATGATTGCAGCTGCTGCGCGAGTTTCTTTTGTTCTGTGAGGTCTACATAGATTCCGTAAGCTGAAATAACCTCACCATGGCTCCAGATGGGCACCGTACTTACCAAAACCGGCACAGTATTTCCGTGTTTTGTAAGCCGTGTTGTTTCTTGCTGATGGGCAAAACCTGAAATAGCCCTATTACTCACCTCTTCTGCTTCTTCAGCATTTTTTTCTGAAGTGATTAACGCATTAACATTTTGCCCAATTATTTCTTCGGCTTGGTAACCAAAAAGTGTTGTAAAGCCATTATTTACTTTCTGCACCCTGCTTTGCAGATCAATCATAACCATTGCGAGGGGTGAGTTTTCAAACAGCTGGGTCATGAGGGCAAAGTTTCTCTCTCTTTCCAACTCAGATGTAAGAAACTCAGTAATATCAACTCCGGTACTTACAAGATACTCCTCTTCTTCACTCTTGAATCTGTTAATGTAGAGATGGAAAGAACGTATTCCGTTATTCTTTGATAGAATCTGTGTAACAAATCCATTATTGCCATATTCGTACGCATTATTGAACATCTCTTCGGCTCTTCCTCTTTCATCTTCTTTAAAGATTTCGAGAATGCTTATAGTTTGCAGTTCACTTTCATTGTAACCCAGCTCTTTTTCGATGGAATTATTCCATCTAATCAGCTTGCCATTACTATCAAGCACAAAGAAAATTCCCGGAATACTGTCCAATACAGTTTTTGTGAATCGGCGCTCTTCTTCCAGAAAATATTCTACCTGTTTTTCGAGAGTAACATCTCTGAATGTGTTGATTACTTTTTGCCCATCATGTTCATCATTATACACAACAGAGATTATTTCTACTGGCACTGTATATCCGTTTTTGTGCAAGTACTCTCTTTCACCCTCGTAGATCGATTCTTCCTCCCGAATTCGCTGCATCTCGCTATTGGCGGGACTATTTTCGTCTACAATTAACTTGCGGCCACCACGCATCAGTTCTTCTTTTGTGTATCCCAGTATTTTACATGCAGCAGGGTTAGCATCAATAATATTACCATCTGGCGAACCCAAAATTATTCCTGATACCGAATGTTGAAATTGCTGGCTGTACCTCTCTTCTGATTCCCGCAGCAGTTTTATAGTCTCCATATTTGCGGTTATATCATCAAAAATTACTAACGCGAGTGGTTCACCCGCTTCAATCGCTGAAATGGATATTTTGCACCAGGTTCTAATATCACCATTCATAGCCATAGTCATTTCAAGAGAATCCCTCTCGCCGTCTAAAACTTCCCTAAGGCCAATTAATAGTTTCAGAGCGTAGTCATTGCCCTGTTCTGCTGCTCTTCTGCAATGGGAGAAGTAGTTATTTGTATCTCTCTCTAATCCAAGCCAGTTTGAGCATTTACGGTTTGCATCCCAATTTTCATTAAAACAGATGATTTCACCGTTTACATCTAATATTGCAGCTGCTCCGGGCAACGCTTTTAGGATAGCACTCTCTTTTTTCAATAAACTCTTTTGTTTAGCCACTTAATCTTTCTATTGATTGAATATGTTGTTAATACAATTTCTTGTTTTCGTGGCATTTATGTCAGACGTAAAAAACTTAATTTTTTTTAATATTACAAATGCCTGCCCTAAATACTAAAAACCTACGTCCTTTTACTTAGCCAATAAGAAAGATGGCACGTAACGGCCACCTTTCACTACCTTTTGAATTGCTTCATGGAGCTCATCTTTGGTTGGTTCGCAGTAAACGTATCCGTTTACCCCAAAATCAAAAAGTGGCTTTACAAGATTAGCAGAACGATACATGTGAAGTGCAATAATTGCAGAGTTCCGATAGTTTTTTTTCAACTCACTGATAATCTTTTTTGCTGGGATATCAACCCCCATTAAATCCAATATTATTAAATATCTCTCTTTCAATTTAGTGTGATTCAATACTTCATTAGGATCAATTACAAACGTATTCACATCAATACCGAAGCTATTTTTGATGAGCTCTTCGATTATCGATGCACGAACTTTCTGCCTAGATACGATTGCGATATTCTCTATTGCCGGACCCATAATACCAATCTATAGATGCCCCCTAAATATTGGAATAGGCGAATGATTGTATTTTTTTAATAGGTATTCAGCAAAACTACTTACGCAGAAAGTTTTTGCCAATTACTCAACCGGCTCAACTATTTAGAGTGGCTTAGTTTTGAGGGGGTGCTATAATATTGTGCTGAAATGCATATTTCACAAGGCCTGCGGTATTTCTTGCGCCTGTTTTTTGTAATAAGTTTCTGCGATGAGCATCTACGGTTCTGGAGCTTATAAAAAGCTTTTCTGCAATTTCATGATTGGTAAATTCCTGCACTATCAACTCAAGTATTTCAAGCTCTCTGTCGGTTATGTGTACAGAATCAGGCGAAGTTGGTTTGCCTTTCCCTTTTACAAGGTCCATCATAATACTGTACGTTGCTTCATCACTGAAATAATGTTTTCCATTCATTATAGAATTGATTGCATCTTTCAATTCATTCCGCCCTGCACTTTTCATGATATAACCCGATGCACCAGCCTGTATCATCTGCCTAATGTGCAGATCATCGTTACTCATGGTCAGGGCTAACACTTTTACATCCGGGTAGGTATTTTTAATCTCTTTAGTTGCCGTTATTCCATCCATCTCAGGCATATTAATATCCATTATCACAATATCAATCAATGTATCTTTAAGTTGCTCTATAGCCTCGGCACCGTTGTTCGCTTCAGCTACAACATCTATTCCCACCTGCGTTTCGAGCATTAACTTAATACCATCCCGAACAATTTTATGGTCGTCTACTAATAGAACTTTTACATTTGCCATGATCTGGTAGTTACTTTATAGCGATACTACAATATTTACAATTGTACCGCGGCCTTTGTTACTTATTATATCGAGCTCAGCTGCCATTGCCGCGGCCCTTGTTCGCATACTGCGTATTCCAAGGCCAAAATGGCTTTCATCATTTAAATCAAACCCTACTCCATTATCTTCTATGGTAAGAAGAAGCTCTTTTTCTGAATATACCAATTGCACATCAACTCGCTTAGGCTTTCCATGCTTGATAGCATTGTTAACTGCTTCCTGAAATATACGATACAAATTTATCTGAACTTTATCAGATATCTCTGCACCCTCAAGATTTTTGTAAAAGTAAAAATCAATTTCATTACTGTTTTTAAGGTGGCTGATGAGTGATTCAATTGCAAGCTCCAGGCCGTAATCCTGAATTGCTTTGGGCAATAAATTCTGAGAAATATTACGTGTTTCTGATATAGCATGGCTCAAAAACTCAAGCCCTGACTGATAAGCACCATGTAACCTGTTTGAGATTTCTGGAAGGTCTTCGAAAACAGATTTCAGATTCATATTTGCAGCTGATAAATATTGCCCGAGGCCATCGTGCAGCTCTTTTGCTATACGCTGCCGTTCCTGCTCTTCACCTTCAATAATGGCACTTATTGCGCGTTCTTCTGCTCTTCTCTGTTCTGTAATATCATGGGCAATTACAAGCCGATGAATTTTCCCTTTATAAAAAATGTCAGAAGCAGATACTTCCACTATCAGCTTTTCACCCTGTTTGGTAAAATGAACCCACTCTCCAAAAGAGGTTTTGCCTCTGTTTTTCTTTATATCTTGTTTAACTTTTTCTATTTCACTCTCATCTCTTATACCAAAGATTTGCATCTCTAATGCTTCCTCTTTGCTATATCCATACGTCTGAGAAAAGGCATCATTTACAGAACTAAATTTATATGTATCTGGATCAAAAATAATCATGGGTATTGGGTTCTGCTCAAAAAGAAGCCTGTATTGCTCTTCAGATGCTTTTAACTCTTCGTTAGATTTTACCTCAGTAGTTACATCTGAAATAGCGCCTATCATGTATTTCATTTTACCATTTTCATCCCGC
This sequence comes from Balneolaceae bacterium, assembly GCA_007134085.1. GTDB lineage: Bacteria > Bacteroidota > Rhodothermia > Balneolales > Balneolaceae > Rhodohalobacter. The sequence goes on from SLLL01000110.1 coordinate 24,227, forward strand.
ACAAAATATCCTCTGTCTATTACAATGGAGTATTCTCCAAAACCGTTTTTGAATCGATAGTACTCAACCCATGAATCTTTTCCAGAATCAATAGCCATATTGAGGCTTTTGATTATGTTATTCACGTCTTCAGGATGCACCCTGCTTTCCCACCATTTGATTGAATTTTCAACCTCATTTTCTTTAAAACCAAACCTCATAAACCAACCATCACTCCACCAAACAGTACCGGATTCATAGTCCCAGTCATACAAAACATCATTCGAGCTTTTTGCAATCATCTCGAACTTGTAACTCTGCTCAGACAGGGCTTTTCTATACTCTATTTCCTGGGTTTTATCAACCATTGCACCGATAATTCTCAATATCGAGCCATCTTCTTTTCGTAGAATTGTAGCTGTATCCTCAACGCTCTTTTTTGATCCGTCAGCTGCATAGAATTGGTACTCTTCCGACCAGAACGTTGAGCCATCGTTTTCAGCAGTTTCCATGCTATTTATGACACGTTCTTGGTCTTCCTCCACAATTTTTTCATGCCAGAATCTATTATTTCCCTTATACTGCTCTTTTGTATACCCAAGTACAGATTCAATACCATCTCCCCACCATAGCTTATTTTCCTCGGGGTTCCACTCCCAAATCACATCCGTTGTTAAGTTGGCTGCAACCTCAAATCGTTTTTGCTCTTGCTGCAGTTTGTACTCCATAAATTTCGTTTCTGTTATATCCAAAACAGTTCCGGCAAAGATGTATTTAGCTGTATTAGAATCAAAAACACGTTTACCTCTTACCTGTACAAAACCTGTCTGCCCATTACTCCTTATTATTCTATGGTTCAGCTCAAAGCTATCTTTCTCGATATATTCTGATATGGTATCCCTTACAAGATCAACATCATCATGATGAGACAAGCTGAGATAACGTTCGAGATTGGGGTTGAATTGATCAGGGTCTTTATCGTAAATCTCATAAACAATGTCAGACCACCACAGTTCACTGCTCTCAATATCCAATGACCAATACCCTAATCGCGCAATTTCCTGAGCTTGCAAAAGCCTTTCCTGGTTTCGCATTAATTCATACTGCTGTGCTTTGATTCGCGAAATATCCTGCACGGTACTAATTCGATATCCCCTTCCAGTATCGGAATCGGTAACTAATGTAAGGTTAACAAGTGCATCAAACGTTGAGCCATCCTTGCGCATCATTTCACTCTCAAAGATGGTAAAACCAAAATCATCGAGCTCTTTAATGATTCTGTTTATATCATTCTTCGACTTCTCAGAATAGAGCCTGTTCACAGGCATTCCTTCCATCTCATCCTTAGAATACCCAAACAGCTCTGCATAGGCTCCATTAACTCTCTCAAGTTTATTGGTTTGATGGTTACTGACAGACAGGCCGGTGTTTGATTGTAAAAACACCTCAGCAAGTAACTGATTTTCTTTTTCAAAGTTTACTCTGTCAGTAATATCTACATGAGTTCCGGCAAGCCTGGTTGGTTTTCCGTCTTTGTCCCATTCCACGGTTCTGCCACGATCTAAAATCCACACCCAGTGGCCTTTTTTGTGTTTCATCCTCACTTCTATTTCATAGATTTCAGTCTTACCTTTGAAGTAATCCTCAACTGATTTCTCAAACCGTAAAAGGTCATCAGGATGCACCAAACTGTTCCACGTTTCAATTGATATTGGCTCCAGCTCCTCCTTAGTGTAACCAACAAGTAAAGCCCACATGTCGTCGATTTCAACCTGACCTGTCTGTGGATACCACTCCCATGCACCTACATTTGCACTGGTTGTTGTAAGCTCCAGCCTCTCTTTACTCTTCTGAATGCTCTCTTCCAGGTTTTTTCTTTCGGTGATATCTACTCCAATACCTATATATTTATCTTCACTTATTCTGGCATTAATCCAGGTGGTGTAGAGTTTTTCTCCGCTTTTACTGATCAGCTCAAAATCCGACCATTTACCTTCTGCCTTAGAAATCTCTTCTTTTGCTCTGTTATAATCTTCCTTTGTTGTAATCAGTTGCAGGAGATGGCCTTTTTTTGCATCCTCGTTTGTATATCCAACCTTTTCCTCAAAATATTTATTTACAGTAATTACATTGGAGCCGTTGTCATGCAGATTGATGAAAACAGGCATATTATCGAAAATTGCCCGCAGCTCTTCACGTTCTGCACGTAACTGATTTTCAAGTTTTTTCCTTTCGGTTATATCATAACCAACACCAACAAAAGAGTTATCACTGAGCGCAATATTGGTCCACAATTGGTTTCTAATTTCGCCACTTTTTGTATGAACTTCAGATTCAACCCATCCCTTTACCCTCTTGTGAATAATATCCAGAACCCTATTTCTTGCTTCAGGGTCAGGATAACACAATTCAAGCAGTGAGCTTTTCTCAACATCATCGTACGTCCATCCTAAAATATCCTGGTGGTATTTATTGAACTTTATCAGGTTATTTTCTTTATCGTAAAAGTTGATCAACACCGGTATTCTGTCGAACAGCTTTTCAAGGCGCTCTCTTTCTAATTTCAGCTGTTCTTCGAGCAGTGTATTCTCTGTGATATCAAGCGTTACCCCGCTTACTTTTTTAATGGCTCCGTTTTCAATAGTAGCCTCCCCTCTTGACCAGAGCCATCGAACAGAGCCATCGGGCAAAACAACCCTGAACTTTACATTTAAGTCCTCACCTTCACGTAACGTTTTATCACCCTTTTTTTTGAATATCTCAGCATCATCTTCATAAATAATTCCAAGTACATCAGAGCGGGCTAACTCTTTGTTAGGAGAAATACCCAAAAGTGGGTTGTGATTATTTGAGGTGATGTAAGAATCGGTTTCAGGAAAATATTCCCAGGTAGCAATCTGTGCAGAATTCAGGGCAAGATTCAGGCTTTTTTCTCTTTCCCTCAGTTTACGCTCATTTACGGAAATGTAGTTTTCATAACTCTTTATCATCCAATAAAGTACAAGGGCAGTCATAATCACATAGAAGTAGCCCTTTGCAGTTTGTAGTCGCGAAAGGAGAATAATATCATCCACAAACCACTCTAAAATCTGATCGGTTGTGGTAATCCAAACTAATGCAAAACCGAGATAGATTAATGCAATGCGTAAAGGTGTAAATCTCATGGTATTCTATTGTTATAGCTAACTACACTTTACTGAATTGTAAACTGCCGAACAAATACCTGTTTACAGTGTTGCTGTTAAGTTTCAGCTTAATCTACCACTTTCCTTCGCGTACCGGATAGCTGCCCAAAACCTTTAAATACTGTGCTTTTTTCGCCAGTTTTTCGAGTGCATCTGCCACTCTTGAGTTATTAGTATTGCCCTCAATATCAAGATAAAAAAGTGATTGCCACGGATGCCCCATTCGCGGGCGAGACTCCAGTTTCGTCATATTTATTCCATTGGCATCGAGCAGGTTAAGGCACTTTAATAAAGCACCCTTTTCATCGATTGTAGCGAAGATGAGGGATGTTTTACAGTTGAGCTGAGGGTCGCAGGAAATCTCATCTTTATTCACTATTACAAAGCGCGTGAAGTTGTCTTCCTGATTAGCTAAATCGCGTTTCAATATGTTTAAACCATAAATTTCAGCGGCATATGAGCTGGCTATTGCAGCTTGCGAAAGGTCATCATCATCCCGCACTTTCCGGGCAGCCATGGCAGTATCGAAATACGACTCTACATGGCACCTAGGCAGCGAGCTCAAAAAACGGCTGCACTGTGCAATAGCCTGCGGGTGAGATAAAATTCTCCTTACATTGCTCAATTGAACATTCTCCGGAGCCATTAGGCAGTGATTAATTTTCAGAACCTCCTCACCAATAATGTAGAGGTTCTTTTCATTAAGAAGATCGTAGGTATCGTTGATGGAGCCGGCAGTAGTATTCTCAATCGGCAGAATGGAAACGTCAACATCGCCTTTTTCAACAGCATCAGCAGCTTCTTCAAAACGGGTGTACCCAATACACTCCACATGCTTATACCGCTGTTTAAAATGCCGCATAGCCGCCTGATGGCTAAACGCCCCGTCAGTACCCTGATAAGAAACACGTATCACCTCTTCTTGTGCCTTATCGTTCTGATGGTCTAATAACGCATGTGTTTGGTAACGGACCGAGTGTTGAATAATCTCACGGAACAGCTGCTCAAGGAAAAAAGGATCCATGCCTGCTTCAGGCGCTTTTTCACGAATTTTCTTCAGCAACTTTTCCTCCCTTTCGGGATCGCGGATTTCGTCTGCACGTTCAAGTTTATCATGAATAACCTGCTGTACCACTTTTTGCCTTTCACCCAATGCTTTTACAATGGCATCATCGAGTTGATCGATGGTTTTTCGGATCTCTTCCAGTCGTTTTTTTGACATTCTTAGCGAATCTGTTTCTTCAGTTCCTGTATGCGTGTTAATACGTTATTACGGTCTAATTTACGGAATCGATCGGGTAAAAGTGCTTTTGATGTGCATTCTGCCACAGCTGTTAATGTTTGCAGTTCAACTTCGTCGGGATAAGTAGGCGGGAGAAAATCTTCGAAAACCGAATCTAAAATTTCAGGTGTAGTTTTATCAAGCCCTTCTGATGCTGTTCTGAACTTGGCTCTTGTAAGTGCAGCTTCCATATCGGCGCCGGAATAATTGGCATTGCCTTTTAATACTGCAGCCGGCACATACGGCTCAGAGAGTTCAAGGCCTGTTTTTTTCTGCATTGCCTCAAACAGTTCGATACGCTCTTCTTTTGTTTCGGGCGGAAATAGCGCAATATGCTCCTCAGCACGTCCCTGCCTTTTCAGGTCAATCGGCATCAGGTCAGGCCGGGCTGTCATCAAAAACCAGATGATTCGCCCACGGTTTTCGGTATTACTCATAAACGTGGCAATCTGCGAAAACACCCTGCTCGAAACACCACTATCACCTGATGCGGCCCTGTCGCCCAGATAGGCATCGGCTTCATCAATCATCACTGCCACTGGAGACATGGCCCTGAGTAAATTCAGAATTTTTTCAAGATTCCCCTCTGTAACACCCTGCCACTGGCTGCGGAAGTTTTTAAGCTTTACCATGGGTATGCCTACCTCTCCCGAAAACGAGGTTACCAAAAAAGTTTTACCGGTACCAACCGGGCCGCAGACAAGATAACCCATTGGCAGCACATCGCGCCGGCCGGCTTTTAGTGCATTTACAGCCTGCCTCAGGTGATATTTTACTTTTTTATGGCCTGCCACTGAATCGAGATTTCCTTTGGTGTTAACAAACTCCAGCAAGCCGTAAGCCTCTGCTTCAATCATCTCTTTTTTGATTTTTGTAAGCGAACCAAAGGTTATTTTCTCACCATTTTGTACTGCATTAGAAAGAATGCTCTTGAGCTTCAGGTAGCCAAGGCCGGCTGTCATCTGTGCCATCACCTTTTCAGGCACTGAAGAAATCTCATTATATCGTTTAGGGTCAATTTCTGCCTTGATGAACCGAAGCCTGCCATCCTCATCAGGCAGAGTTATACGAACATCCGATGAGTATGGATTTTGCAGAAGTGTTCGGTTCAGGTCTGCCCGGTTTTCGGTGAGGAGTACTGTGGTAAAATCTGCTGCAAGAAAAAGCGGGTCATGAGCCCATTTCAACAGATAGACGAGCGAATTTCGGTCTTCGGTTCCTGAACTGCCGGTATCGCTTGCAGGCACAATGGTTTCTGCAAAATCGATAATAAGGGCAATACTTTTGTTCTGGTCGAGCCGCGAACGGAAATATTGCTCAAGAATAGAGAAGACCCGCACAGGATCTTTTGGCAGCTTTTTAGCATACTCCGTTCCGGCAAACGAATCCTGGCCGGCAACTGCCCGGCTAAAATCCCGTTGTGAATCCTGATCTCGGAAATAGATACCGGAGGCACGGTCGTAGAAAACCACAATATCACGGGCACCAAAAAACTCTTCCGCCATGAATGTTTTCAGGCGCAGATATTTTTTATCTGTTTCAGGCCCTACAGGTACAAGGTCGTGTACATTTCCATGTATGATAAACTGGTTAAGCGTTCTGCTGAGATACTTTCTAGCGAGCTGCCCTGCCCATTCGGGATATGTATCTATCATAACTTTTTCTTTTCACTGTTATTCGCTAAATGGCTACCCTGCTAATCTCCAGTACCTGTAATAAGCTTTACAGTTTCCAGCTTACTTTGGGTTGCCTTCGTAATTATAAACGTATTTCCGTTGATCAAAATCTCTTCATTCACTTTTGGAATTCGGCCGGTATGATGAATAATGTAACCAGCTACCGTTTCGAAATCATCATCTTCATAATTAAAAACAATTTCAGGATAATGCTCCTCAAGGTCATCCAGTTCAACCGAGCCCGATAGCAGAAACGTGTTATGATTGATCTTCTTAATCACATCACTTTCTTTATCATACTCATCCTGAATATCGCCTACCACCTCTTCAATTAAATCTTCAATGGTTACCATACCCGCTGTACCTCCATATTCATCAATTACCACCGCAACCGAAATGTTACTCTGCCTGAATTCGGTTAACAGGTCTTTCGATTTTTTACTGGATGGAATAAGCTTTACCGGCCGTATGATCTCACTGATGTCCTTCGGGTTGCTGAACATATCATATGCAAAAACCACCCCGATAATGTCATCAATTGTGTCCTGGTAAACCGGAACTTTTGAGTAGCCCGATTCAATGAATGCCTTTTTAAGATCCTGCAGGCTGGCGCTCTTTTCAACAGCAACAATTTCTGTACGGGGTACCATCGTTTCGCGAACCCGCTTATTGGAGAGCTCGAGAACGTTATGCAGTATTTCCGAATCATCATGATCAATATCCTTGCTGCCGCCGCTCTCCTTAAGTTCTCTGAAAATCATTTCAACGTCCTGCCGCCGAAATACTTTATCACTACGTTCATTGCCTACTTTAAGCATTCGAATGAGCAAACCGGATGCACTGTTGCTCAAATAGATGAGTGGCCATAACAGATATTCAGTTATTCGCAAAGGAATGGCAATAACTTTAATGATATGATCTGCCAGTACCCTGAAAATGGCTTTGGAAAGAATTTCTCCAAATAAAAGAATTAGTACCGAAGCGATGACAGTCTGGAGAAAAAGAACCATCGCCCCGCTCGGCATATCCGCAAAAAACGAAGAGTACATGGCACGGATGGGTTCAGCGAGGAAAATGGCCATCAGTGTAGCATAAGCCACATTGATGATGTTATTCCCTACAAGTGTTGTGGAGAGAAATTTTTCGGGATTGTCACTAAAATAGGCGAGCGACCTGCCACGAAATGTATCTTTACGCGACTCTATTTCGAGCTTCAGTTTGTTGGCGGTTACAAATGCCATTTCCGAACCCGAAAAAAAAGCACTAATCAGAATTACAATTACAATGTAAAAAACTTCAGGCATCTAGGAGGTTTCGCAAAGGTTGAAATTGAGAACTGGCTATCATCTGCCTTTAAACTCTGCTTTTCTTTTTTCGAGAAATGCGCCGGTACCCTCGGTAAAATCTTCTGTTTCGCACAGGCCTCCAAAAAGTACAGCTTCACGGGCAAATCCGTTTGCATTGCCTGCCCGGTTTACCGCCTCAATTGCCGCAGCGATTGCAAGCGGGCCATTTTTGCTGATGGTTGCGGCCAGTTTTTTAGCATATTCAAGTGCTTCATCAGCAGGCAGAACAGCGTTTACAAGGCCGGTTTGAAGGGCTTGTTCTGCATTAATTGGTTTTCCGGTGAGAATCATCTCCATCGCTTTCGATTTACCTACCAAAGCAGGCAGGCGCTGCGTACCACCATAACCCGGAATCAACCCAAGAGAAACTTCGGGCAAACCAATTATTGCATTTTCTGTTGCTACCCTCAGGTGGCAGGCCATTGCCAGTTCAGCGCCGCCACCAAGTGCATAGCCATTTACCAGTGCAATTACAGGTTTTCTGCTTGTTTCAATAGCCTCAAAAATCTGCTGTCCTCTGGAAGCAAGTTTCTCACCCGCCTGCTTATTTAACGTACTTAGCTCTTTGATGTCGGCGCCGGCTACAAATGCTTTCTCCCCGGCACCCGTGATGATGAGCACTTTGATGGCATCATCGGCTTGTACCATTTCTACCGCATCAGAAAGCTCGCTGAGCACCTGTGCGTTTAACGCATTCAGTTTGTCAGGGCGGTTTATGGTAAGTGTGGCAACGCCATTCTCATCGGCATCTAACAAAATCGTCTCAAATTCAGGTTGGCTCATACAGATTTTCTAACTTTCTTTTCTGTTTCGGTGTGCAGCTTTTCAGCATCTTTTTTCAGCTCGGCTAATTTAAGCTCTTTATCCATCTCTTCCATACCGGGGAACATATCATATTCCAGTTCCTCAATAACTGTGGTGGTCTCTTCAACCTCACTGAGAAGATGGTCAAGTTGATGCCCAACATCATCGGCGTTCGGCATGGTCATCGATTGTTCATAGATATATCTGATGGCATCTTCTATAGTATCGAGATGCGTTTCGGTAATCAAATACTTCTCTTTTGCTGTATCAAACTTTTTGAGGCGCTTGTTCAGAATACTCAGCCGCCGTTTTCCTGTGGCAAGAAGCTGTTCAGAGTCTGTTTCATTCAGTTTCGACTCCTGAAGTTTAACATCCCGCCGAATTTCATCCTCCACTTCCGAGTTCATATAAACCTCATATCTTCTGTGCATTTCAAGAAGATTAAGGTAGGTTGAGAGCAGATCTTCCATCTTATTTTGAATATGCTCCAGCATGCCTTTTGAGGAGTATGGAAGTGTATCAAAATTCTTTTTAACCTCTTTGGTGATGTGTTTCAACACCAGAAAACGTTTTTGCGATTTCGCATCAAGGCGATAAAAAACCTGCTTTTCGTTCGATCCCTGCTGCTGCTCTTCTTTCTCTTTCTTCAGCCGGATATTTTTTTGATAGGATGGCAGCCTTGGCACAATACCCAAGTAGATAAGCTCCATCCCAAAAGCGAAGGCAAGAATTGCGTTAGGGGCAAGGCCAACATCGTTCAAAACAAGTGCGGATACCATTGCCACCAGCAGGCAAACAAGGTTTACCGGATGCAAAAATGCTTCTTTGGTGAAGTTTGTCTCTTTCTGTTCAGTTTCCATCTACTTGTTTTCAGAATCTTGCTTTGGTTCCGTTTCGCCATCCGGTACTTTTCGTCCAACGGTTTTTTCGGCCTGCAGTTCATCAGCCTGTTGCTCAATTTCCCGGTAAAGCAAACCCATCTCCATTTTTATCTGTTTCAGCGTATTCTTGGCATTCTCTTTTCTCATCGATTCATCGAGCTCGGCATCGCTGGTATCACTCTCCATAAAGTGATCCATCGCTACATCGAGCCGGGCTTCAATATGTGCCATTTTGTGGCGAACTTTTCCGAGAAAATCATCCACAGATGAGAGCAATTCATCAGAATTCATGCGCCTAAGTGATTCGTTCACATTCTGAACATAGGTTGAACGCCGGAGTTTTTCTTTTGCATCACGTATCTTCCGATAGTGATCTTTGTACTCCTCTTTGAGGCGTCTCCGCTCTTGTTCGCTGTTGCTACTCATGGGTTTGTCAATTTTGGATGAACATCAGCCGTTTCACAGTTACTAAGCTTTGGTACGGCCTTTACCGATTGTTTTTTGAGACTCTTTCGCAGGCTCTTCTTCCTCATCAACCTCAATTTTCTTACTCTTAGGTGCTGGCTCTTCAGCTTTACCCATCTCCTGCTTAAACTGGTTCACAAGTTCTTGCGCGCGCAATTTCTCGGCATTGGCTTCAATTTCCATTGTTTGGGTATCTACGCTTTCAAGGGCAATTTCCATCCGGGCTTCGTTGCGTGCTGTCTGCTCGTTCAGCCTGTTTACCATCTCACTGTGGGTTTGATCAAGCCCGCCCATCTCGAATGATTCAAGCGCATCAGCCACACGGCTCTGCCACTCTGCACGTTCACTCGCACGCAGCGCTTCACGTGCCTCTTTGATCTTCCGGTCTTTTTCGCGCATAAATGCCTGTTTCACTTTTATCGCTTTATCGTAAGCTTCATCGGCATACTTCATCTGCTGTTTAGACTGCGCAAGATTTTCTTTCGCCTTTTCGAGCTGTAGGGCATACCCTTCTGCAAGGTCATCCCGGTCGGCATTAATCGCCGATTTAATTTTTGCTGTGATCTCTGCAATTGTTTTTTCGTAGCGTTCTACCTCTTTGCGCAACATTACAGCATTCGCTTTTACAGTCGCGATATTTTCATTCATCTGAGGTATCTGGTCGTTGAGCTCACGAATATTTTGCTCAAGAATAAGTTTGGGGTCTTCCATGGAGCTAACCATTCCGCCAAACATAGATTTAATGGCTCTGATAAATCGTTTAAACATAGTTTTTAAGTTTTTTTGGTTAATAAACCTTTGTTAGAATCTTAGTGTATAATTTACAGGTTTTCGTGGCTTTCGCAATCTTTAAGCGCCATATTTGTGAAGTCCGTCTTTATCCACCATGTGTGTTATCTGCTGAAGCTTTTCAGGAGGTTCATTATCTAAGGTAATTGCCCTTTGCATCCCGTTTACCGCTGATTCCACCATCTCTTCCTTGTTCGTGTGGATGGTGGCAAATGTTTCACCTTTATTTACCCGGTCACCTATTTTTTTATGGAGAATAAATCCTGCAGCGGCATCTACACTATCCTCTTTTGCACGGCGGCCGGCTCCAAGTTCAACAGAAACCATACCCATCGCGAAGGCATCCATTTTTGAGATGTACCCGTTACCCGGTGCAGTTACTTCTTCAATATGTGCTGCCGCAGGATAACTTTCGGGGTTTTTTATTACGGATGAATCCCCTCCCTGCTCTTCAACAATATCAATCCATTTTTGGAATGCGCTGCCATCGCTTATAGCCTCTTTACTCTTTTCTATGCCTTCCTCTATCGATACGGCTTTTTTGCCAAGATAAATCATGGTGCCGGCCAGCAGGTGGGTAATTTCCATCACATCATCCGGCCCACCACCTTTCAGGCAGTCGATACTCTCCTTCACTTCAAGCCAGTTCCCGATGGCATTTCCAAGCGGCTGTTCCATATTAGTGAGGAAAGCGATGGTCTGTTTTCCAAACTCTTCACCAATACCAACCAGCGTTTCTGCCAGTTTTACGGCATCTTCGTGTTTTTTCATGAAGGCACCTGACCCAAATTTCACATCCAGCACAAGTGCATCAATTCCCTCAGCCAGTTTTTTGCTCATTATGCTGCCGGCAATCAGCGGGATAGATTCAACCGTTGCCGTAACATCACGCAGTGCATAGAGGCGTTTATCCGCCGGGGCAATCTCCTCAGTTTGCCCAACAAGTACAAGGTTCTGCCTTTCAAGAATCTCTTTATAACGGTCAAGGTTTACATCAACCGTAAAGCCGGGTATCGACTCCAGTTTATCGAGCGTGCCGCCGGTATGGCCAAGCCCTCTGCCCGAAATCATCGGCACGGGCACACCACAAGCTGCAACAATGGGTGCCAGAATGAGGGAGAGTTTATCACCAACCCCTCCGGTGGAATGTTTATCTACTTTTGTGCCTTCCACGTGGCTCAGATCAACCACAATACCACTGTGTAGCATAGAGTGTGTAAGTGCTGCGGCTTCCGATGTATCAAGGCCGTTCAGAAAAGATGCCATCAAAAAGGCACTCATCTGGTAATCTGGGATGCGGTCATCAGTGTAGGCCCGTATCAAATACTGTATTTCCTGCCGGGTTAATGTTTCGCCTTCTCGTTTTTTTCTAATGAGGGATACGGTATTAAACTCTTTTTGAGACATGAACAATTTTTCTTTTAAGTGATCTAATTCTTTAAGTTAGTCAAGTGATTTGCATAGATAAAAAAGAATCTCGTCTTCATTCGTAACTCCCGGTAAACACACCGGGTTTACTCATCGCGCTCGATTTGACGATAGTTTTATAGTTCTATTTAACTCACATAATCTTAATTAAATGTAGCAACTATTGCCACTTAAATCATAGCCAGCAAATTGCTATCATTACAGCTATGAATGTATTGGCAGACCAATTTCTTTACCGTGTTCGAGATCTTTTACCTGTTGATTGCAAATGCACACTATTTGACCCCGCTGAAGGCTTCCCGAAATATGCCACATCTTTCGATGCCCTTCTAATCAGAACAGTTACAAAGATTGATAGTAAAACTCTCCCTTTTGGAGGAAACTTAAGGTTTATCGGTACAGCGACTGCCGGTTTCGACCATATTGACAGAGGGCTTTTGAATGATTTAGACATTACATTTGCCAGATCTGAAGGGTGCAATGCCAATGCCGTGGGCGAATACGTACTTACGGCTTTGTTCAAATGGGCTGAATCAAGAAAGCAATCCATCGATGAACTTCGTGTTGGCATTGTAGGATGTGGCTATACAGGAACCGCTGTTAATCACTATCTCACAAAACTCGGGATTGAAACCGTTCTTTACGACCCCCCAAAAGCACGAAGAATTCCTGCGTTCAAGTCTGCACCTCTCCAGCAGCTTTTAGCCTGTGATGTTCTCACATTTCATACACCGCTAACCACTTTCGGTGAGGATAAAACCTTTCACATGTGTGGAGAAGAGTGGCTGAGTAAAGGGTTCAAACTGATCATCAACAGTGCAAGAGGTGGAGTAGTTGATGAAAAAGCACTGCTGGATGCCAAAAAAAATGGTGCGGTTGGCAATTTTATTCTTGATGTGTGGGAGAATGAGCCGGATTTTTTGGATGAAGCTGCAAAAAAAGCCTTCATCGCCACACCACATATTGCCGGTTATTCACGAGAGGCAAAGTTCAGAGCTTCTGAAATAGTGGTCGCCAAGCTTTGCA
>SLLL01000241.1 GCA_007134085.1 Balneolaceae bacterium
CAGCGTTCGTCCTGAGCCAGGATCAAACTCTCCATTGTATACTTACTAAATACACTCTGTAGAAATTTAACCCCAAACTCATTCAACAATCTGTTTATATCTTCTCAATATTTTAAAGAACTTAGCCTTTATTGGAAACGAAAAATCGCTGTCTTTTCGTTTCCCGCAAAGGATTATAAATATAGGGGGGCTGAGTGGTTAATGTCAACCAAATTTCTGAAATTTTTATCTTCTCTTACCAGTGTTAAGGCTGTTATTATATAGTCAACAATTCTAAAAAATTACGCAGATTTTGAACTTTCATATAGCTTATATCCATCCGGGTCTTCATCATATTCTTTGAAGAACCAAACTGACAAATAAATTATTGGTGTATCGAAGAGAGCAAAGAAGAATTTAAATATGTATGAATTAAAAATTAGAATGACCAACGCTCCTATTGTTACAACATTATCACCAAGATTACCTGAGAAGTAGAGAATTGAGAGTATGGCAGTACTATCAACCAGCTGAGAGAACATCGTAGAGCCATTATTTCTAATCCAAAGGTATTTCCCTCTTGTTACTCGTTTCCAAAAGTGGAAAAGCCTTACATCAACAGATTGCGCAATTAAGTATGCTATCATACTTGAGATAGTGTTTGCTATAACAAATTCATATACGCCTTCAAACAAATTTAATCCACCGCTAACCCCATAGGTGTTAGGGAACCAGTGCCCTACACTCATAATCAACAACAGGTACATATTCAGGAAAAAACCGATCCAAACAACAAGTTGAGCTTTTTTTCTTCCAAAGAGTTCAGAGATAAGGTCTGTTGCCAGAAAAGTGAATGGGTATGCAATTAAACCAACAGGTATACTCATCACATAAATACTGCCGTCACGTACTAATGAAGGTGTAATTGATTGCAGCCAAGGGGGTAAGTTCAGTGTGAAGAGTGTAACAAACTTTGTAGTACCAATAACATTTCCAAGAACCAGGGAGGTAATGAAGATACCAACCAGGCTAAGAAATAGAATGTCGCGTTTATGTGGGGTTGGTTTTCGCAGAGAATTCAGAGGCATCTGAACCTTTGTTGATTAATATGTTGTTACACAGTTGAAATTAACTTCAACAGAGCAGTCAGCGTTCAAAGATTATATAAATGAATAAGCACGAATTGAAACAAAAAATTTCTGAGGCAGCAGCAAAAAGAGCGGCTGTTAATAAGTACTTTTCTATCGCTTCTCTCGCTGTTAAAAGCGGTGTCAAAGAAAGTGAAATACGGGAGTTATTCAAAACACGCAACGAAATTTTAGAATACTACTACGAATCGAGAATCTCTGCTTACAGAGAATTACAGGAAAAGATTAATGACTACAGTGAGTTTAGCCTTTCAGAAAAACTAAGTAACCTGTTTTTAACATTAATTGAACTTCTTAGCGAGGATAAAATATTTGTTGAGAAAACATACTCTCAGCTTGTCGCTAAGAAAATCTACTGTGAAAGCGGCTTAAGAAGGGAGATAATTTCCGAACTTGATCAGATTTTCTCAGATGACAAACAAATATCAACCGCTAGCAAGCCGTTTCTGAACAAATACTCGTTTAACCTGATTTATGCCCAATTTCATGGGCTTGTTTGGTTTTGGTTATCTGATGAAAGCCCACATCAGGAAAATACTCTTGCACTAATTGATAAATGGAGTGCTGTAATCGAAGAGATCTGCTATTCAAAAATCACTGATAAAGGCTTCGATTTACTCAAATTCCTGGCATACATTTCCCCCCTTGGAAATTTATCGTCGCAACGTCTTAAATGTATGAGCAGCACCACATGAGTGAATTTCCATCAACTAAACTTGAAAGGGGCAGAATTTTTGCGAAAACCGGTTTTCAGGTTGGCAAGAATTATGCCGCGCACTACTTAAAAACTCTCACTTCGAAAAATGGGTCCAAATCAGAGCTTCACAAACAAAATGCTGAGGATCTTTTCCGTGAGTTCACACGCCTTAAAGGAACAGCCTTAAAAATTGCACAGTCTTTCAGTGTGGATAACGGCTTTCTGCCTGATGAGTTTTCTGAAGTAATGACCAAAGCACAATACAGTGTGCCTCCCATTAATCGTGCGCTTGTTCGATCAATCATTAAAAGGGAGCTGGGCTCATACCCGGAGGCGATATTTAAGAAATTCGATGCAAATGCTATTGCTGCGGCATCCATTGGGCAGGTTCACAAAGCGGTTCTTAAAAACGGTGAGACTGTTGCTGTGAAAATTCAATATCCCGGAGTGCGGGATACAATATCAACCGATCTTGCCCTTGCCCGAACTATTTTCAGGCAAATTGTTTCAGATTCTGAACAGATGGACACCTATCTGGAAGAGATTCGAACTACGCTTCTAAAAGAGACGGATTATACCGAAGAGGGCAGGTCCATCGAAAGATTTCATTCCCGTTTCTCCTCCAAGAATGTTTTAACGCCAAGATGGATTCCCGAGCTTTCAACTGAAAGAGTGCTAACCATGACATTCATCGAGGGTGTTCATCTTCAGGAGTTTCTGAAACGCAATCCATCAAAGGTAGAGCGGAATCATTTTGGACAACTGCTATGGGATTTCTTTCATAATCAGGTAGAAAAACGAGGTGAAGTGCATGCAGACACACATCCCGGAAATTTTCTTTTCACTGATGATGGAAAGCTCGGTGTAATTGATTTTGGCTGTGTGAAGGAGTTCCCTGATGACTTTTTCCTGGATTATCTTCGGTTGTTGCCAACACATTTGACCAAAGATGAAGATGCCATCAAAGATCTTTATCTGAGGCTTGGCGTTTTAAAGGGTGACCCCGCCACGAACGAAAAAGAGAAGCTCTTTTTCGATTTTTGCAAGAACTATGGGTTTACTTTTTCCATGCCCTATGCAGAAAAACGTTTTGATTTTGGTGATGTTGAATACAGAAACCTGATTCGTGATTACACAAAAAATGCGCCGGTAACCAATGAGCCTCGCGGAAACAAACACTTCATCTACACTACACGTGTTCATCTTGGGCTCTATCACTTTCTGATGAAGCTTGGAGCTGAGGTAAAGACGGAAAACTCCAAAGCTATTGTGGACAAGCTGCTTGGATAAAATAAAAGCCGAAACAGTTTGCTCTGCTTCGGCTGTAACATAATCTGTGGCTGTTATAAAATCAAAAGCCTGGATTTGCTACACCAATAATGCCGCAACCAATTCTGCCACCGGCATCACCTACAGGCTGAGACTGTAAATCATCACGGCGCTCGTGAACAATTACAGCGTAACCTACTATTGAATGCTTGCCATTTAATTTCAAATGGGTATCTACATAATCTAAAGTTGCAACTCCATCTTCATTTGCAGGCAGATTTCCGAGGTCCCCCATATGGCGTTCCGTATCCGTGGGCCCTCCATGTGGCATATCTGTAGGGTTAAAGTGTCCACCGGCTGACATTGCCGCTGAATCTCTGCAATCGCCATATTCATGAACATGGAAGCCATGAAGTGTTTCTGAACCTAATCCTGACACTTCAGCCTGCACTCTTACACCTTCATTTGTTTGGGTGAAAGTAACCACACCCGATACCTCATTTCCTTCAGTAGGGTGAATTACAACAACAGCCATTTCAGTTGCGGGGCCTTCGTAAACCTCCTCAACAATCTCTTCCTGAACACAAGCGGCAAGAAGTAAAAACGAAATTAAAGTTAATGCTAAGTATTTCATTGGGTACAATTAGTTTAGTTGAAAGTTGGTAAGATAACACAGCTTTAATTGCTGGCATTCACAATAAGCAGTTGTTTTCAAAAATTCACCTGCCTGGTGTGCTTCGGCAATAGAACTATATTACGTTATTCAAAAAAGTTTAGAGAAAAATAACAATACAAAACTTTTGGGAGGTTTTGCAGAAGTATAGCTCTTAAAACGTATTTTTGAACGTTTTTTTAAACTCTTTAACGATTTCCGGGCTTATGGTTAGTCTTTTTAACCTCTGTTTTGATTGTGTAGATTCCGTTGACTCCATTTGAATCTCTTCCCAGATTTTACAGCTTGCGTGAACCTCTTTCAGGTTTGGTGATGACTCTTTCAATGGTTTCACCAGCTCCGGCTTCATGCCGCCACCCGGCATTATGATGATATCGCTGCCGGCTTTTTCAAGCATTTGTAAGATAACAGGCAACCCTTTTTCCACATTCTCCTTGCCGCCGGACGTTAAGATTCGTTTAAATCCGCAGTTGATAATCGGTTCTACAGCTTCCACAGGATCTCTGCTCTCATCAACAGCACGGTGAAATGTACATGGCTTTGATCCGGCTTTTTTCACTAATCTAAAGCACTGCTGCTCGTTTACTGATCCATCCTCCTTCAAAATCCCAAAAACAAACCCATCAGCTCCGTATTCATCAAGAATTTCTATCTCTCTTTCCATTGCAGAAATTTCACTTTCAGAATAGACAAAATCCCCTCCACGAGGCCTGATCATAACAAAAATTGGAATAATAACGCGACTTTTGAGATAACTGAGCATTCCTGCGCCGGGTGTTTCACCGCCTTCGGGAAATGAAGAGCATAGTTCAAGACGATCAACACCAAATTCAGCTGCTTTTAGGGCTGCATCAACAGAAAAGACAGGGGATTCGAGGATTATTTGATTCATTTTGGTAATCGTGAGTCTTGAGTCCTGAAAGTTTCTCAAGACTAAAATCTAATTCTTAAATCTGCTTTTTGCGTCTTCAAGTTTATTTCCGGTTTCATCCTGTACGGCAAAGTTAAAGCCCGGGTGCACGGCATAACCACCATATTCGCCATCTTTGTTCACCGCAATAAAACCGGCCTGCATGTCTTCAATACCATCCTTATTCTTCTCAATGAGCCTGCCTACCACTTCTTCACAAGCTTCCTGAGGTGATCTCCCTTGCCGCATCAATTCCACAACCAAAAAGCTTCCACAAACTTTAATTATGGTTTCACCCAATCCGGTTGCAGTTGCTGCACCTGCATCGTTATCTACATAAAGGCCTGCACCAATAATGGGGCTGTCGCCAACACGCCCGTGCATTTTGAATGCCAGGCCGCTTGTTGTGCAGCTGCCGGCAAGATTTCCATCCGCATCAACCCCAACCATTCCAATCGTATCGTGGTTTTCAATGTTGATGATTGGCCTGTACTCTTGCTCTTCCAGCCACTCGAGGTATGCTTCTTCTGATTCAGGATGAAGCACCTCATCCTCAAGAGGCATGCCCTCGGCAATAGCAAATTGCCGGGCACCTTCACCGGCAAGCATCACGTGGGGTGTATTTTCCATAACCTTTCTAGCCAGAGTGATAGGATGCTTCACCTGCCTTACAAAGCAGACAGAACCACATTCACCATTTCCTTTCATGATGGATGCATCCAGCGTTACAATTCCTTCACGGTCAGGAAATCCATAAAGCCCAACTGTTCTGCTTGCCGGATCCGCCTCTGTAACTTTCACACCCTCTTCAACTGCATCTAATATAGAACCGGTTTGATGCAACACTTCCCACGCTCTTTCGTTTGCGTCAAGGCCGTGGTTCCAGGTAGAAATTATTCTTGGCTTTTTTCCATTTGAGTTATCAAACCCGCGCAAAAACTCTGAGCTTTTTTTCACCGTACCGGGTAGTAAAATTGCAGACGATAGAAGGGATTGCTTTATAAATGTTCTTCTGCTTGCCATAATCTTAGGTTTAAAACTATTATTTGTGTAATTGAAAATAGGTGAATGAACAACGTAAAGCATTATTTTCAAAATGAAACCGGTTCCAATTTACTCATAATGATTTGAATTGAAGCTTTTACGTTTATTAACAACTTAATTCCACTCTTTATTTACTCTTTTGAATATGTTTGGTGGTTAATCAAATCTTTAATCCATCATAACATTTATTATGACAAAAATTTACCAGTTAGTACCGGTAATGTTTCTGTCTTTTCTGTTGATTGCGGGCTGTACGTCTACACAAACCGCTACTGAGCAGGATAGGCCGCAAGCACCGGAGAGGCCACGAATGGGCGCACCATCAGGCAATAACGAGATTAAACCTTTTTCTGACGTTATCTCAAGCAGTGCCGAAAAAGACGAAGGGCTATTTAATGTTTACAAAGACAATTCCAAGTATTACTACGAGATACCTGATTCTCTTTTGGGCCGGGAGATGCTAATGGTTTCCCGAATTGCGCGCACAGCAGATGGTATTCTGTATGGCGGCATGAGGCACAACAATCAGGTTCTTCGCTGGGAAAGGCGTGATGATAACATACTTCTGCGACGTGTTTCTTTTTCTAATACTGCAAGTGATACACTTCCAATCTACGAAGCCGTTCGCAACTCGAATTTTGAGCCGATACTTGCATCATTCAGCATTGAAGCACTCAATGAAGACAGTACCGGTACTGTAATTGATGTAACGAATCTTTTCACAACAGATATACCTGCTTTTGGGCTTCCACAGGGCTTCCGTAATCAATTTCAGGTTCGCAGGGTTGATGGAAACCGGTCATTCATAGAAAGCATAAGAAGCTTCCCGAAAAATGTTGAGATGAGGCATATACTCACTTATGAAGCAGTAAACCCCCCAACAAATTCAGATGCAAATACAATATCGCTGGAATTAAACCACAGTATGATCTTAATGCCTGAAGAGCCTATGCAGCCCAGGCGGCCGGATGCACGCGTTGGTTACTTTACTGCCAGCCAGATTGATTATGGCACGGAAGAACATCGCGCAAAACCGGTTCGCCATGTTACACGCTGGGAACTTGTTCCAAAAGATCCAGAGGCTTACCTGAGAGGAGAGCTTGTTGAGCCTGAAAATCCTATTGTGTTTTACATTGACCCGGCAACTCCCGAACAATGGAGAAAGTGGCTCATTCAAGGTGTAGATGACTGGCAGGTTGCTTTTGAGGCCGCCGGTTTTAAAAATGCGATCTATGGAAAAATGGCACCAACGCCTGAAGAAGATCCGGATTTTAGCCTCGAAGATATTCGTTTCCCAAGCATTCGCTACTTCGCGTCACCAATTCAAAATGCGTTTGGCCCTCATGTACACGATCCACGCTCCGGACAGATAATGACATCAGCAATCGGCTGGTACCATAACGTGATGAGGCTTCTTCGTAACTGGTATTTTGTACAAACAGCAGCTGCCAATCCTGAAGCCCGTGCAACTCAATTTGATGATGATGTAATGGGTGAACTGATTCGCTTTGTATCAGCCCACGAGGTTGGCCATACGCTTGGCTTGCCGCACAACTTTGGTTCAAGCTATGCTGTTCCGGTTGATTCACTCCGTTCCCCAACCTACACTGCCACACACGGAACGGCTCCGTCTATTATGGACTACGCACGCTTTAACTACATTGCTCAACCGGGCGATGGCGTTACAAACTTCTACCCCGCTGTTGGAGAGTACGATATTTGGGCAATTAAATGGGCCTACACCTGGTTCGGTGATATGCCAATCGAAGAGCAGGAAAAAATCCTGCATGAATGGACAACCGAACGTGCTGATGACCATCGCTACTTTTTCGGCAGCCAGACATCAAACCCAATTGATCCGCGATCGAACCGGGAAGACCTTGGTGATGATGCGATGAGAGCGAGTTATTACGGCTTGAAAAATCTTGAAGTGATAACAGAGAATCTTATTGACTGGATCGCAAATGATGGTGAAGATTTCTCTGAACTCGAGGAGCTTTATGGCCAGGTGCTTGTGCAATGGAGCCGGTACATGGGGCATGTTGTTCCTTATATTGGCGGCGTTTACGAAACTGATAAAACCTTTGATCAAGGCGGTGCAGTTTATGAGCCTGTTGAGGCATATCGGCAGCGTGAGGCTATGGAATTTCTGGCGAAATATGCATTCAGCGATCCCACCTGGGCACTGAACAGTGATATTCTCTCAAAAATTAATCAGGCTGATTTCATAGACAGTTATCGAGGGCGGCAGGTAAGCGTGCTAAACAGTGTGCTTGATGCCTCAAGGCTTGCACGGCTTATTGAGTATGAAATTCGCGGTGAGGATACGTACAGTCCGTTCGAGTTCATGGATGATCTGCGAACAACTATCTGGAGTGAACTGCGTAATAACTCTGAAATTTCTGTATATCGTAGAAATTTGCAAAGAGCTTATGTGGAGCGTATGCAATCACTCATGACGGAAGACCTCTCTGGAATACCGGCACAGTTCCGCCAGTTTTTAGGTATAACGAATGTGAATGTGAGCCAGTCAGACATTCGCCCTATTGTTCGTGAGCAGCTCGAAATTTTGCACGATGATGTAAAACGTTCTGCTTCGAGGGTGAGAGACAGGTCAACCAGAATTCACCTGAATGATCTTGACAGAAGAATTGATGATATTCTCAATCCCTAAAACGGAATTCATTTTTTCATCTCAATGATAATAAAAAACCTCTCTGTTTTTGGCAGAGAGGTTTTTTTATGCCTTGAAATTTGCTATTAATAAGATGATGCTGGCTGAGGTATAATTACGGAATCAATAACGTGAACCACACCGTTACTTGCTTCGATATCTGCCTGTATTACAGATGCTCCATCAACAGTAACACCATAGTTGCCTACGTTAATAGTAACACTTGTACCCTCTGCAGTTTCTGCAGTCATGCCGTCACTTAAATCGGTTGACATTACTTTGCCCGGCACTACATGGTATGTAAGAATCTGGATCAGTTGATCTCTGTTTTCTTCAAGGAGAAGTGCTTCGAGTGTTCCGTCGGGGAGTGCGGCAAATGCCTCATCAGTTGGAGCAAATACTGTGAATGGCCCTTCTGATGCAAGTGTCTCAACGAGCCCTGCGGCTTCAACTGCTGCTACAAGTGTAGTAAGCATATCGGCTCCCGCAGCTAATTCTACGATGTTCTGCTCATGATCGTGAACTTTCTCTGTTTTTTCGTTAACCGGTGCCATTGCAAGAATAAGAGTAGCAATTGCTGCCAGCCCTAAAGTTTTTACTGTTTTCATTGTTCTATTTGATTGAATTGGGGTTAAGGATTTTATAGTGCTAAATCCATTGTTCTGTTTGAACATTTTGAAAACATTGAGTCAGGTAAAGCTGTTCCTGTAATTCAGTTGCACCTTTTTACTCTATTTTTCTGTTTAAACGATTGGCATTAAACAGGTTAAAAAATGCAGATGAGCTTTATGATTGTTAAATTTTGTTAACATCAGGCCTGGGTATCTCTTTTCAGGATCATAAGCTTGTGGTTTTCACCACCCCTTTTCCCCAATCAAAGGCACAAATTTAAACTGTTGAAGCTGCTCTTCTTCGTAGCTGTCTTCAGATACGCGCGTAATTCTCACCATTTTCTGGCTCTCTTTATTTCCAACAGGTACAACCAGCCTTCCGCCAATATTGAGTTGTTTTATCAAGTCATCAGGTACAACCGGTGCGCCTGCCGTTACTACAATTCCATCATAAGGTGCATAAGCACTCCACCCTTTCGTACCATCACCAAGTTTCAGGGTTGGCCTGTAGCCAAGCTCTTGCAAAATTTCACGGGCTTTATGGTAAAGTTCATCATGCCGTTCAACACTGTAAACATCGGCGCCCATATGACACAAAATCGCCGCCTGGTACCCAGAACCAGTACCAATTTCAAGTACCTTATCTCCTCTGCTTACTTCAAGCAGTTGTGTTTGTACCGCTACTGTATATGGCTGCGAAATGGTTTGGCCGCAGCTAATGGGCAGTGCACGGTCATCATAAGCACGGTTTACGAGGGCGGTATCTATAAAAATATGGCGGGGAATAGACCGGATTGCCATCAGTACGGCTTCATCATGAATGCCTTTTTCGGCAACTACTTCTGCCAGCCTGTTCCTCAAGCGTGCATGCTTTTGATGTGATCGGTTACTTTTTGTCAATTCATTTTCCCTGATTGGCAATTCTGTTTCAGGAAAATAACTCATTCCAATCTTTCATACGAATGAGAAATTGTTTCCATAAACATCTCCTCATTTTTGGGCTTGTATTTAATTGCAATGCTTGTATTTTCAGGAATTCTTTTCACGTATCAACGAAAAATTTTTTATGAAGAAGTATTTCTTTACTGCTCTCATCACAACACTTCTTTTTTTTGTTGCCGGATGGTTTGATCTGTTTGCCTTTGCTGCTGATTCTTCGGAAGCGAGCGGTGCATACGGTACCTGGGTAAGTTTAATTCCACCTTTGGTGGCTATAGGCCTGGCATTGATAACCCGCGAAGTGATTTTATCTCTCTTTGCGGGGATTTGGGTAGGTGCACTCTTCCTGGTTGGGTTTAATCCTATAGGTGGTACCACTCAATCGCTCGATGTTATGATTGATGCCCTCGTTGATGCAGATCACATTGCCATTATCGTATTCAGCCTTCTTTTGGGTGGAATGGTTGGGGTGATGTCACGCAGTGGCGGTACACAGGGAATTGTTGATGTGCTCAAAAAATTTGCTACTACCCGAAAGCGTGGGCAGCTTCTCTCATGGTTCTCAGCGTTTTTCATCTTTTTTGATGATTACGCCAACACACTCATTCGCGGAAATGCCCTGCGCCCAATGACCGACCGCCTCAACATCTCACGTGAAAAACTTGCATATATTGTCGATTCAACAGCTGCTCCGCTTGCTGTAAGTGCGGTTATTACCACATGGATTGGTTTTGAAATCACCCAAATTCAGAATTCTCTCAGTTCTCTTGCAGAAACCACGGCCGATGTTGCACTTGCCACACAATTACAGGCCGGAGCCGACAACGCCTTTACCATCTTTCTGGACTCTATACCCTACCTCTTTTATCCCATACTTGCGCTTGCATTTGTGTTAATGACCATCATCATGCGCAAAGAGTTTGGCCCGATGCTTACTGCAGAAAGGCGCGCCTATAGTGGTGGCGGTGTTATCAGGCCGGGTTCTATGCCGGCGGCAGATACCAGCCTCGAACAGCTTCAGCCTATCGAGGGAAAACCAAAATTGTGGTACAATGCCGCACTGCCGGTTCTCTCCGTAATTATCGTTGCAATGTACAGCTTGTACACAACCGGTGCATCTGCACTTGAACCCGGAGAAAGCGGGTTGAGAAATATCATTGGGAATGCCGATCCTTTTGCCGCACTTTTGTGGGCATCGTTCACAGGGTGCGCGGTAGCCATAGCTCTGGCAGTTTTCCAGCGGATATTAACGATGAACCAGGCGCTCGAATCGTGGGTGGGTGGTATGCAATCCATGTTGATGGCTGTTATCATTCTCATTCTTGCCTGGGGGCTTGGCGGTATTACCGGAGAAATTGGTACAGGCACCTATCTCTCCTCCCTGCTCGAAGACTCCCTGCCGTTAGCCCTTCTTCCAGGCCTTGTATTTTTTATTGCGGCTGTAACCGCATTTTCTACAGGCACCTCTTGGGGAACAATGGCAATATTATTCCCTGTAGTGGTTCCTCTCGCTGTTTCGATGGGGGCCGGAGTTGGATTTGCAGGAGGCGAGAATTACGGAATCTTGCTCGGTTCGATCAGTTCTGTAATGGCAGGTGCAGTATTTGGGGATCACTGTTCGCCCATATCAGACACTACCGTTCTCAGTTCCATGTCATCTGCCTGTGATTTGATTGATCACGTGCGAACACAGCTTCCATATGCATTGGTAATTGCCGTTGTTGCCCTTATTGTTGGCGAACTGCCTGCTGCTTTTGAGTGGATCCACCCAGTTTGGGGTTTACTTGCCGGCCTTTTAATTCTTTACGGTATCCTTAAATATTTCGGAGAAGACCCGGAAGCAACCCCGGAATCGTGAGACTGGCACTTCTTCAGCCTGTATTCATCCCCGACCTGCACGATGTTGCGATGATAGCGGCATCGGATATAGTAGTTTTGCAAGATATGGAGATATGGTCGCGTAAAGGGCGCGTTCACCGGGCAAAAATCCGCACTCCGGATGGCACTCAATACATCAACATTCCTGTTGTTACCGAAGACCGGGACAAGCCCATCAAACAGGTTCGGATAGATCATTCATCAAACTGGATAGAGCAGATGCTGCGTTCACTGGAGTTCAACTACCGAAACAGCATTTACTACGATTTTTACGAACCGGAAATCACCGCGGATTTTCTATCAGCAAAAGAGTATGAGTACCTGATGCCGTTTAACCTATTTCTGAGGAAAAGGCTTTTCAGATTTTTAGAATTTGAGCCTTCCTCACAAATAGTATTTTCAAGTTCACTAAAAGAATATGATGCCGGCCCCGATCAGCTTGCAAAAAATCTACAGGCTGCAAGATACATTCAGGAGCACGATGCACGGCACTATCAAAGGCAGGGAAAGAATAAAAGTGAATTCGATTTTACCAACCCCATTTACCGCCAGCATTTTGACGGTTTTGAACCGGACTGCTGCCTGTTAGATCTTCTCTTCCAATACGGCCCGGAGAGTTTCCGGGTGATTGATCAGATCAAGCCACATTGAATCGTCCGAAGGTCATTCAATCGTGGCGGGTTTAAGTATCAGGCCAAAAGACATACCATATCTGGTGATCGAATATCACAACGCTGCGAGGTGCAAGCACACATGCCTTAAATAGAGAATAGCACAAGCGAGACGCTCGCGCTATTCTTTTAGTGGTAGATCAGATATAGCCACATCCGAGCGTCCAAAGGGCCTCGTATCGTGGCGGGTTCAAAGCCCGAAATTTCCAAAACCAAACTCATCTCCCACAACCCACAACGCTGCGAGGTGCAAGCACGCTCGCAGGTTGTAAATTATCAAACATCAAACTCAATGCCCTGGGCAAGTGGCAGTTCATCTCCCCAGTTGATGGTATTGGTCTGTCGGCGCATGTAGGCTTTCCATGCATCGGAACCTGATTCTCGCCCGCCACCGGTCTCTTTTTCACCGCCAAATGCTCCGCCAATTTCCGCACCGCTGGTACCGATGTTGATATTTGCAATTCCGCAATCTGATCCCTTGTGGCTAAGGAACGTTTCTGCCTCGCGCATATTCAGTGTAAACATTGAAGAGCTTAGGCCCTGCCGTACTCCATTATGCAGGGCAATGGCTTCATCAAGTGTGTTGTATTTAATCAGGTAGAGGATTGGAGCAAAGGTTTCATCCTGTACAATTTCGTAGTGATTTTCCACCTCACAAATAGCAGGCTCCACATAGTGGCCTTCCATATTTTCAAGTACACGGCCACCACATACAATGCTGCCACCCTCTGCTTTCACTTTTTCCAGTGCTTTCTGCATCATATCAACAGCATCCTGATCAATAAGCGGGCCTACCAGTGTTTTTGAATCAAGCGGGTCTCCGATGCGAATACTCTTATAAATGGATGTCAGCCTGTCTTTCACATCATCATATACAGAATCATGAATAATGAGGCGGCGGGTACTTGTGCAGCGCTGTCCGGCAGTTCCCACAGCACCGAATACAACGGCGCGGATGGCCATTTCCAGATCGGCATCTTTACTAATAATGATGGCGTTGTTGCCGCCAAGCTCAAGAATGGTTTTACCGAGGCGGGCGCCAACAACCTGTGCAACCTGTTTGCCCATGCGTATAGACCCCGTGGCTGAAATCAGCGGAATTCGCTCGTCTGATGTGAGCCATTCACCAACTTCTCGTCCGCCGGTAATCAATCCAAAAATACCTTCCGG
>SLLL01000253.1 GCA_007134085.1 Balneolaceae bacterium
AGTGCAGCCGAATCATCATCCAGAAGCCTGTCTTTCACGGTGATATTCACATCTGCTGAAAGCTCTGTAATCTTTAATCCACTCACATACTCTGCGATGTTAGCAGCGTGTGTGCCGATATCCCCCACAGCTCCACCTTCGCCGGATTTAGTGGGATCTGTCCGCCACGATGCCTGTTTATTCCCTTCCCTCTCAAGTGGTTCAGAAAGCCATCCTTGTGGATATTCCACATAAATTTTTCGGATAGGCCCCAATTTTCCGGTATCTACGTAATGTTTGGCTTCCTTAATCATAGGATAGCCTGTGTAGGTGTGTGTAAGAGCAAGAATCAACCCTGTGCGCTCGGCAATTTCTTTTAGTTGTATTGCTTCTTCAAGGGAAAAAGCGAGTGGTTTATCAATAATTACATGAAAGCCGTGCTCAAGTGCCTGCCTTGCCGGTTCAAAATGCACATGGTTAGGCGTTACAATTGAAACAGCCTGCATGCGAACATCTTCCGGCAGTCCGGCTTCTGTTTCAATCATCTCTGTGAATGTAGCGTATACTCTGCTTTCATCGAGGCCAAGTGCTGCTCCCGTCGTTTTCGATTTTTCAGCACTACTGCTAAATGCTCCACAAACCAGGTCAAATGCTCCGTCAAGTGCGGCAGATTTTCTGTGAACTTCCCCAATAAATGCATCGTGGCTTCCACCAACCATTCCATATCTCAATTTATTGCTCATGTTACTGTACTTTGGTTAGATGTTTCTTGGTTTATACTTACAGATAAAGAAGTTTATAAAATTGTGCAACCGATTAGCATCGTTTTACTTGCACTTATCTGAGAGAACAGTAATATTCCGCTCATATAGAATGTCTAACTAATCTAAATGATGTATGCAAAAGTTTGTTAAGGTAAGGCTCAGCGGGATGATGTTTCTTGAGTTCTTTATTTGGGGTGCATGGTACACATCCATTGCGGTTTATATGGCCACTGTTGGTATGGAGAATTTAACACATTGGCCATATATGGTTTTTCCGGCTGCTGCTATAATTGCACCTTTTTTCGTTGGCCTTGTGGCCGACCGCTATTTCCCCACTGAAAGGGTTCTGGCTGTTCTTCACTTTTTAGGCGGGATTTTCATGTTTCTGGCACCTCAGTTTGCACATAACCCGGTTATTTTTATCGGTTGTATTTTTGCCTTCAGCCTTTGTTATATGCCAACCTTGAGCCTTGCAAACTCTTGTGCTTTCCATCACATTGAGAATCAGGAGAAAGAGTTCCCGATTATTCGTGTATTTGGTACTATTGGCTGGATTGTTGCCGGGCTCACAGTAAGCTTTGTCCTTGTATACTTTGTTGGGGATGGCATACGGCCGGAAGCAACGGCGCTGCCACTATATCTTACTTCCGCAGCCTGTTTCGCATTTTCTGCATTAACATTTACGCTACCGCACACTCCCCCGCCTGCAAAAGGGCAATCAGTTTCATTCCGCAGTATCTCGGGCATTGATGCTTTAAATACGCTTGGGAGTAAATCCTTCTACATATTTCTTGCCAGTTCTCTCTTGTTATGCATTCCCTTAGCTGCTTATTACAACTTTACACAGCTCTACCTCAGTGATACAGGATTCCAAAACATCGCAGCCACACAAACCATTGGGCAGGTATCAGAAGTGCTCTTTATGTTACTAATGCCATTTTTCTTTGTACGGCTTGGTGTAAAATGGATGCTTGGAGTTGGGATGTTTACATGGTTCCTGCGCTACGTACTTTTTGCTCTTGGTGCACCCGATCCAACCGTATGGATGATTTTAGCAGGAATTGCACTACACGGTATCTGTTACGATTTCTTCTTTGTTACCGGCCAGATTTATGTTGACATAAAAGCCGGTGAAAAAATCCGTGCTCAAGCCCAGGGCCTAATTGTATTGGTAACCTACGGCGTTGGAATGTTGATTGGCGCACAGATAGCAGGATGGGTTTACAACCTGTTCCTTGGCGATCAAACGGGTTTAACGCTTGATCAGTGGGTGCAGTTCTGGTGGGTACCGGCTATCTTCTCGCTTGTGGTATTTTTCTTCTTCATACTAACATTCAATGACAAGGAAGCGGAAAAGCAAGTTCTCGAAGAAGATATTAAGATTTAATTTATTGAACAGATTTGATGAAGCCCAACGTTAAATAATGGGCTTCATTAGCTTTCCAATTTTTATAACTAAAATTGTTTCTATATGTCCCAGATATCGAATTTCGAAGGAACCATTATTACACTCATATTAGTGCTTGTGATTTGGGATACTGTATGGAAAATTATTGCGCTTTGGAAATCTGCCCGAAGGAAACAGCTGGGTTGGTTTATCGCATTAGCTATAATCAACTCTGCAGGTATTCTGCCTATCATTTATCTGCTTTTAAATAAAGATAAACCGGAGTTTCAGGGCTGATTCTAAATCAAAAAAAATCCCTCTTTAGTTAAAAAGAGGGATTTAATAGTTGAATCATCAAAATCTATCTTTCAGACCATCCACGAATAAAGCCAACATTTTGAGCTACATCAGGTACACTGTCGTACCAATTTGCTTCATACTCTATAGAGATATGGCCCACAAAATTCTGACGCTGCAGCTCTTCAAGAATTCCGCTTACATTTCCTACTCCGGTTCCAAAGATCACATCCTCTGCATCTCTTCCAACCTTATCTACATCTTTCAGGTGAAGTGAAATAATTCTGCCTTCAAGTATTCTCATTGCTTCTACTGGCTCGATGCCTGATCGCACCCAGTGCCCGGTATCTGCACATGAGCCCAGCCGGCGGTCTCTGTCTTGAACAAGATCCAGAACATGATTTGGATCCCAAATTCGGTAATCTGATTCTCCTTCTGGTTTTGGATGATTATGAATGGCCATCATAATATCAAACTCTTTAACAAGTACTTCGATAAAATCCATCTCTTCATGGGTATTGGGGTTCGATGTAATTGCAGGAACTCCCAAGCGGCTTGCAAACTCAAATACTTCTCTTGCTGTATCGGCATCAGGAAGAGCAACCACACCAAAGTTAACAATCTTCATGTTATGCTCATTTAGCTTCGCGAGAACCTGTTCTATCTTTTCTTCACTAACTTCATGATTAAAAGGAGTATCGTCATCAGCGCTGAATCGTTGTCCGGGATACAATTCAATTACTCTTCCTCCTGCTTGTGATGTCTTCTCAATAGCTTCCATCACCGAGAACCGATTGAATGTAAACGCCTGAACCCCTACAGCAAATCCACCAATTTTATACTCATCAGGAATATTCAGGTCGGGTGAAACAATATCTGAAGAGCTGGAAACGGCACTATACTGAGCTGCTGTATGTTGAGCGAACCATCCTGAAAGTAGTGCAGCTAAAACAAACGAAACGATAATTTTTGGGATATTTAATTGAGTCATAGGTATGGAGATTTGATTAACAATAGCTTCTTAGATTTCGGTTTATCCTATGAATATAAATGAAATTATCAGAAGGAATCTGATCTTATTCAAATATCACCGGATGGTCATTAAACCTACTAAAGATAATCAGGCTGTTCTCATCGGGGGTTCGGATGCTTCGGATGTTCCTCACCTCGCCTTCCACATTGACCCCGCTCAGGTGCGGCGGTATGC
>SLLL01000169.1 GCA_007134085.1 Balneolaceae bacterium
ATAATAGCTCTGCCTGTTGAAGAGTTTCAGTGCCAAGAGATGGTTCTGCGTTTTGGCAATGCTTTTCAGCTTTGAGTGCATGTAATCGTGCAAGCCGCGGCCCCTGGTTCTCTTCTCTTGATACCAAGATTTCCTCAGCGATCTTTATCAGGTCTTCTGCACGGTAAGAATTATTTTGTGACAGCCAGTAACGAGAGATGCTAATCATACCTTCATAATCGCTGAATGGGTCGTAATTTTCCATCGTTTCAGCCTTTTCGAGCCAGTACGCAGCTGATTCTTCATCTTGCCTGTTCACAGCATCATACAATGCATAGACTACTAAATTTGGAAGGAAAGTTTCATAGTTTTGTTCAAAGTCATCGATGTAGCTGAGCCATATTTCATGGGAGATTCCTGTATCTCTTTTTCTTAACATTTCTAAACGGATTTCGTTGTAGCGATGACCCCATTTGCCGATGTGAGTTAAATCCTCTTCATCCGGTAAAAACAGATTTACAGCACGTACTGCTTCATCATAACGCTCAAGGTTAGTCATTCGATCAACCATCAGATTTAACTGAACTGTGCGAACAAAGGTATCCGGTGGAATTTCTCTTACTTCTTCTAAAATATCACCCCACAATTCAATAGCTCTGTGATCATTACCTCTTACTGACTCGGCCAATCCTAATATAGTTTTGAGCCCGAGGATTCTTCTGTGGTATGTTTCACCAAAGGCCTCAAATTCCTCTATTGTTTTATTGAGTACATCAATCGCTTCAGTGGGGCGGTTATGATCAGAAAGTGCATTTCCGTAAAGCTGACCGGTGAGCGCTCTTTCAGGGTGCCCTACTTCGGTATAATAATAATTCGTAAGACTATAATGTTTTTCTGCTAACTGGAATGCTTCTTCTGCATAGCCAGCCCTCGTCATAAAATGATATCCATCAAATAAACTGGATAAACACCATCTTGGATTTCGTTCCAATCCAAAGTCGCTGCAAGCAGTTTCAAATGTGGTACGCAAAAGCTCCACAGAATCTTCATAGTTACCTTGTGAGTAGAGTGTGTATGCTAAACTTCTGGTGATACCTGCCCGCATAAGAGGCACTTCGGGATTATTTTCAACCAGTGCTTTAGCTCTGTTCAAAAGATCAATTTTTCGTTCAGAAGCACCAACATATGTTGAAGAGAGATGAAGCTTTATGGATGCTATCTCTTGAGGTTCCAGCTCGATATTTTCTGATTTGATAAGTTCATAGGCTTTTTCAAGAGATTCTCTTGCTCCGCTTCTGTCGCCAAGCTGATTTTGTGCGATTCCTATGGTTCGTAATAGTTCCAGAGCAATATCCGGATCATTTGAGAATTTTGCCGGTATTTCACTGGTATTTTGATTGAGCAAATCCCTAACTGTCAATGGATCACCAGGTGATTGTAAAGGGCTTGCTTCAGAAATCATACTCACCATAAAATCCCGAACTGCTTCTGCACGCTCGGCTTCTCTTGTGGCTGTATCTCGTTCATTGGCAAGCTGATTAGTATAGAATGTGTTTAAGAGAAACAAACCGATACTTAGGATGGATACAACGGTTAACGCTTTACCATGCCTTCTGATATATTTCCCTGCTCTATACCTGAAAGTTGGCTTTCTAGCCAATATCGGTTTTTTGATTTGATGCCTGTAAATGTCATCCGACATTCGCTCTACCGAGCTGTATCGAATTTCAGGATCTTTTTCGAGTGCTTTCAGAATGATAGTATCAAGATCGCCCCTTAGTGCGCGATGCAGTTCTGCAGGAGAGAAGGGAACCTGGTTTTCATCAAAGTTTTTAATGCCCGTACTTGGTTTTACGGGTTGTGTATTGCAGATAATCTCTTCAGCCTCGCTCGGGGTGGAGCCTTTTACGGAGTAGGGCCTGTGGCCTGTAAGCAGTTCGTGCAGCACAAGCCCCAATTGATATACGTCAGTAGCAGTAGTGAGCTTTTCTCCCCGAATTTGCTCTGGTGAGGCATATTCCAGGGTCATCCAGTTCTGGCTGGAACGGGTAATATCCTGCTTCAGCATGGAGGTTTCATCTTCAAGCCGGGCGAGGCCAAAATCGAGCAGAATAGGATCGCCATCTTTTGTTACCATAATGTTAGACGGCTTCAAATCCCTGTGAATCACCAGATTTTTATGGGCATAGTTTACAGCCTCGCAAACGTTACGGAACAGCTGCAGCCGCTGGTTCAAATCAAGGTTATTTTTTTTGGCATACTCAGTTATTGGCAGCCCTTCGATGTACTCCATCGAAAACCAGGGGGTGCCGTCTTTCATCACACCACCATCATACAAGCGTGCAATATTTGGGTGCTGAAGTTTTGCAAGTATCTGGCGCTCTTTTTTAAAGCGGTTTATCAGCTTTTTGCTCGCCATTCCAAAACGCAGGAATTTCAGGGCAACATGCTGTTCAAATTCACCGTCAACCCGTTCGGCCCTGTAAACAACGCCCATACCTCCGTAGCCAATCACCTCAAGCAGGCGATAGTTGCCAACCTGCCGGTTTGTATCATTTTCTTCAGGTTCGGGCGTGAATATGGTATCGGGTAATTTCTCGAGTGGGTTATCTATGGGGCTGGATACATTTCTGGCATCTAATAGCTTTTTCACTTCATCAAAAAGCTCTTCATCACCTGCACAAGCTTCTTTTAGCCACTCATTCCGTTTATTTTTCTCAATATCAAGCGCACGATTAAAGAGCTCTTTTACCGTATTCCATTTTTGAATGTCCATAAAACTGATGAATTCTGAATGTTAGTATATACTCTGTCTACTCACTTAAGCCAAGTTCCACGTTTAACCACGCCCTTGCCATCTCCCAGTCCCGGCTTACGGTTCGGTCTGATACTCCCAAAGCTTCTGCGGTTTCGTCGAGTGTCATCCCTCCGAAAAACCTGCATTCAATCACTCGTACCTGGCGTTCATCAAGTTGTGACAACTTCTCAAGTGCCTGGTGTATGGAGAGGATATCCTCAAGCTTGCACTCTACAGCGAGTGCTTCGTTTGCAAGTGTAACCTTGTGCCTGTCACCGCCGCGTTTAATGGCATTTTTCTTTACAGCATAACTGGCAAGCACATTTCGCATAACGTGCGAGGCTATACCAAAGAAATGATTTCTGTTTTTTAAATCTATCCTGTCGAATGATGACAATTTCAAATACGCCTCATGAACCAGTGCAGTTGTACTCAGGGTATGGCCGGGTCGTTCTCGATTAAGCTGATTACGCGCTATTTTCTTCATCTCATCATACACAAGCGGCATTAAATCGCCCATAATGTCAGCGTCAAACCCAGCTTTTTGCTTATTGATGACGGCCGTAATGTTATCCATATATGTGATTGCTAAATGATGAATACTGAGGTTTTCATTGAGGCTGCAAATAATTGAGATTCAATTCATATAAATACATGCTCGCAAAAATAATAAAATAACGGCTTTGCAGACATTCACTAATCACACGAAAAAAAAAGGCGTTTTGGCTCATTTCGGGGCGATTTCAATCATTTTACATTTTCTTTGAATGATCATGGCGGAGGGTGATTGATTATTCGGCTATTAGAAATAAACAGCGGAATAAAACCGATCACTCAACAGATCTATATATAAAGCC
>SLLL01000005.1 GCA_007134085.1 Balneolaceae bacterium
GCGTGGATGTTTCCGGTAAAGTGATTATGCCGGGAATAGTGGACACCCACTCACACATTGGCGAGGGTGATGGCGGTGACCGCTCTGCCACACTGCACCCCGATGTCCGTATTCTCGATACTATTGATCCGAGAAGCAAAACCTTTCGAAAAGCTGCTTCAGGTGGCGTTACGTCAGTAAATATTATGCCCGGATCAGGATTGTTGATGAGCGGCCAAACGGTTTATGTGAAAACAAAGCCTGCTAACACCATCGAAGAGATGCTCATTATTGTTGATGAAGAAACAGGCATTTATGGCGGGCTGAAAATGGCAAATGGTACCAATCCGCTTCGGGCTGACGGCACACCGGGAACAAGGGCAAAATCAGCAGCACTTGCACGGGAGCTTTTTGTAAAAGCAGAAGAATACAAGGCTAAAGTGGACGCTGCTAACGGCGATCCTGAAAAAATGCCATCGCGTGATCTCCAAATGGAAACACTGGTTGAAGTACTTGAAGGCAAACGGATTGTTCACAACCACACCCACAGGCACGATGATATTTTAACGGCAATCCGCCTGGCAGAAGAGTTTGGATACCGCATGGTTCTGCAGCATGTTAGTGAAGGGTGGAAAGTAGCAGAAGAAATTGCGAATTCTTCGGTAATTGGCTCCTCCATCATCACGCTCGACTCTCCCGGCGGTAAGCTGGAAGCGATAAACCTGCTGAACATCAACGGGCGCGAACTTGAAAAAGCAGGCGCTTTGGTTGCGTTTCATTCGGATGACCCCATTGTGGATTCCCGTTTTTTGATTCGCTCAGCTGCGCAGGCTGTTCGCGAAGGCATGAGCCGTGAAAAAGCACTTGAGGCACTAACAATAGCTGGTGCAAAGATGATGGACATTGAAGATCGGGTGGGATCTCTCGAGCAGGGAAAACATGCAGATTTTATTATTCTTTCGGGCGACCCATTTAGTGTGTACACGCATGTTGAGCAAACCTGGATTGAGGGTGAAAAAGTCTGGGATAGGGATAACCCCGAAGATCGTGTTTACGCAATTGGCGGATACGAAATCTTTCGGGCATCAGCTAATTCGCACATTCACACGGGAGGGCACTAATCATGATAAAAAAAATGAAACGAGTACAGATTTCGAAACTGTTGATTTGTTTTGCCGCTGCTTTTAGTATTCTGTTCGCTTTTTCAGCAACTGCCGAGGCACAAATTGCCGTGAAAGGCGAAATGGTTTACACCATGGCGGGCGACCCGATTCCAAACGGTGTTGTTCTTATCAACAATGGTGTAATTGAGCAGGTAGGGTCAGCTGATAGAATCGATATTCCTGAAGCCTACAAAATTCACGAAGCAAAAATCGTAACACCAGGCTTAATTGATGCGCGAACGGTGGTGGGCCTTGCCGGTTATTATAACCACCCGCATGATCAGGATCAGCTTGAAACTTCCAACGCTGTTCAGCCGGAACTCAGGGCGATTGACTCGTACAATGCCCGTGAGTTTCTTGTAGGATACCTTCGCAGCGAGGGAATCACCACGATGCATACAGGCCATGGGCCCGGCGCTGTAATCAGCGGGCAGACTATGATCGTAAAAACTGCGGGCAGAACAGTTGATGAAGCGCTTGTGGACTCCACAACCATGCTTGCGATAACGATGGGCCCGAGTGTCCGCAGCAACTTCAGCTCGCCGGGAACCAGGGCCAAAGCTGTAGCTGTATTGCGTCAGGATCTGATTCGGGCACAAGACTATGCAGAGAACCGCGCTGCGGGAGAGGTTAGCAGCCGCGGCCTGAAGATGGAAGCACTGGCCGATCTGCTTGACGGAAAAATAAAGGCACTTGTATCGGCACACACTGCGAGTGATATCATCACCGCCCTGCGGATACAACGGGAGTTTGGCTTCCCAATGGTGCTTGAAGGCGCATCAGAGGCTTATCTTGTGATGGATGAAATTAAAGAAGCAGGGGTTCCGGTAGTGATTCATCCGAAGATGATCCGTCCGTTTGGTGAAGCTAAAAATTCCAGCTTTGAAACGGCTGCAAAACTCCACGAAGCGGGTATTCCGGTTGTGTTTCAAAGCGGGTTTGAAGGCTATGTGCCGAAAAGCAGAGTCGCAAAATTTGAGGCTGCAATTGCAGCAGCAAATGGACTCGGCATGGAAAATGCCTTGTATGCACTGACAATGGGCGCGGCAACCGTGCTTGAAATAGATGATAAGGTTGGATCACTCGAAATGGGCAAAGACGCTGACCTTGTTCTCTTTGATGGCGACCCATTCGAATACCTTACCAACGTAGATGCGGTAATCATCAACGGAAAGGTGGTGCATACCCGCGAATAATTATTCTGAATATTCCTACATCATCAAAAAAATCAGAACCTCTGTCTGGATTTGTCCCGGCAGAGGTTTTTTTGTGTGGATAAAGCAATCAAAAGTTTAAGCTTTGTCAAAAGCCTTAGTATATTTAGTAATGTTAAAAATGAAGTTTTAATCACGAATAAATTCCATCACCATGATCTCTTTGTCACTGCTCTTTTTGGCTATTTCGCTCTCTATTTTTGGGTTGATGAATGTTATCTCACAAGATTCTGATGATTTAGGTGAAGAGGATCTGCTTACTGATGAAAAAAGGGCAAAGATGACCCCTGCCGAGATTTTGCAGGAGTTTAAAGATGGTAACAAGCGGTTTGTAGAAGGAAAACTACGCCGGAGGAAGTTTAAGAAAGAAGTTTCAGCAACAAAAGAAAAGCAGATCCCTTATGCCATTGTACATAGCTGTATTGACAGCAGAGTACCGGTTGAAACTATTTTCGACGCCCGCATTGGCGAAATTTTTAGTACACGGCTTGCAGGCAATGTCATTAATGATGATGTACTGGGCGGTATGGAGTTTGCCACAAGCCTGTCAGGTGCGAAACTGATTCTGGTAATGGGGCACACCCGTTGTGGAGCTGTGAAAGGGGCGGCAGACAGTGCTAAATTTGGCCACTTAACTACTCTTGTGAATAAAATTAAAGAAGCGGAACCAACTGCAAAAGCGACGTTTGATGGTGAAATAAGTACAGAGGGTTATGATTATGTTAATCATCTTGCCAAAGTAAACGTGAAATATTCTGTAAAGAAGATCAGGCAGGAGAGCCCCATACTTCAAGAACTTGAGGAGAAGGGCTCTATTCTGATAGCAGGTGCAATGTATGATATTTGCACCGGAAAGATAGATTTCTTTGAAGTGTAGTAAACGCCTCCCGCTTACTTTTTTGATACTTTATCGTCGCGTAATTTCCGGGCAAACTCTCTGAATGCGTAAATGGAAAGCCAGAAGGTAAAGAGAGCACTTAATCCAAAAGCTATGCGCCCCATCAATGTGTTAACCTCGCTCGGAAGAAATGGTATGCCACCGTCAATCTCATCACTGAAAAGAGCTACATAAAAGCCAAGAATAGACATTCCAAGGCAAAGTATGCCCCCAATTAAGGAAGACGCTTTACTGTGCCCGGGATCTTTTCCGTAGGAGATTTTGAAATTCATCAGCGTATAATGTGACTTGAATAGGTTAAGTAAATATTTAAATCTTTTTATGAATAGCAAGCTACAGTATTTAGATTCATGAACGGCTCTATCCATCCCCATGTTCTTTCAAATCAAACCGTGAGAAAAAACCCATTGGTTGCTCACATTTTTCGTATTTTTCTTGATTTGAAATCAGCCGCTAAACATGCCCCAAACCGACGTTTCTCCCTCAAACACAGCTGAAAACACCTCACGTGCCGCGGGGCGCCCCATTGTAGTAAAAGGTGCACGGGTGCATAACCTGAAAAATATTGATGTAGAAATCCCCCGCAACAAACTTACAGTGGTTACCGGGGTTTCCGGTTCAGGTAAATCGAGCCTCGCGTTTGATACAATTTATGCGGAGGGGCAACGGCGTTATGTTGAGAGCCTTTCAAGTTATGCCCGCCAGTTTTTAGAGCGAATGGATAAGCCCGATGTGGATCATATGCACGGTATCTCGCCGGCTATGGCTATTCAGCAGAAAACCACGGGCAGCAATCCCCGTTCAACCGTAGGTACATCAACCGAGATTTATGATTATGTGCGCCTTCTCTTTGCGCGAATCGGCAAAACCATATCGCCGGTAACCGGGAAGGTGGTAAAAAAAGATAATCCCGGCAGCATTATCAACGAGCTGTTTGAACAGTTCGATGAAAAAACCCGGTTCTATGTGCTTTTCCCACTGCAAATGAGAGATGGCAGAAAGCCCGCCGAGCAGTTCGATGTATTGAAAGAAAAAGGGTTAACACGCCTGCTGAATGTTGATGACGAATCGATTCTTGACCTTACCCGTGATGAGTATAAACCCGAAAAGATCAAACCGGAAAACTATCGCGTACTGGTTGACCGGCTTGCCATTAAAAAAGATGATGCCACCCGCAGCCGAATCGCCGAATCCATTGAAACGGCTTTTCAGGAAGGAAACGGATACTGCCGCATAAAAATCAGAGATGGAGAAGAGCTGGCATACAGCGAGCGGTTTGAAGAGGATGGCGTGGAGTATCTGGAGCCATCACCCCAAATGTTTTCATTCAACAATCCCTACGGTGCGTGCGATTCCTGCGAAGGCTTCGGAAAAGTTTCCGGTATTGATGAAGACCTTGTTATACCCGATCATGACAAATCGATCCGTGCCGGAGCCGTGGCACCGTTTGACTCGCCCAAGTTCAGTTCGTATCTGCGCGATTTTGTGCGTGTGGCAGCCAAGGAACAAATACCTATAGATGTACCGTACAGCACACTCAGCAAGGAGGCGAAGCGAATTTTATGGAAAGGTAAGGATGGATATGCGGGTATCTACGGTTTTTTTGAGGATGTTAAAAGTCAGTTTTATAAAGTACATATGCGTGTACTTTACTCACGCTACAGAGGGTACAGCCGCTGCCCTGAATGCGAAGGCTACCGGGTGCGCCGCGATGCACTTTTCGTAAAAATTGGCGGGTTGCATATTGGGGAAGTAACGGAGATGACCATTGGCTACGCCCGTGAGTTTTTTGATAATCTGGAAATCACTGAATTTGAGAAGTCAGTAGCCGGACAGATTCTCTACGAAATCAGAAAGCGGCTCAAATATCTTGATGAGGTTGGGCTGGATTATCTAACCCTCGACCGCCTCACGAATACCTTGAGCGGCGGGGAGTCGCAGCGCATCAGCCTGGCAAATTCGCTGGGGAGTTCACTCATTGGAAGCCTCTATGTTCTGGATGAGCCAACAATTGGCCTGCACCCACGGGATAATGACCGGCTCATAACCATCCTGAAATCACTCCGAGATATCGGCAACACGGTTTTGATTGTAGAGCACGACCCCGAAATGATGAAGGCTGCTGATAACATCATCGACATTGGCCCATTTGCAGGAACCTACGGCGGTGAGATTGTATTTACCGGGCCTTACTCTGAGCTGCTTGGTGCCAACACGCTCACCGGAAAGTATCTCTCCGGGAGAATGAGCATATCTGTTCCAAAAATGCGAAGAAAAGGAAATGGCAAATCTCTGCTTGTTGAAGGGGCATCAGAACACAACCTGAAAAATATTGATGTGGAATTTCCGCTTGGGAAACTGGTTTGCGTAACGGGTGTATCCGGGTCAGGTAAATCAACCCTGGTGCATGATACGTTGTATGCATCCATCCAGAAAAAAATTGGTACATGGAAGGAAAAAGTTGGGCGAAACCGCGGAGTGAGTGGAATCCGGAATATTGAGGCTGTTGAGATGGTTGACCAAAGCCCGATTGGCCGTTCAACCCGGTCGAACCCTGCCACATACACCAAGGCGTTTGATGGAATTCGTGACCTATTTGCTAATACACGCCAGTCGAAAATAATGGGTTACACCCCGGGCCACTTTTCGTTTAATGTGCCGGGCGGCCGTTGTGAAGCTTGCCAGGGAGAGGGCGTACAAAAAATTGAGATGCAGTTTATGGCCGATATTGAACTGGTGTGCGAGGAGTGCGGCGGCACACGGTTCAGAAAAGATGTGTTACAGGTTAAATATCGCGGGCAGAGTATACATGATGTGCTGGAGATGAACATAAGCGATGCCATTGAATTTTTTGTGGATGAGGCGGCCATAATCAAGAAACTACAGCCGATGGAAGATGTGGGCCTGGGTTATCTCCGCCTTGGCCAGAGTGCAACAACACTATCTGGAGGTGAAGCACAGCGGGTAAAACTTGCCAAATTCCTGTCGAAAACCAACACTGAGAAAACACTCTATTTTTTTGATGAACCAACCACCGGGCTTCATTTCGAAGACATCGCCAAGCTGCTGAAATCGTTCAATGAATTGGTTGATAATGGCCACTCTGTTATCATTATCGAGCATAATCTTGATGTGATGAAATCAGCCGACTGGATAATCGATATTGGGCCTGAGGGAGGTTTTAGGGGTGGGCAAATTGTGGCAACAGGCACACCTGAAGATGTTGCAAAAGTTGATAAAAGCCATACCGGCCGGTTTCTGAAAGAAGTTTTGTAGCAAGAATATACGCACAGAAAACTGTCTTTTTTTTGCTGATATTATAGCGTTTAACGAATCACTATTTTTGAGTTAAAGATTTCATGAGGTTTATTAGCAGATCGTTTTTTTTGTCCTTTCTTTTAGTTGCTGCGGGAGCTGCCACTGCCTTAGCACAAACAGAATTGCAGCGAATTTCCACAACCGAGAGAGCTGATGGCCTTGGGCTGGTTGTGCGCTATCATATGACTCAAATGCCCGATTCATTTCGAGTCTCTCAACCGGAATTTAACCGTATTGAGATGGTTCTTTTCTCAATGGATTTAAATACAGACAGCACAATTCCTGTCTCTGTTGCTCCCCATATCACAGAGATTGATCTGTACAATCTTCTAAGCGGCTTGGGTACGGATCTCTACATAGCAGAAGGCACATATTTTGTTGCAGAAGCCTACCCCGATGTGAATGGGCGCGATGTGTTACTCTCCCTCCGTTTTGCCACCCAACAAGAAGCTGCGGCACAGGCAGGTGTGGTTGTTACGGCCGTGCCTGATGAAGATCCCGAGCCGGATATACTTCCAGATGATGAACCTGCGGTTTCAGAACCGCTACCGGAAAGAGTTACGGAGCGCAGCGGGGTATCGTTGACATTTGGTGCTCAGGGAGGGCTAAGCCTGGCAAACGTTTTTGAGGCAACCTTTAACCGAGATTTTCGCAGTGGAATAACATTCGGTTTTACAATAGATATCGGCCTGCCATACACATTGCCATACAACATCAGGCCTTCCATACAAACAGGCGTGAACTTTACCGAAAAAGGTTTTGACAATCCCAGCAGGCGTTTTGATGGAGTATCCATAGAGTTCGATTACATTGAGGTGCCTATTCTCGCAAAGTTTAATTACGATTTATCATATGGGTTGTCGCCACACATATTTTTTGGCCCTTATACTGCTTTTATGGTAAGTGCAGAAAGAGTGCGGGAGGATGGCAGCCGCCGCGACCTGGACGACACTACCAGGGAAGTTGATTTCGGCATGATAGGTGGGGCCGGGCTCGATTTTAGCGTGGGTGATATTATTTTGAATATTCAGGCCAGGGGCTCTTTCGCTTTTACTGATGTACAAAAAAGTGAGTTCAGCGATGGCGAAAAACATCTTTTTATGGCGCTTGTACTTGGCCTTCGCTTTTGATAAATATCTCTATTTACGAGGGTAATGCTAAAACTATTCGCAACATTAAATGCAAAAATATGGTGGAGGTCACTTGCCGGTGTTGAAATAGCCGCAATGCTCTTCTACTCTGTTTTTTTGTTGTTGGTTTTAGGGCAATTTTTCGGGGTGATTTTGATCCTGATTTTTATGGATGATTTGGAACAAGCCCGGCAGTTCTACTCGTGGATTACGGAAGATATTCAGTTTGCAGCGCACCTTATTTTTTTAAACTCCCTTTTTCTATCACAGATTTTCTTTGTGAAGATCAACCGTTTGCAACTTAACGAAAACAGAAAGCTGCTCTCCTTTGGAATGTCTGCAAACAGGTTGGCATGGTACCTAAATCTTGCCGGCTTTTTTCATCCGTTGAATCTGATCTTTCTCTTCGTTTGGCTGCTCTACTTAATCAATATGGCAGGTTCTGCTACACATATAGCGATGGTCACGTTACTTGTATTTGTAACGTATGGAGTAATCAGCTCTCTGAAATGGAGGTTTCGCATCTTCTCGGCAGAACGGTTTAAGCAGCTAAGTGCTGTTGTAAGCACGTTTGTTCTCTTTTTTATTCTTATTGCACTCTATCTTGATTTTACTCCGTACATAGAATCACCTGATTTTGCTGCACAAACAGTAAACCCTTGGCTTATTTACACCCCGGGTTATCTCTTCTACTATGCCGGGAACCTACTCACCGATACTACTCTGCATATTTTTCTCATTGCGCTTCTGCTGTTCCTTTTCATAGTAGTAAATCGCGATATGATGCTGAACACCAAATCAGCACTACTTTCACCGCCACAAACAACTTCAACAATTATTAAAAAAAGCCAGCTCTCGTTTTTTATCAAATGGCTGGGGCATGAAGGGGGCAAGTTCTTTCACGCGGTTTGGAGCCATAAATACAGTAAAATTCAACTGCTAATTACTTATGTATTTGTGATACCCTACATCATTTTTTTGGGTGATAGCACATATATTATCGGGGTCTTTTTAACACTAATTCCCATTATTTTTCTAATGGTGATGCTTACTAATATGTTTGGCTTTGAGCATCGCGAGATATTGCTTTCACTCCAGTTTCCCGTACGGCTCGAAACGATAGTAAAAGAGAGAATCAAAGCTGCCCTTCTGATATGCCTGGCCGGGTCGAGTATTGTACTAATTTTAGTGCCTGTTTTTATCGATACATTGCCCGGGATGCTGCAGGTTCACTTGGGCATTATTTTAATATCGCTGGTATTTCTGCACTACATTCTTAGAAGTAGTATCAACAACTACAAGAAAATAGAGGAGGTTAGTGTAATGTCTGTGTCGAACCCGGTACTTCCGGCATCCATCACATTCTCATCGGTGTTTATTGTGATGATTATTGGCCTGTTCACTTTCTTTATTTTTGAGAGCTTTATTTGGTACCATGTGGCAATACTTTTTGGCGTAAACCTGATTCTGTTCTTTAGTTTCATGAGAAAACTGGCACAAATCTCCAATCCATTCAAAATGAAAATGATTCCGAAACTATGGAACGAGCTTTAACCATCAGCAATCTTACAAAATCGTACAGTAAAGATCCGGTACTGAAGGGGTTAAACCTTGAGGTGCCTGCAGGCACCATCTTTGGGTTAATCGGCCCAAATGGAGCCGGGAAGAGTACGCTCATCGGTATTCTCACAGGCCTTTTGACTTATGATAAAGGGCAGATCATTATCAATAGCCTGGAGCTAAACAAAAGTAACGAAGTGGAGATTAAAAAAGATGTCTCTTCGGTTTTACAGCCGCCACTTTTGTTCGAAAATTTTACCAGTATTGAGTTCATCCGTTATGTTTGTGAAATGTACAAAGAGGTGCCTGAGGATCTGGACAGCAAAATTAATTCTCTGTTCAGCTATTTTGAAATTGAGGAGTTTCGGCGCGTTCAGGCGAAGCAACTATCGTCCGGCAGCAGGAAGAAACTGTCGTTTTGTGCTGCAATTCTTGTAAACCCAAAGCTACTTTTTTTGGATGAACCGTTTGAGAGTGTGGATGTAATTTCAATCGGGAGGATGAAAACCGTCATTAGAAAAATGAAAGAGCGTGGCACTACCATTTTCATCACCAGCCACATTCTTGAAGTGGTAGAGAACCTGTGCGATGATATTGCTATCCTCAATGAAGGTACAATCGTAGCTTATCTCGATTCCAAATCGCGCAGAGATCTGCAGAAAGATGCTTCGCTTAATGAGATATTTGAGCAGTATGTGGGAATTGGGCAGCAATCCGACGACTCTATCGGCTGGATATAACCGCCCTAAATCTATTCCTGGTGACGAATTCCTCAGCTTGCCATCGCCTTCTTGATAGACTTTCTTCG
Source organism: Balneolaceae bacterium (assembly GCA_007134085.1). Lineage (GTDB taxonomy): Bacteria > Bacteroidota > Rhodothermia > Balneolales > Balneolaceae > Rhodohalobacter. The sequence continues at coordinate 10,071 of SLLL01000005.1, forward strand.
CTTTTTGGAGATGCCAATCGCCACAGCAGGTACAACAAAAAGTGTAAGGATGGTTGCAAAAGCAAGCCCTCCAATTACAGAACGTGCAAGCGGGCTCCACGTTTCTGAACCAGCACCGAGTGCAAGTGCAAGCGGAATCATTGAGCAGATGGTGGTCATTGCGGTTAGCAAAATAGGGCGCATCCTGCGCTTACACGCTTCCAAAAACTGCTCGAGGTAGTCGATATCACCGGTGCTGTTTTTGGTGTTTTGATGAATAAAATCGAGCAATACAATTCCATTATTTACCACAATTCCTATCAAAATTACGATACCGATGTAGGCTGGTACACTTAAAGTGGTACCGGTAATCGTAAGAAACACCAGCGAGCCGAAGAAGGCGAGTGGTACCGACATCATTACAATAAACGGGTCGCGCAGGTTTTCAAATAGTGACGCCATCACCATGTAGGTGAGTAGCAGTACAAGCATAAGTGCGAAGAGAATTTCTGCACCGCTCTCTTGCTGGGCAAAAACGGACCCTCCAAACTCGTAGCGGTAGCCATCTGGCAGAACTACCTCGTTGTTCGCAAACAATTCCTCAACTCTGGCCTGGTACTCTTCCAGATTGCCACGAACCATGATATTTACATCAAGCAGTGTTTCGCGGTCTCGGCGGGTGATATTATTTAGTGCTTCGGTTACCCTAAAATCTCCCAAACCAAGTACAGGAATTCGCTGATCTTCAAACTGCGCAAGCTCAAGTGAGAAAAGGTCCTGCCGGTTCTGGAACTGCTCACGTACATTTCTAACCTGAATAGGTATCTCTCTTCCTTGATCCCTAAAGAAACCTGCTCGCGTGCCTCTTGCTTGTGTTCCAAGTTCATTGGCAATTGCCGATGAGGAAATTCCGGCACGGCTGATCTGATTCCGGTCGAGTTCGTAAGCAAGTTCGGGCATTGGCCGGTTTCTGAAATTACTTACTGACATTACCTGAGGGTCATCAATTAGTGCTTCTTCAATTTGCAGTGTAAGCATTTGAAGTACTTCTACGTCCGGCCCAATTAAGCTTACTCGTATTCCCCGGCCACCCCAGCCACCACGGCCCATTGGAATACCACCACTGCCACCAAGGTTGGCAATCTCAACGCTAATGTCATCGTCCCGGAGTTGATTTTGTAATCTTGAAGCAACTTCTGATGTAGGGTTTTCTCTAAGGTTATCATCAACAAGTGTGATACTTAGTGTACCCGCGTTTGTAGCTGTACTTCTCCCAGATCGGCCAATGTTGGTAATAACTGTTTGCACATCAGAGTCATCAAGTAGGGTTTGGGTAAACTCCCTCAGCGTAGTAGTAGTGTTGGCGAGATTGGTGCCTGCGGGCATTTCAATACGAAGGTCAAATGTTCCTTCATCGGTTTCAGGGAAAAATTCCTTTTCGATGCTGCCAAAAAGCGAGCTTGTACCGTAAATAATGGCAATAATCGTTATTGCTGCAATGTATTTTCTTGCCAAAAGCCATTCTAGTATCGCCACATAATTATTTTCGAGCGATTTGATCCAGTTGAGTGTATAGTTTCTTTTGAGGAACTCATCACGCTTTAAAACAAGTGATGCCAGAACAGGTATTAGTATTATCGAGGCAAGAAATGAAAAGCCGATGGAGATAGAAATTGTAATGGCAAGATCTTTTGCAACAGTTCCGGCAAAACCCGTGAGTGTTAATATGGGGATGAAAACGGCAATGGTTGTAAGTGTGGAGCCGAGCAGCGCGCCACCCACTTCATTGGTGCCATCAAGTGCTGCCTGGAATCTGCTTTTTCCTTTCTCAAGCTGGTTTGCAATACTCTCCGAAACCACGATGGAGTTATCAACGAGTAGCCCGATTGCCAGCGCAAGCCCGGTGATGGAGATGATATTTAGCGTGATATCAAGCGCGTACATCGCAGCAAATGTTGCCGTAAGCGAAACAGGAATACTCATCGCTACCACAAAAGCAATTCGCCAGCCACCCATGAAAACGAGCAGAATCAGAATCACAACAATAAGTGCTATAAGGGCAGACTGTGCAAGGTTGGAGATAGAATCTTCTATAAACTGACCCTCGTTACTGAGTATCTGCATAGTGATACTCGACGGCAGGTTTGGTTTAAACTCCTGCATCGTCTGAATAATCTGGTGTGTTACTTCAAGTGTGTTTGCATCAGACTGTTTCTGAATATCAACGGTAACACTGTTGCGCCCGTTAATCTCTACAAGGCTTCGGATCTCTTCATAATCATCGCGAACAATGGCAACATCTCCTACCCGAACCGGCATGTCGCCATTCATCGAAACCACAGTTTCAGCAATCTGATCTACATTGGTGTACATAGATTGCGCACGGATGCTGTAGCTGGTACGGTCTGCCACAAGGCTGCCGATTGGCTGCTGAACATTGTTATTTCGTATTGAATTTACAACCTGGCTGGGCAACAAATTGTGGCGGGCTAGAGCTTCGGGCTGCAGGTCAACATAGATGTTTCGCGTAAGGCCACCGCGTGTTTCGGCAGAGGCCACACCGGGAATCCGTTCAAAACGTGGTTCAATAAATTCAACAGAGAGCTGGCGTAGCTCATCAAGGCCCAGCACATCCGATTCCACGCTCACCCGCATTACCGGCGCGCGATCGGGGTCAAACTGGAAAATAAACGGCTCGTTTGCCTCAGAGGGTAGAATAGGCCGTATCCGTTCAACAGCTTCACGAACTTTTTGCTCGGTAACCATAATACTGGTACCGGGTTTCAGCCTGAGGATCAAAAATGCACCACCCTGACGCACATTTGAGTCAAGTGATTCTATACCCTCAACACCCATCACAGCGGCCTCAATCGGCTCCACCACAAGCCGAAGCATGTCATCAGGAGCCACATTTGCATAGTTAACCGAGATACCCATTACTGGTATGTTAAACGTTGGGTAGAGCGTAACCTTAAGATTGGTGAGTGAAAAGATGCCAAACCCAATAACCAGTAACGACATCATTATGGCCGTAACAGGCCTTTTCAGGATTTTCTCTGTAATGGTTATTTTTTTCATCTCAGTCTGATCTGTTTTCCATAGGTGTTTTTAAAATCAAGCAGTTTCTGCTAATGGGTCTTCTTTGTGCACGGCATCGAAACCTGCTTTTTCAACGAGTGAGTTGATGAGGTAATACATACACGGCACCGCAAACAGCATCAAAATGGTTGACATTGTAAGCCCGCCGATAACGGCACGTGCCATTGGGCTCCAGGTTTCTGCTCCGGCACCAAGCTGAAGTGCAAGCGGCACCATAGCTAAAATGGTTGTGAAGGCTGTCATCAGAATCGGGCGCAACCTTCTTCCGGCACCGTTAACGATTGCCTCGTGCCTGTTCTGCCCGCGGGATTGCAATATCTTGATGTAATCGATCATCACAATACCGTTATTTACCACAATACCCGTTAAAAGTACCAGGCCAACCATAGCCGTAACACTAACCGGGGTTGATGTAAAAAGGAGCATCAA
>SLLL01000236.1 GCA_007134085.1 Balneolaceae bacterium
AGCCAAACCGGCCCTCGAAACCCGGAGGTTCAACGTCCGCATCTTTCCACCGAGGAGATGGGGCAGTACCTGCAATATGTGGTATCGCACGAGTTGGCTCATGCTCTGGGCTATCCGCACAATCAGCGCGGCAACACGGCTTATTCCATCGAAGATCTCCGTAACCCCGATTTTACGAACCAATTTGGAAATTCATCATCCGTTGTAGGCCGAACAAGGTTCAACTATGTTGCCCAGCCGGAAGATGGAGATAATAAAGTGCACCGAAATGTTGGTGAGTATGACATCTGGTCGGTGAAATGGGCCTACTCCTGGCTGCCTCAGTTTAATACGCCCGAAGAGGAGAGAACTCTTTTGAACGAATGGATACTTGAACGAGCCGATAACCCTGCGATGCAGTTTGGCTACGGACGCGGCGATTTTGACCCCACTCAAACCACAGAATCCATCGGTGATGATTGGGTACGTGCCAGCGAGCTTGGTATGAAAAATCTGCACCGGGTTGTGCCCAACCTGAAAGAGTGGATGGGTGTTGAAGGGGAAAACTACGACGAAATAAGAATGCGCTACATGCAGCTTTATGTGCATTGGGGCAGGCTCACGGAGCGGGTGATCACTGCGATTGGCGGTTCACGCGAAGAGCACAAAGCATTTGGGCAGCCGGGCCCGGTGTACACTGCATTGACCAAAGAAGATCAGCAGCGGTCGATGGCGTTTCTGGATGAGCACCTTTTTGCAACGCCCGAATGGCTTTTGGATAAGAGCCTGCTCAGAACGTTTGAACACGTTGGCACGGTAGAGCGTGTGCGATGGTATCAAACCACAGGGCTGAATGCACTGCTTTCTCCGCATCGGTTGGAACGTTTAGTTGAACAACATGCCATGCTTGGGGATGATGCGTACGATCCGGCTCTGTTCATGGACGAGTTGAGAAACAGTATCTGGAAAGAGCTGAATGCTTCAAACAGCATTGACCCCTACAGAAGAAACCTGCAGCGCGCCTATCTCGACAGAATGAGCTACCTGTTGAACGATGCATCGGCAGAGGCACCAAATCCCCCGGGAGATTATCGCCCTGATATTGGAATGGAAAACCTGAGGACGGATTTTCACATTCAGCACTCGGATATTCGTCCGCTAATTTTAGAACAGCTTCGTGAGCTTCAAACAGAAGCGGAAAGAGCATTACGTGGAGCTACGGACCGGTACAATCGAACCCACCTTGAGTATGTTTTGAAAAGAGTGGGGGAGATGATTTAACCTTTTCATGTGTTGATTTGCCACTAAGGCTCAGAAATTTCTGTGCCTTAGTGGCAATCTTTCACTTTCCAGAAATGGATACGTATAGTTGTTCTTTGGAAAATTGCAGATATCAACTACTCATTATACCCAAGCTCTTTTTTGATCTCTCTCGAGATGATTAACCGCTGAATTTCGGAGGTGCCTTCACCGATGGTCATTAGTTTCATGTCGCGCATAAAACGCTCTACGTGGTACTCTTTGGTGTACCCATAGCCGCCATGTATTTGTACGGCATCGAGAGTGGCACGTTCGGCAGCTTCTGATGCGTACAGTTTTGCCATGGATGCCTCTTTGGTGTATGGCTTGCCCTGGTCTTTCAGCCAGGCGGCACGGTGAACGAGAAGCCGAGCCGCATCAATCTCCACAGCCATATTCACCATTTTATGCTCTATCGCCTGAAAATCACCAATTGAGCTGCCAAACTGTTTTCGTTCTTTTGCGTATTTCATCGATTCCTCAAGCGCACCACGGGCAATACCAACCGAAAGTGCACCAATTCCGATGCGTCCACCATCAAGTACTTTCATCGTATCGATAAATCCACGCCCAAGTTCACCGAGTAAATTTTCTGCGGGCACCTTCACATTGTCAAATACTACTTCAGAGGTATCCGAAGTATTCATCCCAAGTTTATGCATGGGGGTTCCCGGCTTTACGCCGTCCCATTCGCGCTCAACAATAAATGCACTGATACCTTTGGTTCCAAGCGTTGGATCTGTTTTTGCGAGCACTACATACACATGCCCAACAGAACCTTGTGTAATAAACGTTTTTGTTCCGTTGATGATCCAATTGTCGCCATCTTTCGACGCTGTGGTTTTCATTCCGGATGCATCACTTCCCGATCCCGGCTCAGTTAAACACCATGCACCCAGTTTTTTGCCTGATGTGAGGTCAGGCATGTATTTCAGTTTCTGTTCATGATTTCCGGTAAGGTCAATATGTCCTGTTCCGAGGGACGTGTGAGAGGCAACCGTGAGGGCGAGGGAGGCATCCCAGCGCGCAATTTCTTCAAGTGCGAGGCAAAAACTGATGGTATCGAATCCGGCTCCGCCATACTTTTCACTGTGATAGATGCCCAGCAAGCCCTGATCGGCAAGCATTTTTACTATTTCGTGGGGAAACTCTTTTGAAGCATCTCTTTCTATAACTGTAGGTGCTACATGGCGTTCTACAAAATCGCGAACACTGTCGCGAATCATTTGATGATCTTCTGTTAGTTCAAAGGATATGTTGTTGGTTCGTTCAAGCAAATTAAGGTTCATTTAATGAATGATTTTTAAGATTAAAAGCGCTTCCAAAAGATAATGAAAAAATTGGGAACAGCAGTTCCCAGTCGAAAAAAATTCCCGAAGTATTTCACCAGATAACAAAAATTACCCGTAGTTCCAGGTTACACCGCGTCCAATTTCGGGATCGGGAAATTCCCAGCTAACTGCACCCTGATCGCATGCATACATGCAGGTACCACACTCTATACAATCTTCAACCTGGAAATGGACCTTACCATTTTCATCTTTGGTATAGCAATTTGCCGGGCAAACGTAGGTGGTACACTTATGGGGGCAGGTAGAATTGCAAATATCTGTATCTACAACAATATGAGGTTTAATCTCAGATTTTGCCTGATTACGATAACTTACAAGCCCAAGCCGTTCAGGTAGTGAGAGGAGTTTCATTTGGAAGGTGTTTTTTGATTAATGTAAAATTTTTATGAAATAAAGACTGATGCAATGAAACGAAGTTGACAGTTGCAGTAACCAATTGACAACTATTGAACCATATTAATGATAATGTTCAAATATATTCAGCTCTAAAATTGTAAACTGTCAACTGCTGACTTGCCAACTGAAGTTACAACGCTTTACCGCCCTTAATCCCCAACTTAAACAATTCCCAGTAGGACGCATGCCGCTTAATGGCACCACGCAACATGGTTCGGGACTTGGGTGTTGGTTCATTATTGATGCTGAAGAAATTTCGTCCGAAATCACAAATCAGGTTTGGTACTTTTTGCGTCATAACCGGATCGTGCAACAGATGAACAGCATCCTGGAAATTGTTGATATCTTTCATGATATAACTGTCTTCAAGTGCTGTTTGGTATGCTTTCATTGCTTCTTCACCAAAATCGCCTTTCTCTTTCGCTTTGGTGATTGCTTCAGCAGCTAAAATTCCTGACCGCATGGCATAATCCATTCCCTGTATGGCTTTACCTGCATTCATCAGCAGGTTAGCGGCTTCGCCACAGATAACCAGTCCCGCTTTGTACAGTTTTTCGGGCATAACACGTTTATCGCCGGAAGAGACAATGTGTGCCGAATACTCAACTACTTCTCCGCCACGAATCATATCAGCAATAACAGGATGTTTTTTAAAGTGATTTAACACATCATACGGTGCCTGCTCTTTTTCGCGGAGATCTTTTAAACCAAGTACAAGTCCCAGAGAGATTGTGTCTTTATTGGTGTAAAGAAAACCACCGCCTTCAATGCCGTTCGTAGCAAAACCAACAAACTCATTACTCATTCCGCTATTTCCATTCAGTTGGAAGCGATCTTCAAGCACATTTTGATCGAACCGAATGATCTCTTTAACACCGGTAAGCATGTGGTCAGCCGGTACATATTTATCCTGCAAACCAACCTGTCTGGTGAGTAGATTGTTAACACCCTCTGCAATGATGATGGAATCAGCAAAAAACTTCTCTTCACCGGTTCTAATGCCAACGGCTTTTCCATCTTCCATGAGAATCTCTTCCACAAGGATGTTTGGCGCAATGAAAGAATCCATCGCAAAATCGCTCTCAGCGATAGCCTCCTCAACTTTTTCGGCAAGCCATCGGTCAAACTTTGATCGAAGCACAACGACCCCTGTGTAAGGAGCCTCGTTGAAATGGGAGGATTTAAAGTCTATTGAAAATGATGATTCTTCATCTAAAAACGTAAGCCTTCTGTGGTTGATGAATCTGTCCCACCCGGCATCTTCTTCCCAATAATTTGGAACCAGTTTGGCAAGGTCGTTCCCCCACAAAACTCCACCGGATACATTCTTTGATCCGGGAAACTCACCTTTCTCAATAAGCAGAAATTTCATGTTGGCACGGGCAAGCATCATCGCAGCTGATAAACCCGCAACTCCGGCACCTACAATTATACAATCAAATTTTTCGTCCATAGTTTTTTTAGTCTTGAGTAGTGAGTCTTGAGTCCTGAGGAATCATGTCAGTCTTCAAATCAATAATAATCATATACATTATAGAGGTGACTTAATTTTTTTCTTAACTCTCAAGACTCAAGACTCAAGACTCATGACTCGCATCTATCTAATTACTTTTCACTTTTTTCAGTTCTTCGATAAACGGGGGCAGGATTTTGTAAAGGTCTCCAACAATGCCGTAGTCCGCAATTTCAAAAATAGGTGCATCGGGGTCTTTGTTGATGGCAACAATCACTTTACTGTTTGCCATGCCTGCCACATGCTGTATAGCTCCTGAAATACCTATGCCAATATAAAGCTGTGGAGAAACCACTTTACCGGTTTGCCCAATCTGAAGGCTGGGATCATATACTCCCGCTTCTGTAAGAGCACGGGATGCACCAATGGCGGCGTTAAGCACAGATGCCAGTTCATCCACAAGTTTGCGAGCTTCTTCATCTTTTACACCACGTCCGGCAGCAATCACCGTTTCTGCTTCGGAGAGATCAATTTTATCGCCTGCTGCGCCAATAATCTCTTTTAGTGTGATCTGGAGCTGATCATCACCAAACTCAAACGGAATAGCTTCAACCGTAGCGGCTGACTCCATCTCAACCACATCATATGAGCCTGACCGTACAGTAAGAACAACAGGTGTGCCTTCCGCTTGTACTGCTGAGATAATTTTTGATGCCATTACGGGGCGCTTAGCCTTTACACCTGAATCTGTGAGTTCAAATTCGGATACATCAGCCAGTGAAGCAGCCTCCAGATTGGCAGCAAGCGCGCCAAGAATATCTTTCGAGCCCTCCGTTGATGCGAATGCTACCACATGAGGCTTGATCTGTTGAACAGCTGTGGACAGAGCCCGAAGGAGAGGGGCATTCAGATGATTCTTGAAAATTGGGTTTTGGATGGTATAGATTTCATCCGCGCCGTACTGTTTCAGGCTTACGGCGGCAGGAGTGGGGTCTGCATCAATCACAAGAGCGGCTGATTTTAGCCCGTGCTGTGCTGCAAGTTCATTACATCGTGACAGCACTTCGAGTGATGACCGTTTAATTTTTCCTTCATTTACAGAGATATAAGTTAGGAGTGTACTCATTGTAATAATTTACTAATAGGGTTAGATAGAATAGTTTTGCGCAAAGAAATCACCGCGGTCAGATCACATTTTCGGCAGTGTCGAGCAGTTGAGCAACTTGCCTTGCAATCTCGTCCGGTTCGCCTTCATATTTCTTGCCAGCTTGCCGGGCTGGTTTTTCTTCATAAGAGAGTACAGCCGTTTTCACGCTTTCACCGGTAACATCTCCGGCTAAATCCGCAATGGAAATCGTATCAACAGGCTTTCGTTTAGATTGCATAATGCCCTTCAGATTGGGGATGCGGGGATCGTTCATATCATTCGAACAGGTTACAAGCCCGGGAGATGGCACTTCAAGCAGTTCCTGTCCGGTATCGCCCTGGCGTTTCACAACAAGATTTTCCCCTGATACTTCGAGGCCAACAGCATTCGTGGCGTAGGGAAGTGAGAGCATCTCTGCCAGCATGGTTCCGGTTAGGCCGGCATCAGTATCCTGCGATTGTTTGCCACACAGAATAAAATTGTACTCTTTATCCTTGAAAAAATTGGCGAGTATTTTTGCGTAGCTGTATGAGTCGAGATTTTCATCGCCGGTAGTGAGAATGTGAGCCCCTGAGTCGGCGCCCATTGCTAGTGCTTTACGAATGGCCTCTTTAGCTTTTTCGGGGCCAATCAATACAACTTCAATCTCTCCGCCGTGTGCCTCTTTCATTACAAGAGCTTCTTCAACAGCAGAGGCGTCGTAGGCATTAAGAATGTTTCTGTCAGCATCCTGAATTAGCTGGCCATCTTTTATTTGCAGGGGTGCATTAACATCGGGTACTTGTTTTATACAAACGTAAAATTTCATGCTTGATGGTTTCTTTTTCTGAGTTTATGGAAACGCTTTTTTGATATCCATTGAATATACAAAAGATGATACTAAAAACTTATCCGTGAGGTTAGAGTTTGATGGAAGATGGCTGTGATTTGTATGTCTTCCAGAACCGTTACAGTTCAATAAGATCGGCCGTTTAATAATTCAGAAATGTTAACTACTGGTGAATAAACAAAGAGAAACCCTGAGAATGTTTCAGGAATTTGTTCGCATTTCACCTGTTTGATTCTGGCCGGCAAAATCCTTGGCTCTGTCAGTCATCTGCCGGAATGTTCCCGAAACGGATTTCAGGCGTTCATCCCATTCCGCATTTACCTCAACACCATCAATGGATTGATGATACGTAACCAGCGTATATGCAGTGGCGAAGGGATCAAAAACAGCCCGAATAATCAGAGAAGAGAGCAGGAATACACTTACCAACGTAATAACCTGAAACCATCCGGTATCGAACATCATCATCAGAATAATTCCGGGAATACCCAGTAAAATGATGAGTGCCAGAAAGAAAGCCTTTCCCAGAAACCATACTTTTATGGCTGTCATCAAAACCGGCTTGTACACTTGAGCATAGAGTATGATACCGTGCCGAGCATTTGTCCAGACATTTTTTCCATCTTTGGCAATGGCATAAGAGAGAATTGCCTCATCAATATATGACAGTGACTGGTTAACGATGGTTGAGGCCCAACGGGCAATTTTAGTGGCACCGCCACCAAGCGGAAGCATATCTACTATGCGTACAAACCGTCTGGTGAAGCGCCTCACAACCCGGTCAGTCATCTTGTTTAGCGCAAATAGAATGCTTACATCACGAAAATTTTGCTGTACAATTTCCCTTCCATATGCAATTTGTGATTTACCCTCAGGTACTTCGCCTTCAGTTAGATATTTCGTGAGAACGGCAATGTGAGCGCCCTTTACCAGATAAAGCAGATATCGTTTACCAAAAGCGAGAACTGCAAATGGCCCGGCTACAGCCATGATGAAAAAAATCACCGCCAAAATTTCTACACGTGATGAAAAGAATACGGCAATGCCGCCAAATATGCCCAACCAGAGTACTGCGGCCAGAAAAAATCCTCCGTAAACAATAATATTCAGGCCAAGGAAGGGTGTAGTTTTTACGAGTAAGCCAAATGCTTTTTTGAATGCGCCATTGTCTTTGAGAGAGCTCATACTAATTGGATGATATTTTTTAATTATCGGCTTGCAGCCTGATTGATTACCAATTACATATACGACAAAGTAAATACAAATAGCTCAATTAAAAGGCATAAAAAAACCCGCTGAGAGATGTCAGCGGGCTTTGAATTTGATTAGATATCAGAACTATCTCTCCTCGATGGGTGTCCATTCAAGGTTTTTCTCACCTACATAGAGTGCTCTTGGCCTGATAAGGCGATTATTGGCTTTTTGCTCGAAAAAGTGAGCAGTCCAACCGGAGATACGGCTCATCGCAAATATACATGTGTACAAATCGGGTTGAATGCCAATAGAGTAGTACACTGTTGCTGAGAAGAAATCCACATTAGGATCAATGTTTTTCTCTTCTTTCATTGTTTTTACCATCGCTTCAGACCAATTGTAGAGATACTCATGCCCGGTTTCCTCGGATAGAGCTTTCGACATTTTTCTCAGGTGAAAAGCACGAGGATCGAATGTTTTATACACTCTGTGGCCAAAGCCCATCAGTTTTTCTTTTCTTTCGAGCTTACCCTTGGTGAAAGCAACAGGATCGGCATCTTCTCCCTGTTCTTTTAGTGTAAGAAGCGTGTTCATTACAGCTGTGTTTGCTCCACCATGAAGAGGGCCTTTCAGGGCACCAATGGCCCCTGTAATTGCTGAAAACATGTCTGATTCAGTAGCACAAACTGTACGTGCTGTAAATGTTGAAGCATTCATTCCATGCTCTGCATGAAGTACGAGACAAAGGTCCATAGTACGCTCAGCAGCCTCGCCCGGTTTTTCGCCATTTAGCATGTAGAGAAAATTGAAGGCTGTGCTTCCATCAGCCAGTGGCTCAACAATATCTTTACCCTGCCGGGCTCTGTTAAATGCTGCTATGATAGTTGGCATCTTAGCTGTTAGTGCGATGGCATTGGCTGTATCATCGGCGTCATCATCCTGAAAATCTGCAAGCATAGAAACAGCAGAGCGAAGAACCGCCATTGGTTCGGCACTTTTGTTGGTATTTTTAATGTAGTCGAGCACAGGTGCAGGCAGGCCACGCTGTTTTCTTAGCGAGCTGTTCAAATCATGAAGCTCCTGTTTATTGGGAAGCCTGTCGTTCCAGAGCAGGAAACATACCTCTTCAAAAGTAGCATTTTCGGCAAGTATATCAATGTGATACCCTGAGTAGATTAGGTCACCGGATTGCCCGTCAATAAAACTCTTGGTTGTAGAAAAGGCAACTATTCCGTCAAGGCCGCGGTTAATGTGTGGATATTCGCTTAAGTCAATATTCTGTAGATTTTTCTCTGCCATTTAGTTAGTCCAATTTTGCTGTTGTTCTATTTTACGTTGCACATAACATGAATAGAAGATCCATCGTGCCTCTTTTTTTGCAGGTTGCGGATAAATATTACCGCCTTTGTGCTGAGCAACGTTTTTGTCCAGAATTAATAATACAAAATAACGGTTGATTAAAGAAGCGCTTTTACGATACAGAATAGAGTCAAAAAACATTGAAGCAGTAAAATTTCAGCTTGTAAACATCATTTTACATAAAAGGGCTATTGATTGGTGTTTAACTTCTTCGCTTCATCCCATAACCTATCCATCTCTTCAAGATTTGCTTCTACTATGGATGATCCCTTCTCTTCAAGTTTTCTTTCGATGTATCGGAAGCGTTCATCAAACTTCAGGTTTGCCTGCCGTATGGCGTCTTCGGCATCCATGTTCAGCAATCTGCCAACATTTACCAGGCTAAATAACAGATCCCCAAACTCGTCTTTTCTCTCTATTTCAGTTTGATGGTGAACCGCTTCACGCCACTCATCAATCTCTTCATTCAGTTTTTCCCATGCAAGCTGCCATTCAGCCCAATCGAAGCCAACATTCGCTGCTTTTTCCTGCATACGATGCGCCCTGATTAAGCCCGGCAGATGTTTTGGCACACCATCAAGAATTGATTTCTTACCCTCTTTCAGCTTAATGCTTTCCCAGTTTGATGCAACTTCCTGCTCGTCTTTCACCTGGGTTGTTGCGAACACATGCGGGTGACGGCGAATCAGTTTTTCAGAAATTTTCAGTATTACATCATCAATGGTAAAGTGATTGTTTTCTGATGCCATCTTGCTGTGAAAAACTACGTGCAGCAACAAGTCACCAAGTTCTTTAGCAAGCTCGTCAAAATTTCCATCATCAATGGCTTCAACGGCTTCGTAAGCCTCTTCGATGAGATTATCTTTAATGGAATGATGGGTTTGTTTGCGGTCCCACGGGCACTCTTTTCTGAGGATGGCAACGAGTTCTACAAAGTCTTCAAACTTTTCAGAAGGTTTCATTAAGTGATTTTTATGATGGTTTCTGATCTATTTTATTTACGCACAAAGTAAACAGATATCCATCAAATAACTGACAAATCAGTTGAAGATTAATGAGCCTTTACAATCAGACTTCGGAAGTCTGAATGTTGCTGTAGATAAATCTACGTCTGCCGTTTCTTCTTTTCAGCTGCGGGGAACAGAACATTGTTGAGTATCAACCGATAGCCGGGGCTGTTAGGGTGCAGGCTAAGGTCGGTTGGAGGGTCGCCAACGCGGTGGGTATAATCTTCCGGGTCATGCCCGCCATAAAACGTGAAGGTGCCTTCGCCTACATTGCCGTGAATATACTTGGCTTGATCGCGCCCCGGCGATTCTCCAAGAATAACCACACTGCTTTTGATGGTGTTTTTCTGGAAAGCTGTTGCTTGCCCATAAAATCCACGAATGCTGTTTACGTGATTCTGTGTGAGCATAGTGGGAACGGGATCCCACTTGGCGGAGAACTCAAACAGAGTGAAATAGTCCAGGCTTTCGCTGATGCGGCTCAGATCTACTTCAATATCAATTGTAGCGTGTTCATAAATGTAGGGATCTGTAATCACCTCAAAATTTTCGAACGCAAATGTTTGAGAGAAATCGAGCCGTTCATTCACATTGGGGTCAATCGGATCGCCATCAAGCTGGGTGGGCACAATATCAAGCCCCTGAGCTGCCAGTGCAATATCAAACGTATCGGTGGCAGAGCACATCGCAAACATAAATCCGCCCTGCATCACAAAATCGCGTATCTCAAGTACCACATCGAGTTTTAGCTGGCTTACCTTTTCGTAGCCAAGATCAGCCGCAGTTTGCTCAAGCCTTCTCACCTGTGCTATATACCAGGGGGCATTGCGATACATAGCCCAGAACTTGCCAAATTGCCCGGTGAAATCTTCGTGGTGAAGGTGCAGCCAGTCATAATTTTCTAAAACACCTGAAAGAATTTCAGTATCGTAGATTTTGTCGTAGGGAATTTCAGCATAATCGAGGGCAAGGGTAACTGCGTCGTCCCATGGTAGCGACTGTGGCGGTGTATAAACAGCAATTGATGGGGCAGTTTCCAGATTTATTGCAGCCATATTTACATTCGGGCGCTCCACCTCTTGAATAATCCCAGCAGCTTCAGCCTCTGTAATTACTTCAACCCTAACATTACGAACGCGGCTCTTGCGAACAATTTCGTTTGCGTTTGATGTGAGAAAGCTGCCACCACGATAGTTTAGAAGCCAGATTCCGCTTTCACCATCTGCAATGTGATTGAAGATGATTCCATACGCTTTCAGGTGGTCGGTTTGGGAGCCGTCCATTGGTATCAGCACCCGTTCCTGAGCGTTCAGAGAGATAATTCCTAAACTGAAAAAAAGAATGGTAATCAGCAGTTTCTTCATCATGGGCTTTAAATTGTAGCGGTTTCTAATTGCCGAAGTTTTTCGCGCGTGTACGGAGCGTAAAAGCCTTCCGGAAACTCCATCAGCAGATCTTCAAAAAGCTCAACAAGTTCTTCGGTTGTGATTTTGGCTGGCACGGAGTTGGTTACAGTTTCAAGAGTAAAATCAGCAAGATCAATTCCGGTTTCTGCATAATAGAGATTTTCGAGCATGGTGACTTTATCCCACATCAGGCGTTCCCGCAGTGGTGAGAATGGCTGTGCGGAGAGATACCTTGAAATCATATTGAAAAGTAAACCGGTGTAGGCTTCGGGAATGGTGCTGCCAAGTTCCACAAGAAGATCATCCGTAAACGGATTTTGGGGATTTACGATGATTGGTTCGAGTCCGGCAAGAGCTTCTTCATATTTGCCTGTGTGAATTTGATATAAGCTTTCACTAATGGTTTGGAGTAAGCTTCCGGTAGTATCGGCACGGTTACCGTTTTTTATCCACATTCTTAGTTTGATGGCATCATTGGCATAAAATGATGTATTGCGGCGTTCGAGGCTTCTGAGCTGTATTTCGGCAAAGTCAAAATCACCCGCATAAAAATCTGCAAGGCTTAAGTAATATCTGGCTCGCTCAGAAAGATTGGAGCTGTCTGTTGCTCTGTCTGCCCGTGTTAACGCCTGTCTGGCTGAGGTAAAACGTTGATGAAACAGAGCAATTCTGCCTTCAGCGTAATAGAGAAAAGCATCCTGCGGGTTTTGGATGTGCTCTTTCATGCGGTTATACCAGTACTCTGCTTTTTCAGCATCTTTGTGAAAATCGAGAGAGAGATCAATCAACACAGAATAGACCCTGCCGGCACGTTCATAATTTTGTGCCGTGTTAAGCAGCTCTGAAGCAAGATTGTACGCTTTGAGATTCAGTTCATTGTATTTAGCATCTGAACCGAGATTGTTGGACTTAAGATATCTTTCCCATTGTATATAAATGGTAGTGAGCTCTTCCATTGCCCGGAACTTTGTGGTTTGATCATCCCGGTTGATATAAAATTGAAGCGCCTCTTCTGCAAACTCAAACTGCCGGGCTGATGCCATCTGGCTTGCGAGTGAGAAGAGGGAATATATGGTGAACGATGTTTGATTTTCATATTGCCGTGCCATCACAAAAGCGCGCCGGTACTCTTCGGTTTCAAGCAGAAGCCAGGTTAAGAGTTGGTATAGCGGAGAGTATGCTCTGTGTGATGTATCCAGATCAAAGAGACGATCTTCGAGCTCGAAGGCTGCAATTTGATAGAGGTTTTCATCACGCATTCGTAAAAAGCGCTGTTGCACAAGGCTCATCTGATCGGGTGAGGCGGTAATGAGATCGTAATATTGGTTTACGGACTCTTCAAAACGCCCTGCCTGCATGTAGGTGTTTGCAAGTTCGTTCAGAAACAGGGTGTTATCACCGGATAATTCACGGGCAGATTCGTAAAGTGCAATGGCTTCATCAAACTCCTGTCTGTTGAGCATGGACGAGCCGATTGCGAAATAAGCCTGAATATTACCCATATTTTCTGCTGCAATATGTCGCCACAATTCACGGGCTTCTTCGCGCTCGCCTCGTAGATGCAAAATTTCCGCAAGCCTAATGGTTGATTGCAGCTCGAACCTTCTGTCTCTTATTTGGCGCCTGGCAACTTCTTCAGCTTCATCAAACATCCGGAGGTTCATCAAACTTTCTGTATAACCATCAAAAAAGACAAATGAGCGGGGGTTATCTTCATATAGAGAACGGAAGATGGGCAGTGCCTCTTCAAATCGCTGCTGCTGCAAAAAATTATTTGCCCGCTGATACTCATTCATCTGAGCATAACTTAAACCTGAAGTAATCAGTAGTAAGGCAATGAATATGATGGAAAAGCGGATTATACTCATGCGTTAAAAAAAAGATTTTTTGATAAATCAGGGAATGAAGTTTTTACATGCTGATAGAATGCATAAAGCGGAAAACCAACCACATTATAGTAATCACCATCAATACGTTTTACGAACAGGGAGCCAAGATCGTCCTGAATTCCGTATGCACCTGCTTTATCCATGGGGCTTTTTGTTGAGATGTAGTGATTTATTTCTGAATCAGTTAACGCACCAAATGTAACATTGGTTCTCTCAGTAAATGAAAATTCTTTTGAAATATTGCCTGATTGATCAACAGAACAGAGAAAAACGCCTGTGTAAACCTGATGAGTGTTATCACTAAGTGTTTTTAGTGTTTCAAATGCATCTTCTTCATCTTCAGGTTTACCTAAAATTTCATCATTCAGGCTAACAATCGTATCTGCCGCAATAATGAAAGCATCTTTGTGTCGGGCGGCAACATCTCTGCCTTTTAGCATTGCCAGGTGCTCAACAAGATCAACCGGATCTGGTAGATTAGTACCATTTTCATCTACATCGGATGGGTCAACTACGAATGAGAGATTTATCTGTTTGAGTAGCTTTGCGCGTCTCGGGCTTGAAGATGCTAATACAACCTTCATCAAATTTTACGAATTCGGGGATGTTAACTTTTCTGTTTTTCGGATAATTGAATAACTTAAGCAATCGCAGATAAGCAATAAACCTGATATTTAACCAATTCCGGAATGACTCAACAAAAGAAAAGAAGCCGCAGAATAAAAGAAACAAAGCCGATGCTCTTCACGGCACTCAACTACAAACTGCTTGGGCTCGGTGTGTTGATGGTAATTGTTGGCTTTACAATCATGCGCCTCGAAAACGAAGTATATGGCTTTATTTCGCTCTACATATCGCCGGTCGTAATTCTCGCAGGTTATATTGTGGTTATTGCAGCTATTCTGAAAAAAGATCATAAAACAGAAGATTCACCAGCTCCATCATCGTAACTGACCTGTGTACCGGCTGATTAACTATTTTTTCGGTTTTGTTGTGATCTACCTGTTCATTTTAGAAGCCGGAATGAACGATCATGCTATGATTCTCACCGGTTTAACACTGTCTGTACTTATTGCATTTGTAGCATTTTTTGGTAACTGGATAACGCTTGATGCAACGAAAGCTGTGATTATTCTTGGTACCATAGTATTAGGTTTTGGAGGCTGGCTGCTTGCAGCGGCAGTGATCGCCTTTTTTACCACCGGTAGCCTGCTTACACGCAAAAAGAGAGTGCTTGGAATAACGGATCATATTAAAAGAAATATTCCTCTGCATTTGCAAAAGCGCAGGGATGGCTACCAGGTATGGGCGAATGGTTTCTGGCTTGCGGTTTTTTGTTTTGGTTGGTTTCTCATTTCATCGGATGCTTTTTTGGTTGCTGCTTTTGTAACTCTCGCAGCAGCCACAGCTGATACCTGGGCAACCGAAATAGGCACTGTAAAACCCGGTAGAACGGTAAATATTCTAACATTTAAACCAGTGGATGCAGGCACTGATGGTGGGGTAAGTGTTAAGGGTACAATTGCTGCAGCGGCGGGGGCGCTTTTCATATCATTATTTGTATTGTTTGCGAGTTTCACCAACCTGGCTGCTGTTTTTATACTTGTATTTGCTCTTGGCTTTTTGGGATGTTTTATTGATTCCATTTTTGGTGCCATTTTTGAGAAAAAGCACGTAATCATCAACAAACCTTACGATTATAGTGGTTCGCAGGAATCATTTTCGAATAGTTTTGTAAACTGGGCATCAACAGGCATTAGCGGATTGGCAGCCTTATTATTAACTCAAATTATTTTATGATGAAGTGGTACAGAAAACTGCATTGGCAAATTATTATTGGGATGGTACTTGGGCTTCTTTGGGGGCTATCTGCCAGTGTACTTGGTTTTGTAGAATTTACTCAGGGGTACATCCGCCCGTTTGGTACCATATTTATAGATCTTCTTAAACTAATCGCGGTGCCACTAGTGCTGGTATCGCTGGTGGTAGGTGTAGCCAGCCTGAATGATGTAACCAAACTATCCCGAATGGGAGGGAAGACGGTGGCTATTTATATGGTTACAACCATTTTTGCCATTACTATTGGTTTAACGGTTGTAAATATTTTAAACCCCGGTGGTACACTTCCTGATGAGACACGGGCTACATTGATTGAAAGCTACAGCGAAAACGTAGAGGGTAGAGGTGACGCTGCTGCAGCTGTTCAAGACAGAACCTTCCTCGATTTCTTTGTAGATATCGTCCCTGAAAACTTTTTTGAAGCCGCGTCAAATAATACCAATATGTTGCAGGTAGTATTCATAGCGCTTCTGCTTGGTATCGGTTTGATTAATATACCAGCACAGAAAGGGCAGCCCCTGATTAATGTGTTCGAATCCCTGAATGATGTAATCATTAAAATCGTCGATTTGATCATGAAAACTGCTCCCTACGGTGTGTTTGCATTGATGTCTGCCGTAATTGTTGATCTCACCGGAGATGATCTTGGACAGGCACTTATTCTTCTTAGAGCCCTTGGTTGGTACTGTATTGCTGTTTTGATTGGCTTACTGCTGCATGTTACAATTGTATATGCAACGCTTTTTAAAGTATTCAGCAGCATGAAACTTCGGGATTTCTTTAAAGCCATTCAGCCCGCAATTCTGCTTGGTTTCAGCACCAGTTCCAGCCTTGCAACCCTGCCGGTAACCATGGAAAGAGTTGAAAAAAATCTCGGTGTAAAAGAGGAGGTGTCAAGTTTTGTTCTTCCGGTTGGCGCAACCATAAATATGGATGGTACCAGCCTTTACCAGGCAGTTGCGGCTGTATTTATTGCTCAGGCGCTTGGTATGGATTTAACCATTGCACAGCAGCTTACCATCGTTTTAACTGCAACAGCTGCCTCGATTGGCGCTGCCGGAGTTCCGGGAGCGGGTATCATTATGTTGGTTATTGTGTTACAATCAGTACAGGTACCCATTGAAGGAATTGCTCTAATTCTTGGTGTTGACCGAATTCTTGATATGGCACGAACGGCTGTAAATATCACAGGAGATGCAGCAGTTTCTGTTGCAGTTGCTCATACAGAAGGCAAACTTGGTGATCTGCATTTTGATGATGAATAACTGTTTGATGCCTGTAACCCATTATACAGCAAATGGTAAGAACGGCAACTTCAGGTAAACAGTTATAACGATTGAAAGAATCCATCCTTCTGATTTTTTATAGAAACAATTTTTCTTAAATCACGTTTATCAAACTGTCTTAAAAACTAACATTTACCCCTATTCATCACAGATATGTATTTGCTGTTTTCACTACTATTTTTCGCTTCAATGTTTAGTGATCAAACTGAGGGAGGAGAAACCTACCCTGAATACAATTCAGCATTCGAGATAAAACTTAATGACGGTATCGAAGCATTTTACAATACTGACTGGGTAGAAGCACGGAGTATTTTCAGAAGCATGAAAGACCAATGGCCTGATGACCCACGCCCTCATTTTTTTGAATCGATGATGCCGTTTCTCGAGTATTTTTTCGTGGACCAAAGCAGTGAACTGGCTAATGAATTTCTGGAGAAATCTGAGATTGCAGTAAAACTTAGTGAAAAACGCCTGAGTGCCTCGCCAAGTGATACAACAATGGTACTGATGCTAAGCGGGCTACATGGTTACAGAGGACTTGTTGCTGCCGGGCAAAGTAATCACAGAGTGGCATTGAGCAGTGGGCTAACCGGTTTTAATTATACCCGCCGGCTACTTTCAATGGATTCAACCAGGCCAGATGCCCGCATCGGCCGTGGAATGTTTTATTACATGGTTGGAAGCATACCCAGCGGAATGAGGTGGGCTTCAAACATGGTGGGCCTGAGAGCGGATATTGATGACGGTTTTAGTGAGCTGAAACTGGCAGCTGAGAGCGATTCCTACATCAGTAATGATGCTTTAATGATGCTAATGTATCTCTATCATAAAGAGGAGAGGTTACAGGAGGCATTATACTACGCAGAGATACTAACCAGCCGCTTACCGGATAACGTGATTTTTCTTTATAAAAAAGCAAACATTCACAGTGAGCTTGGCAATATTAACGAAGCGATAAACGTATATAGCTCAATTGAAAGGAAGAATAACCCAAGTTTGGCATCAATTACGGGAAAAAGCCAAAAAAATCGAATTGAGCTCGAAAAAAACCTTATCAGAGTAGTAAATGATTAAATAATTTATCACATTACTCTTTAAGTCTTTATCGCATCGAAGCGCCTATGAGAACACCGTTACAAGCAAAAATTTTTCACTGCCTCTCTTTTCTCTTTGCAATAGTCTTTGCTTGCTTAACAGGTGTGTTACAAGCGCAGGTTCTTCTTCAGGATGATTCTGCCATAGATATACGCTTCACTACCGGCTCATCACAGTTTACGCAAACTTCATTAATATATTCTCTCCAAGATATTGGCCAAATCTTTGGTGAAGGCCTGGAATTTCAGAATGCAGGCTGGCTTGATGTTGAATTGAGCCAAAACAATAACTCCGGTTACTACTTACAAAGAGACGGCCAACAGGTAGCTGCTGGTTCTTTGAATATTGCGGGTTCAGAAAACCTGACTTTCTTTGGTTTGACAATGAAGAATGACAGTGATTACAATTTCTCTGAGATTTTTGCTGCCTTCGATATGGAATACAATAAGACTGACTTCAATAGTCATTATAATCTTGGTTTGAAGTATCGGGTGAATAATTCTGAATGGCAGCCGATTAATAGTGCCGGTTTTTCCACAAAAAATCTTGATGCTGGTGATGAGGCATGGAATTCTCTCTCCATACAATTAAATATCGACGACATTTTCCTTAGGAATGGAGACGAGATTGATCTTGTATGGTTTTTTGAGGATGTAGATACTGTAGAAGAAGTTATTCCTTTGCTAATGAGCAGTATAGAGGTAGAGGCAAGGAAAAGCAGCCACCGTACGATTGAACGTGGGTCGGTAATAATTACGGAAATTATGCCTGTATTTTCATTCGACGGACAGAGGTTTGAATACATTGAGCTTTATAACCCAGCGAATGAACCGTTGAACCTTAGGGGTGTAGAAGTAAGGAGCCCATCCGGTTCGCATGTAATACAAAGGGAGGTAACGATTGATCCGTATGAAATCCTTGTTTTATCGAATATGGATATTTCTGACCTGCCAACCGTTGATAATATCTATATCTACAGAGGCTCTTTGATACCTACGGGTGGCAGAATTGAGTTTGTATTCAACTCATCTGTCTTGGCAAGTGCAACCTATAATAATACCGAACCCGGAGTAGCTCTATATCTGGACAGTGCTGTTAATGCATTTGATGGTTATACAAGTATGCGAAACCTTCAGCCATCCGATCAGGTAATTTATGGTGAGATAATGGGAAGCCCTGGGCGGCTTTCCGGTACAATTGGCCTGTACAGAAATACTATTTCAGAACCAGGTTGGCACCTGATACGCATTCCGGGATATATCAACCCAAGGCTGAGTAGAAACCAAGACGTCACATTTTTTGAAATGAACGGGGAGCGGATTCAGGCAGAAGATATTGTACCATATCAGCCGGTATTTATGTACAAACCCGACAGAAATCCATTTACCATTTTTGCCGAGGAAGATGTGCGCTTTAGGCAGGAATCTACAACACCTACAGAACCGTTCGTTTTTCCTGAGCTTAATTTAATTGCTCCAACATATTGGGAGAGTGAGTTTTTGAACTCTCCAATGAAAACAGTTTGGGATGTTCGCAGAGGTGCGTTCTCAACGAAATTTTCTGATGAAATAGCAGAAGATAAGTGGACACCGGTTTTTGTAAATACATCTGAATACCGCTCCGTCCCAAATATCTCAGCAAGCCATCATGTGATTTTCGACAGATACATACCTATAAGATTGAGTGAAGGAAGCAGAAATCAGAAAAGGCAGCTTGATACAGCGATTCTTGGGTTTATAGAACAACCATCTACAGGTGAAATTATTCGATACGGCCTACCTAAGCTTACAACCAAACTGCCTTTGATTGGGCCAGAAAATTCTAACAAATTATTTTTAGCTTCAGATAAATCCGTACACCGCACCAATTCATTTATGCATCTTCCATACAATATAAATGAAAGTTACCGTATAGGGATTGGTACTGATTTAGTGATGCAATCTGCCAATATGTTTCTGGAGTGGTCTATACCCGATGCTATTCCTGAAGAGTGGATCATTACCCTGGAAGACAGGCAAACGGGCACACTTACAAATATGCGTGAAGAAAGTTCGTATAGATTCAGAAGTACAGGCAGGGAGCAGGAAGTAATTGACAGAAGAGAAATTGTAAAAACTAATGTGTCTGTCTTCGAAAATGATGAAGGCTACAGATTTTATATGATTGTTGAGCCTTTTGAAGCTATTGCGGAGAAGGAAAAGACTTTCGATGTGCCGGGCAGTATTGAGTTAAGGCCAAACTACCCGAACCCGTTTAACCCATCTACCAATATCAGTTTTTATCTGCCTGAAGAGCGGCCTGTCCGTCTTGGTATTATTAACATTGTGGGGCAGCAAGTAGCACTTCTTATGGACGATACAATTCAGCCAGGTGAACATTCTGTAGTTTGGAATGCTGCAAATAACCCAAGTGGCATTTACATTGTTCAGCTCGAAACAGGTAATAGAACGCTTACAAGAAAAATTACTTTAATAAAGTAATGTATCATCCTCACGGCTCAATCATAACTAAACCAACTATTCAAAATACACATGATACATTTTAAGACAGTTTTGGATACCGATGTGCCGGAAATAGGCCTCGGTACTTATAGATTGTACGGTAAAGAGTGTAAACAGATTGTTAGAGAGGCTTTGGAAATTGGCTATCGCCATATTGATACTGCACAAATTTATAGAAATGAGAAGGAGGTTGGAGATGCCATTCACGCTTCCGGTATAGATAGGGAGGAGATCTTTTTAACCACAAAAATATGGCATACAAACCTCGATCACGATGATGTTCTGAATTCGGTTGAAGAGAGCCTGAGAGATTTACGAATCCCTTACGTTGACCTACTCTTAATTCACTGGCCAAATGATCAGTATTCGCTGTTGCAAACCTTTGAAGCGATGCTTGCACTCCGTGATCAGGGCAAGGCTCTGAACATCGGGATAAGCAACTTTCCGCTTTCACTAACCCAAACAGTTGTTGAGGATTTGCGTATACCTATCCTTACGAACCAAGTAGAGTTTCATCCATTTTTGGAGCAATTTAACCTACTCGATTACAGCTATGAAAAAGAGTTTTTGGTAACTGCATACAGCCCGCTTGCGCAAGGCAAAGTCTGTGAAAACGATACCCTCACTAAAATCGCCGCTGAATACGGAAAGACACCCGCACAAATTGCGCTTCGCTGGCTAATTGAGCAAGAAAATGTTGTAGCTATTCCAAAAGCGTCCTCTGTAGAGCACCTAAATGAAAATCTTGACATCTACGATTTTGAACTATCCGATGAGCACTTTGAGCAGATTGATGCCCTAGATAAATCGATTCGTATTGTAAACCCAACCTTTGCTCCTGACTGGGATTAAACCGCAGGAACGATCTTTCCTGTTTGCGTATTGAATAGCATAGAAGGTAAACGATACTAATTGTTTACAAAGTTAATTTAACCCAACACCTCTATTCTATGTTAAATACTTCGGACTATTTTATCCTTTCTGCGGCAATCATTTCCATGATTTTATCAATTGTACTTTGGTTCACTATTGACCAAAATGCTGGATTATTTGTGGGAATATGGGTTCCCTCAATTCTTGGTTTCGGCGCCTATTTCAAAATCCTCAAATACGGTGGCAGGGCATGAATATCCCATTTATTTTTACATCCGGTATAATAGTAGTGATTCTCTTTATGATTGGATTGATCTACACATTCAAAGAGTTTAAAATAATGCAGGAAAACCCAGAGAAATATCGAAGAGATCGTTCGGACGAACCCAAAGTAATAAAATGAGGAAGTCAGGTATTCTTTATTTTTCTAGCCTGATGTATAATTTTCTTACTTCCATTTGGAACGAGCTATCGCTAATTCATTTCCATTTTCACTATTTGTTATAGAGTGGCTTATGATTTCTTCATCGCCATTGTATTCAACTGAGTAATTCACATAAATAGTATCATTTTTAGTTGCTTCTGCGATGAATTGAATTTGAAAGTCATAGCATATTTTGTCTGATAAACTTTCATCATCTATATACCCTGTAAGCCACCTTATATATGCTACGTTGTTGGGGTGATTATTCAAATCTAAATCGTAGCTGCTAACCGTGGTTATAAATTTTTGCTTACCATTCACAGGTGGGTTAAGATTACCAGCAGGTTTTAAAACATGAGAGCCGGCTTGCTGCCCAAAATTTGAAATACTCTTTGGAAGTTTTACGGCTCTTCTTTTTTTGATGTCTAACACTATCCATTGGCTTACTCCAAGTGCTAACACGTTTTTATTTTCATCTACCAACTTATAGTCTCTGAAAGCCTTGAAGCCATCACCTACAGAAGGCCAGGTTTGTATGGTAACTTTTTCCCAGCGTTTGGGATATTTTATTACTTCAACATTCATTTTGTAAAGCACCCAGGTTAACCCTTTTTTGTGCAGGTCTTTGATATCAAATTGTAGCTTTTGTGCATGCAGGCCCGCTGCTTCCTGAAAATAATTGCACAAAACCGGCAGGTTGATGGATGAGTTCTGATCTACTTCATATGAACGCACTATGAAAGATTTCTCAAAATTATGATTGATAATACACATGAAAAATGATAGTTATAAATTTCGAAATAAAATTAAATAAATTGATTAACAAATTTATTTCATATCGTAAATCTACTTTTTTAGGAGGTGTATGTTCCTAAAAAATGGGTTTGATAAAAAAGTGTATTTAACTTCGAACATTTCTAAATGTGGATAACTTATTGATTGTGTGGATAACTTCAAATATCTGCTAATGCTATGCTTTTGGGGCATTTTTATCCACATAGGTAATTATCGGCACAAAAATTGTAATAAAATTTAGGACAAAAAAAGTGAAAAGTTTTTTCCAGAAAATATAGGATTAGTTTCTTGTCAAAGTTAAAAATTTAATTGTGGATAACTAACGCTATTTGTGGAAAAGTAATTGAATTTTTTCTTGCTGTCTCTCTCTTGCTCAAATATATTACGTGGCACGATAAGGGTATTCTATCACTAACATTAAACTCATCACCAGACAAACTTAAGTCACCCACAACAGGAGATTATTTTATGCAATTTAGCCGTCTATACACGCAGAAAAATTGGAAAACGCCGTACGATGACATCACCTTTGAAACACGCAGGTCTGAGATAAAGAATCCAGACGGATCAAGAATTTTTGAGATGGAAAATGTAGTTGTTCCTTCTACATGGTCTCAGGTAGCAACAGATATTATCGCACAGAAATATTTCAGAAAAGCTGGTGTACCGGCTAAGCTTAAAAAAGTTGCAGAGAAAGGTGTTCCTGTTTGGCTGCAACGGTCAGTAGCTGATGATAAAGAATTGAAAAAGCTTCCCGAAAATGAAAGATATTCGCACGAGATTGATAGCCGGCAGGTTTTTCACCGTCTTGCCGGTTGCTGGACATATTGGGGCTGGAAGCACGATTATTTCAATTCTGAAGATGATGCAAAAGCTTTTTATTCTGAGCTTTGCAATATGCTTGCCAATCAAATGGCAGCCCCTAATAGCCCACAGTGGTTCAATACAGGCCTTCACTGGGCATATGGCATTAATGGCCCGGCCCAAGGCCACTACTATGTAGATGCTGAAACAGGAAAACTTACAAAGTCGAAAGATGCATACACTCATCCGCAGCCTCACGCATGCTTTATCCAAAGCATAGATGATGACTTGGTAAATGAAGGCGGTATTATGGATCTCTGGGTTCGTGAAGCCCGTCTTTTTAAGTATGGTTCCGGAACCGGTTCCAATTTCTCCGAGCTTCGTGGGGCGGGAGAGTCCCTCAGTGGGGGGGGAAGGTCGTCCGGCCTGATGAGTTTCCTTAAAATTGGAGACAGGGCAGCGGGAGCTATAAAATCGGGCGGCACAACCAGAAGAGCCGCTAAAATGGTGACGCTTGACCTCGATCACCCCGATATCGAAGAGTATATAAACTGGAAGGTACGGGAAGAGCAGAAAGTAGCTGCAATCGTTGCAGGATCAAAAATCACTCAAAAGCATCTCAAAAAGATCATTCAGCTCTGCCAGAAGCCCGTAGAGATTGATGGAAAATCATATAACGGTGCTGTAAGCCGCGATCCCATCAAAAATAAAGAGCTCGGAAAGACAATTAAAGAAGCCAAGCGCGATCAGGTACCACTAAACTATATTGAACGCGTAATTCAGCTTGCATCACAAGGCTTTACTGATATTGAGTTTGATACGTATGATACTGACTGGAACTCAGAAGCCTACATGACTGTAAGTGGGCAGAATTCTAACAACTCCGTCCGCATTCCAAACAGTTTTATGAAAGCTGTGATGGATGATGGCGACTGGAACCTGATAGGCAGAATTGAGAAACGAAATGCACGCATAGAAGGCAGAGAGCCGAAGCCTATGCAGACACTGAAGGCACGGGATTTATGGGACCAGATTAGTTATGCAGCATGGTCCTGTGCCGATCCTGGTACACAGTACCACGATACCATCAACGAGTGGCATACATGCCCGGAAGATGGAGAAATCAAAGCGAGTAATCCGTGCTCGGAATACATGTTCCTTGATAACACAGCTTGTAACCTTGCGTCTCTCAATCTGATGAAGTTCTTCAAGGACGAGGCATGCAGCGAGTTCGATGTGGAATCAATAAGGCATGCATCCAGAATATGGACAACTGTTCTTGAAATATCAGTTTTGATGGCACAGTTTCCATCAAAGGAGATTGCAGAACTTTCGTATTTGTTCCGTACGCTTGGTTTAGGTTACGCAAATATCGGTGCTGCATTAATGGTACTGGGTGTTCCTTACGATAGTGAAGAGGGATGCGCCATTGCCGGTGCATTAACGGCTATTATGCATATGAAAGCATATGCTACGAGTGCTGAGCTCGCTAAAGAACTTGGTGCATTTGAGGGTTACGAACGAAACAAAGAGCACATGCTCAAAGTGATGCGAAATCACAAGCGCGCTGCTTATAGTGTGCCAGAAAAAGAGTATGAAGGTTTAACGATTGCTCCAATGGGAATCAGTGAAGATTTCTGCCCGGACTATTTGCTTAAAGCAGCCAGGGAAGACTCTGATGCCGCAGTTACTTTAGGCGAAAAACATGGTTATAGAAACGCACAGGTAACCGTTATTGCCCCAACGGGAACTATTGGTTTGGTGATGGATTGCGATACCACCGGTATTGAGCCCGACTTTGCACTTGTTAAGTTCAAGAAGCTTGCCGGCGGTGGATATTTTAAGATCATCAATCAAAGTGTACCGTTAGCGCTTAAGAATCTTGGTTACTCTGAAAGTGAAATCAATGCAATTATCCGGTATGCTAAAGGGGCTGGAAGCCTGGATGGATGTCCGCATATCAATAAGGATAATCTTGCTGAAAAAGGGTTTACAAAGGAGAAACTTGATGCGATAGAATCTGCACTGCCGGGCAGCTTTGACATCAAATTTGCGTTTAATCACTGGACTCTTGGTGAAGAGTTCTGTAAAGATACACTTGGAATAACGGAGCAGCAGCTATCAGATCACAGTTTTGATATGCTTCGGTTCCTGGGCTTCTCGCGTGAGCAGATTCAGGAAGCCAATGATTATGTGTGTGGCACAATGACTGTAGAAGGCGCACCATTTTTGAAAGAGGAGCATTTGCCAGTGTTTGATTGCGCGAATAAGTGTGGCCGTATTGGTACACGGTACATCTCAGCTGAAGGCCACATCAATATGATGGCAGCTGCACAACCTTTCATTTCAGGTGCAATATCCAAAACAATTAATCTCCCTAACGAAGCAACTGTGGAAGATTTTAAAGATGCATATATGCTTTCATGGC
The DNA here is from genome assembly GCA_007134085.1 of Balneolaceae bacterium. Taxonomy (GTDB): domain Bacteria; phylum Bacteroidota; class Rhodothermia; order Balneolales; family Balneolaceae; genus Rhodohalobacter. The sequence continues at coordinate 25,356 of SLLL01000236.1, forward strand.
AGAAGATGCTTAAAGCAAATGCCCTTTATCGTGATGGTTCAAAATTAAGCCAGCCGTTGAACTCAATGAGCGATGTACTCGAAGAACTGGAAGATGAGAATGAAGAGATGGCTATTGCGCAGGATCGAATTGTGCAAACTGCCGAGAAGATCATTCACAAATATGTTGCCCGCCGGCAAAGGCTGCCATTCAGAAGAAGTGGTTATACTCAAAAGGTGAAAATTGGCGGCCAGAGTGTTTACGTAAGAACCGGTGAATATGACAATGGCCAGCTTGGTGAGATTTTTATCGATATGCACAGGGAAGGGGCAGCTTTCAGAAGTTTGATGAACTGTTTTGCCATCTCTATTTCACTCGGATTGCAGCATGGTGTTCCGCTGGAAGAGTTTGTGGACGCCTTTGTATTCACAAAATTTGAGCCAAGCGGAATGGTAAGTGGCAGCCCTCATGTTAAGATGACCACTTCAGTAATAGATTATATTTTCAGAGAACTTGCCGTTACTTACCTGGGGCGCGATGACTTAGCTCATGTTGCACCTGAAGAAATTCTCTTGAGAAAGTTAAAACCGTCTGAAGAACAAGAATTAGCAGAAGAGGTTGAAAAGCAGTCAAAAAAAAACCAAATTACGGTAGTGAAAACTGAAACTGCAAAAGCCCAAGTTCAGGCTGTTGCAGCCAATGATACTGATACCGATTACGGCCGTGCGAAACAACTTGGATACACGGGTGATTCGTGCCCAGAATGTGGAAGCATGACGATGATCAGAAACGGAACTTGCCTGAAATGTATGACCTGTGGGTCTACAACAGGTTGCTCTTGACCTTGACATAAAGAAGCCGGCTTGTTCCGGCTGTCTTAGGCTTGATATGTCAAAAACCAAACCCGATAGGCCGAAACCCTATCGGGTTTCTTATTTTTTTCACCCATCAAAAAGATCATGAGAATACTTTACATATTTCCCCACCCAGATGACGAGTCTTTTGGGCCGGCTCCGGCAATTGCTGCACAACTTAGACAAGGATTTGAAGTACACCTTTTAACTCTTACCAAAGGTGAAGCTACAAAACAGCGTTATAAATTAGGGTTGAGTAAAGAAGAGATGGGCGAAGCTCGGTATAAAGAGATGAAATGCGTAGAAAAAACCCTTGGATTAACCGGCATGAGGGTGACAGATCTGCCCGATGGGGAGCTGAAAAATGTCAACCCAATTGATATTGAAAAAGTGGTTATCGATCACATTTACGAAATCAAACCTGCTATAATAATTACCTATGCAGTACATGGAATTAGTGGATTTCACGATCACCTTGTTACGCATGCAGTTGTTAAGCGCGTTTTTTGTGAATTAATAGAGAGGCCAGATGCTGGTTTTTTGAAAAGGTTGGCTCTTTATACAAGATCGGGTGAGGTTGATATTAGCGGTAAATTCAGGCTGGAAGCTTCAACCGATGAGGAGATAAAATATACTGAACTATGTAGCGATGCAGATATGGAAAAGTTTCAGAGAGCACTGGATTGTTATGAAACGTACAAAGAGATCATTGAAAAAAGCAATGTACGTGAGATTGTAACAAATGAAGTGCCTTTTGAAATTTTTGGAGAAGAGATTGATACACCTCTAAATAATATAACTGATCAGCTTAAAAGTTGGTGATACTCTTTAACTCATACCAGATTTGATCAGAGATAGAAAAGTCAGGAAATATATTTCCAATCTCCTTTACTTCGCACTCATTATCGCTCCAAAAATTATTTTGTTCTACCCCATTTTCCCAGTTAGCTCGGTTATTCTGTATGGTATGATACCGGCATTCATATGCTTCTGTAATATCAGCAGAATAAAATGCAACGTTGCTCACCTCAGAATTTGAGCTGTACATGATATTATCATTTATCCGAATATTTCTGCCACCGGCAATACCAATACCTACCTGCCCTGGCCTTACACCAACATTTCCTTCTGCGATAATATATCTGCCTCCGCCATCACCTAAAATAATAAATGCGCCTGAATCTGATGTGCCATGTCCTCTGGCTCTGTTATAACTGATTTGTGCAGGATCAAGCGGCTCTCCGTAAACCATATGAACAGAGATCCAGTCTTCAACATCTGAGGCTCCTGCACGAAGTTCATCTCCATTTCTTTCCATTGAGTTATAACGAACCCGGATGCCCTCTCCACGAACCTGATCGAGTTGAACAAAATTGCGCCCAATATTAAGAGCTGTATTTCCTTCAATAACGATTGGCCCTCTCGACTCGGTGGGTAATATTCCGGCGGTTACCCGTTCAAAATGACTATTCGTAACTGATAATCCGCGAACGTTTGCTACACGTATGGCTCCATTTTGATTTCCATCACCCGATCCTGTATCACGAATGTGTACATTGTTGATTGTAATATTTCTGCCGGAACGAATGTTGATAGCATTATTAACGTAGTTTCTGAATTTGATATTCTCAATAGTTATGTGTTTTGCGGCGCCTCTAAATGCTTCACTTGTTTCATCATAACCATCCATAATTGCACCATCCTGGCCAATCCAGCTATTACCTATTTTAGGATTTCTTACAGATTGAAGGTAGTGCCCCCCCGATGCTACAATGAACGTAGTAAATGGGGGATTTTTATCGTTGGCTTCCTGAAAATTATCACCAATACTTAGTAGCACTACATTTTCATTCATTGAATTACTACATGCAACTATTGCAAAGAGAAAAGCGATTATTATACTTCTTATAGCCATATAACCAAAAAAACCGTAGAAATTAGTGAATCGTAGATGTCGAGCGGAATGAAATAACTAAAAAAAATTTAATCATGCAATAATGGATTTTTTCTATAAACAAAAAATTTATAATTACTATCAATTTAAGTGCTATACATCTTGTGTACAATCAACATATGTGGCAAAGTGAGCACGCTAATCAAAATAAACATTAGCGTTAAAAACATGTCCTGAACTCCAAAAGCATTTTGTATGTATACAAGAATCAAAAGGCCAATTACAGAAATTAGAGTGAAAGGGAAGGATAGTTTATAGAATTTGAATATGCTTAATGATTTATTTTTTGTCTTAAAATATTCTCTCATCTCATTAATGTGGCCGGCAGAGTGCCAAATTGCAAAATAGAGAGCAAAGCCAATCAATGGGCCCGTAAAATAAAAAAGTGCTAACAGTGTGATAGTATCTGCTATGTACAACCAGTTACTTGAAAATGCACCTTTCATAAATCCTAAAACTGTAATGACAAGATAGATGAACAAACTGATGTAGATAACTATTGTATGATCAGAAATCATAATTGATAGCGATCCTTCAGTAATATTCATTGCTTGTTCAAGAATGGGGTAGGTAATAGATATATCAGAAAAAATGATAAGCAAAATGATGTATAAACCGCGGATTATGTGCCAAAACCACGTAAGTGAAGTACCTTCTTTTAGATACTCCTCCATGTCAGCTTGCCCAAAGTGATATATTGAAATGATCAGGAATATAACCATACCTGCTATCGGGAAGAAAATCCAAATAGCCCCAAGAATAAACATTAGCAACAGGTAGCTTCCATAAAACAGGAGCTGATCTTTGAGCTTCAACTCGATATTAAATATTTCGGCTGCCATGATATGATCAATAGCGCCATGTGGTATGCCGATTAGAAACACACTGACAATCACAACCCATGGTGCAATCGCATTATTTAATTCAGGATATACGAGGGAGAGCAAAATGAAAAAAAAGCTTGCCGGATAAGCCACCGCCAGAAAATGCTTGGAAGCTCGAAACATATCAGGCTCCGGTAAAAATTCGGTGTTTCATTTTGTAAATAGATTTGAAAAAAGGAATATAGGGCAGAGTGGAAAAAATGGATAACTCCTGGAATATCGATGTCTTTTCTTCAAGAAAACGGAGTATTCTATCAAACCGATTTTTTTTGAAGAGATCGTGAAAGATTGTTAGTGAGATCTCATGATCTGTGTTAAGTATATTAAGAAGCATCATATCATATACCCTGAACCTGTATGTTGAGGATTGTGAAACAGACGGCTTTCTATTTTGCTCTAATGCGGATACAATCTCTTTTGATTGATTATGGATCCGAATGAAGGTATAACCGGTAGTTGGTTTGGTTAGGCCGCCAACGGTGCCAACATTCATCACATTATCGCAATACCATGTATCAAACTGACGATCTTCCATAGGAATGGCGCCTTTTTCTTTTCTCAATACATTGTAATCATCTTGAGTGAGTTGGTACCTATGTTCTAAATAGTCCTCAATTTCCGCTTCATATTCATTTTCATTTAATAGTTTATCAGAAAATATAGTGTACTCAACCAAAGCTGTATTGTTTTGGGTGGGCAAAACATACATAAATGTTACCCCATTCTTTTGTGGTACATTAAAATCCATAAAAATTGCTTTTTCGGGATTGAAAACATCTCTATTTGTTTCAATTTCCCAGCCTATAAAATGTTGAATGAGGGAAACATCAACCTTGGATTTGTCAAATCCCGGTGATGGCAACACACTCTGAAAAACAATTGGAGCTTCGAAAATACCGGACTCTGTATCAACAACTCCGAATTGATCTTTGCTTTTGAAAGAGTTTATGAAAGTTTCGAGAAAGGTAATATTGGATAACTCTTTTGCTTTGTTGATGATAGCAGCAGCATAATCACCATTCCGTATACAATTATAGTTGTACTCAGTGAGTGTTTCTGAGAAAGTTTTTCCATTCGCACCAACTTCCAATTCACTCCAGGAGTGGTGTATAAACTCACTTATTTCAAGATTCTCACTCTCCCAGTAACACCAAGTTTTATCATTAATTGGGCTGATGGATTTGTCCAGTACTAGAATTTTCTTGTTTCTCAGTTTTGGGGATTTGAGAATATACCAGATAATTGTAAGCCCCGCTGCACCCGATCCAGCTATAATTATATCGAACCTTGAGTTGAGCTCCATTTTGGGGTGATAAAGATTAAAAAAACTCCACCACATTATGTGATGGAGTTTGCACCTAAAGAACAGCCTCATAACCAAGAGACATGTGATTATCACATATTCACATACTTAAAAACTGTAAATCTTAGAGTGCCGTTCATTAACAAAATACATTTTTTGTTTCAACTGCTGTTGTTCTGTTTTGTTGATATCACAGAAAGCCTTATTATACTATTGTTACATAAAGAAACAATAATGTGACTGGCAATCATTATTGAGCAAAATCACATAAAGAATCAAGTACATAGAGAATTAAAACTCGATAGAGTAAAACTTAAAGAAATATGAAAAAATATTTATTAGCCCTAATTAGCACACTATTAATGACAACATATGTAAATGCACAGCCTCAGGAAATTACCGTTGTATCACCGGAATTTCTTGATAATGGGAGTGTTACATTCAGCATACTTGCGCCAAATGCTGAAGAGATGAAACTTCATGGCAGCTGGATGCCTGGCTGGGATGAGAGAATTGAACTTGCAAAAGCTGAAAATGGGGTATGGTCAGTAACAGTAGAAAATTTGGATCCCGACTACTATACCTACAGTTACTTTTCAAATGGCCTTCGTTTGATCGATCCTCACAATGCCTTAGTAATTCGAGATGGGCGAAATCACTTTAGCGGTTTTCTGTTGTCAGGTGAGGCGAGCAGATATTATGAAGTGAATGAATCACAAAGTGGAACTCTTCAGGAGATATGGTATCCATCTCCATTTCTTGATTTAGATCGGAGAATGGTTGTTTACACACCTCACGAATATGAAACATCAGATAAAAAGTACCCTGTTTTATATCTGCTGCATGGTGGCGGTGGTGATGAAAAAGCTTGGACAGAACTTGGGCTTGCAAATCGCATTTTGGATAATCTTATTGCCAGCGGGGAAGCTGAGCCAATGATTGTTGTTATGGCGAATGGAAACCCGAATCAAACATCATCATGGTTTAACACCCCAGGTTACAGCAGCGAAGCAGATCCCGGATTCCTGAATACAATGGGAAATGAGCAGTTTGAGAGAAGTTTGGTTGAGGATGTTATTCCATTTATTGAAAGCAATTTTCGTGCGATACCCGAACGCGAATACAGAGCTGTAACCGGCTTATCGATGGGAGGCTGGCAAACTCAGCGCCTTGCGTATCACTACCCGGAAATGTTTAACTATTATGGTGTAATGAGTATGGGCGTAATCAGAACGGGGGCTTTTGGCTATGAAGCCGATGAACTGATTGAACACACCATAACTAAAATGGATCAGTTAAATGAACTGGGTTTTGAACTGTATTGGATTGCCTGCGGAACCGATGATTTTCTCTATGACAGTGTTGAGCATATGGTTGAACTGCTCGAAGCGCGCGACTTTAACTTTATTTACAGAAAAAGTGACGGTGGCCATACCTGGGACAGATGGAGATTGTATCTGTCGGAGTTTGCACCGATGCTTTTTAAATAAACGTATCATGGCTTAGGATGCAGGGGTTATAGTTCGGAATAGGTTTTTTTCCCCTTAAGAAAATATTCCGATAATATCAGGCGATTTAATATCAGTGACTTATATGAATCTGATGATTTTCCTTTCTCTGCATCCTTCCTTTTCACAAGGGTTTTGCTCACCATTCCATAAAATGCAAAATGAGAGCGTATGATAGCGAGCGTTTCTGAAGGTTTTCCCTGAAACAGTAAACGTACTCCCGATATCCCATCAAGACAAAGCCTAAAGAAAATCTTTGAAATCACAAATCTGTCCAGATTTTTCAAAAGCATTATAAGGCTGTTCCTGTAGTTATAGAAAACCTTTCGGGGTGAATTTGCCGGTAACGAACCACCTCCAAGATGAAACACCTCACTCTTAGGTACAACAGCAATACTTTTCCCCATTTTGAGGCAGCGCCAGCAAAGATCAATCTCTTCCATGTGGAACTCAAAATCTTCATCAAATCCTCCGGCTTCAATAAATAGTTTTTTTCGGATAGCAAAGGCAGCACCTGTAGCCCAGAAAATGGGGGCCTGGTCATTATATTGACCGCTGTCTTTCTCCAAGGTGTCAAACATGCGACCCCGGCAAAATGGATAGCCGAGCCAGTCAATAAATCCACCAGATGCACCGGCATATTCAAAATAATCAGACTTTACTTCTGACAAAATTTTTGGCTGTGCTATGGAGAGGCCATCATCCTGAAAAGCCACATTAAGTTCACTAAGCCAGTTTGGAGGCGTTCGTACATCATTATTTAAGAATAGAAGTATATCTCCGGTAGCATATTTTACCGCTCTGTTATTTCCACCGGCATAGCTATGATTTTGATTGAATGTTACAATCCTGATTTCGGGATAATTGGCTTTTATCCACTCGGCAGAACCATCAGAAGAAGCGTTGTCTGCAATGATGATTTCCAAGTTGGAGTAATCTGTTTTGGCAACAGATGGTAAAAACCGCTTTAGATGTGGAAGAGCATTCCAGGTTACAATAATTACGCTGAATGAATGGTAGTGCATGAATTCGTTCAAAGAGTTCTAAAAAGTTTTGCAAGCTTTGGCAGTATTCGTACTATACGAAAAGAATTACGTACCAGAGGCATGATCAAAATAGGACTTATATCAGATACTCATAACTATCTGGACCCCCAAATTAGCGAATATTTCGCTGACAGAGATGAAATTTGGCACGCCGGCGATTTTGGAACCATTCAAATAGCGCAAGAACTTGAGAAAATTGCCCCAGTAATAGGAGTTTATGGCAATATAGACGGACAGGATATCCGCAATGAATATCCCTTGCATCAGCGATTTGAAAAAGAGGGAATTAATGTATGGATGACTCATATCGGAGGAATTCCCGGCAGATATTGCATTCCAATCAAAGATAACATTGAAGATGATCCACCCGACTTATTCATCTGTGGCCATTCTCATATTCTGAAAATTGCACGGGATCAGTCACTCAATAAAATGCTTTATATGAATCCCGGAGCAGCCGGTAAGCAGGGTTTTCAGATTTATAGAACTATCGTTCGTTTTACCATTCATGAGAAAACCATTAAAGATGTGGAAGTGATTAACCTCGGAAAACTGGGCAAAGAGATTTGATCTTCATTCTCTAATTAGTATCATCTGCAAAATTGCAACAGCAGATAACTTCTTCAACTTTCTTACATGATTGCAGCCGGTCGATACAGACATTTTGTTTTAGGTTTTCTTTTGGGATCTACGCTTATTATCTCTAATTGTACCAGACAAACGTCTCTCTTCGAAAAGCTTTCTCCCGAAAATACAGGAATTACGTTTATAAACTCAGTTGCAGAGACTGAGACAAATAACGTGCTAACCAATGAATACATCTACAATGGTGCAGGAATTGGAGTAGCGGATTTTAATGGTAACGGGCTGCCGGATCTTTTTTTTGCAGGGAATGAGGTTGAAAATCGTTTATATCTGAACAGGGGAGATTTTCGGTTTGAAGATGTAACTGAAACTTCTGGCCTCCTTGGAAGCCTTGAAAAGTGGTACAGTGGAGTATCTATAGTTGATATCAATAATAACGGCTTACCTGATATCTACCTGAGTGTAACCGGTAAACAAAACTCTGAACTCAGGAGAAATGAACTCTATATAAACAAAGGGCTGAATGAAGATGGCATTCCGGTTTTTGAAGAGATGGCTGCAGAGTTCGGGCTGGATGACCCATCTTATACAACAAACGCAGTCTTTTTTGATTCAAACAATAATGGCCTTTTGGATGTGTACCTTCTTGTTGCGTATAGCGGATCTGAAATTTCTTACACCAATATTCTGGCTCAAAGAGAATCCGACCGATTGGCTAATACTGATAAACTTTTAAGAGCTGAGTGGAGCAAAGAACGTGGCCACCTTGTATATCGGGATGTTAGCCGTGAGGCTGGCATTATCAAAGACGGCCATGGGCTTGGAGTGCAGATTGTGGATATCAATCAAAATGGCTATAAAGATATCTATGTAGCTAATGATTACATCTCAGAAGATCTTTTCTGGATTAATCAGGGTGACGGAACTTTCGTCAATATGGCAAATGAGCTGTTTAAACATACAAGTTATTCGGCAATGGGAACGGATATTGCTGATCTTACAAATAACGGCCTGCCTGATATTTTTACACTCGATATGCTTCCTGAGACAAACCTCAGGCGCAAGATGATGGCTAATCCAAACAATTACCGTAATTATATCAATGATGCTTTTGCAGGTTTTCATCCTCAATACACCAGAAATACGCTGCAGTTAAATCGTGGTAGTATTGATGAAAACGGTTTGCCGGTTTTTAGTGAAGTAGCGTTGCTCGCCAATGTTGCCGTAACCGATTGGAGCTGGGCTGCGCTGCTTGCTGATTTTGATAACAGCGGCTTTCGGGATATCTACGTAACCAATGGGATACCAAGAGATGTAACCGACAAAGATTTTTGGGATGAGTATGGCCGCGTTAGAAATATCATGCCCATGCGAATTGCACTCCCGAAAATTCCGGAAGTAAAAATTCCAAACTATATTTTCAAAAACAGTGGGAACATTACATTTGAAGATGTTACAACAGAATGGGGTTTTGATGCGCCTACCTATTCAACCGGAGCTGTTTATGTTGACCTTAATAACAATGGCGCGCTTGACCTGGTTATAAACAATACCAATCAACCCGCCATGATCTACAGAAACCATATCTTAAAAAACGGAGGGGCTGAGGAAAATAATTGGCTAAAAATTAAACTCAACGGTTCAGATACAAACAGAGATGCTCTTGGGGCTATTGTGGATGTTTATTTTGGCGATGGATTTCATCAGCGGCACGAGAACACGCCATACCGCGGGTATCTCTCTTCTGTTGACCCTACTCTTCATTTCGGGCTTGGAAGCTATTCAGTAGCCGATTCTGTGGTAATCAGCTGGCCTAAAACAGATGGGCAAAAAAGATCCGTTTTGATTGGAGTAGAGAGCAATCAAACATTAAAAGCTGATATCAGAGATGCATTCACATACACTCCAAAACACCAGGATAATTTAGTCACACTATTTAATGATGTTACAGAAGAACGTGGGGTTAATTTCAGGCATCACCCCGGGTATTACAATGATTTTCACGAGCAGCCAATGCTTCCCTTCAAATTGTCAGAAATTGGCCCGGCTGTTGCTGTAGCTGATTTAAGCGGGAATGGAATGGAAGATATCTTCATAGCTGCACATTCTGTTAACAGCTGGGTTATTTATTTCCAGCAAGATGACGGTACCTATGTAGAGGAGAAATTTTTGTTTGATGGTGACTTGCCACATGATGATATCACACCTGCCGATGTGTTAGTTTTTGATTCAAACGGTAATGGATGGAATGATATCTACGTTGTAACTGGCGGGGTGGAGTACCCCCGAGGTGATGAACGTTATAGGGATCTCTTTTTTGAAAATAATGGAAATGGCAGTTTTACCTTTTTACCTGATGCCCTGCCTGATATAAGAACAAGTGGTTCAGTTGTAATTAAAACAGATTTGACCGGCAATGGTTTGCCTGATCTTTTTGTAGGAGGGAGGTTAAAACCTGGCAGATATCCAGAATCTGTATCAAGTACCATTTTGATCAACAATTCTGGCGAAAATGGTATCAGGTTTTCTGAAGCAACCTCTGAAATTGCACCTGATCTGATTGAAATTGGCAATATTAATGATGCGTTGTTCTACGATGTAACCGGTAATGGATTTCAAGATCTTGTAGTAGCAGGGGATTGGATGCCGGTAACTATTCTGCAAAATAACGGGAATATACTTCAACCCCTTAAATTAACCGGGATGGATAAGTTTACCGGATGGTGGAGTAAGCTGCATGTAGCGGATATATCAGGAAATGGTTTCCCGGATATCATTGCAGGAAATTTAGGGTTGAACTCACTCTACAGAGCGTCTCAAAATGAGCCGGTTTCAGCTTACTTTGGAGATCTAACGGATGATGGCTTTTTTGAGATGATTCTTACTGTTTATAAAACAGATTCTGAAGGTAATAGGAATGAATACCCTGCACACAACAGAGAGGATTATGTTAGGATGATGCCGGGTATTATGGCAAACTTCCCAACACATCAGGCTTTTGGAAAAGCTACTATAAATAATCTACTTGATGTTCTTCCGTTAGAACCCAACCGAAAGCAAGTGAATTATCTTTATTCAACCATTTTTTTTAATAATGGAGATGGTACATTCAAAGCAGAAGAACTGCCGATTGAGGCACAATTTTCAAAAATATTCGGGATTCAAACACAAGATTTTTCCGGAAATGGATACTCCGATATTTTGATAACAGGTAATCTTGCCGGTGCGGATTTAAAAGTGGGGAGCTACAATGCATTTAATGG